>CAZTMB010000085.1:0-5524 GCA_964614695.1 uncultured Isosphaeraceae bacterium | reverse complement strand
CGCCGCTCAACGCTCGTCGCCCTCCGACTCGCCGGGACTGAAGTCGACCGGACCGCGACCGACTCGCGCGAGCGCCGCTTCCCACTGCCGCGACGCCATGGCCGCGTCGGCATCGCGGCCGAGCCGCGCGTAGGCGCGAGCCAGCTTGCTCCACGCCTCGTGGTGATCCGGCCACATCGCGACGCAGGTGCGCCAGTGCTCGACGGCGTCGTCGATCCGCTCCTCGCGCCAGCGCAGATCGCCGAGCCGCGCGTGCGACTTCGCCACCTCGCGGGCGAGCGCCGGCTCGCCCTCCTGCCGGCGGATCGACTCGGTCAGCCAGCGCTCCGCCTCGGCGCGTTCGTCCGCATCGAGGGCGATGAGGCCGAGGGCGAACGCCGAGTCGCCCTCCTCGGGCACCGCCTCGACGTGGGCGAGGAAGTGCTCGCGGGCCGCGGCGGGCTCGCCGAGGTAGTAGAGGGTCCAGCCGAGAAAGTGGTCGACGTGGCGATCCTCGGGAAACGCGCGATCGCTGAGAAGCACCTCTTCGTAGAGCGATCGCGCCTCGCCGTACCGCTTCTGCTTGGCGATCGAGACCGCGAGGAAGAACTTGGCACGATCGCTCGCGGGCTTCTCCGAGAGCACCGTGCGGAGGGCCGTCTCGGCGAGGTCGAATCGGCCCGACTGCAGGAGCTTGCGGCCGGCGTCGATGCGGAAGTCGTCGGGCGACGCTTCGCGGGGCTCGCGGGTCGCGCTCGACGTCGCGACGGCGTCCGGACTTGGCACGGGTGGCTCCGGAGCCTCGCGGCAGGCCACGACCAGGAGCCACGCCCCCGCCCCGACGCCCCATCGGACGGTCGCTCGGGCGAGGGTTCGGGGTCGAGTCGCGGCGGGGATCATGAGGTGCAGGCGGACCCGGAAACGCGACGGCGGCACGCCGAAGTCGAATCCGGATCGGAACGAGCGGGAGGATAGAGGCGTCCCGCTCGACCCGCGATGAGACGACGGCATCGATGGAATTCTCAAACCCTTCTGAAACCCGGCCGCCCGAGGTCCCGTAGCCGGTCTATTTTGAAGGGTGTCGGAAGTCGGGGCGGTCGCCCCGCTCCGATCGTGCCATGATTTCAGGTTGGGCCGTGCGTGCCTCCCGACCTGCCCTGCCGCCGGTCTGCTGTCCTCTTCGCCTTCGGAGTCGTCGAGTGGTCCATCCGATCCGCCTGCTCCTCACCTCGATCGGCTCCGCGTTCCTGATCGCCGGCCCTGCCGCCGCCAACGGACTGCTCGAACTTCAGCCGCGTGCCGGTTCCCCGCTGCGGGGGCTGACCGAAGCGGAACTGGCCCTCTTCGCCGAGGGTCGCGTCCTTTACACGACGCCGCTCTCGCCGCAGGACGGCCTCGGACCCATCTTCAACAAGAGCAACTGCCAGAGCTGCCACTCGACCCCGGTCGGCGGCTGGGGCAACATCGCGGTCACCCACTTCGGCTTCGAGGACAAGGACGTCTTCGAGAACCTCGAGGCCGTCGGCGGCCCGCTGCTGCAGACGCAGACCACCGGCGTCGGCTGCGGCGAGTTCGTGCCCGACCAGGCGAACGTGGTGATCGTGCGGGTGACGAACAGTTCCTTGGCCTTCGGCATGATCGAGGCGATCCCCGATGCGGCGATCGCCGCCAACGAGGATCCGCAGGACCTCGATGGCGATGGGATCTCCGGGCGTGTGCACTGGGTGCGCCCGCTCGAGGCCTCACCCAAGAGTCCGCTTCGCGCCGGCCGCTTCGGCTGGAAGGCGCAGGTGGCGACGGTGCTCACCTTCTCGGCCGACGCCTCGCGGAACGAGATGGGCCTGACCAACCGGCTCATCCCCACCGAGAACGCCCCGAACGGCGACTACGAGCGACTGGCCGATTGCGACCCGGTCGCGGATCCCGAGGACATCGCCGACGACGAGGGCTACGAGTTCATCGATCGCGTGACGCACTTCCAGCGGTATCTCTCCGTGCCGCCGCAGACGCCGCGATCGGGCATGACCGGCGAGACGGTCTTCGCCGCGGTCGGCTGCACCGCCTGCCACGTGCCGCAGTGGACGACCTCGAACGATCCCGCCCTCGAGGCGGCGATCCGCGGCAAGACGATCCGCCCGTACTCGGACTTCCTGCTGCACGACATGGGCCTCGCCGCCGATGGCTTCCCCGAAGGCGATGCGAGCGGGCTCGAGATGCGCACGCCCGTCCTGTGGAACCTGCGGATGCGCGACCCGATGCTCCACGACGGCTCCGCCGCGGGCGGCACCTTCGAGGATCGCGTGACCGCGGCGATCGAAGCGCACGGTCCGTTCGGCGAAGGCGCGGCGAGCGCCGCAGCGTTCGCGGCCCTGTCCGCCGAGGAGAAGGCTCAGCTCGTCGCGTTCCTCGGCTCGCTCGGACGGCTCGAGTTCGACTTCGAAGTCGACTTCAAGGTCGACCTGCTCGACTTCCCGCTCTTCAAGGCGTGCTTCGACGCGGCCGGCACGGTCACGCCCGACGACGCCTGCGCCGTTGGCGACCTCGATCAGGACGGCGACACCGATCTGGTCGACTTCGAGTACTTCCGCCTCGCCTACGAGCGCGACGGCGGAGTCGACGGCGACTGCAACGGCGACGGGATCTCCGATCTCGAGACGATCCTGCTCGGCCTCTCGGACGATCGTGACGCCGACGGCATCCCCGACAACTGCGCCGCGTGCGCCGGCGACCTGAACGCCGACGGCGTCGTCAACGGCGTCGATCTCGGCATCGTCCTCGCGGGCTGGGGCAATCCCGGCGTCGCGGATCTCAACTTCGACGGCATCGTGAACGGGGTCGATCTCGGCATCGTCCTCGCCGCCTGGGGCAGCTGCCCCTGAACCCTCCCGCGAGCCGGCCGAACCGCCGGCTCGCCGTGCTTCCGGAATCCTCGATCGATCGACGGCTCCCGAAAGGAACCCTCCGCATGCTCGCTCGACGCGTCCTGCCCGCCACGATCCTCCTCGCCGCCGGCTCCTCCGCGATGGCGCAGGCGCCCTGGGTCGTCTACGAGAACGAGACCTCCGCGCGGCTCGTCGCGGATCCCTCGCTCGTCGTCAACGACAACCTCGAGAAGATCTTCTGCTGGGACGACTTCGACCACGACGGCGACCTCGACATCGTGATGGTCCGGAAGTTCCCCGGCTCGATCACCGGCGGCTACTCGAACGTGGTCTTCATGAACGAGGGCGGCGTGCTCGTCGACCGCACCGCCGAGTACGGCAACTGCTCCGATTCACCGGGCTATCTGGGCTTCCCCGATCCGACCAACGATCGCCGCGTGCACGCGATCGACGTCGACAACGACGGCTGGACCGACCTCGTCACCTGCACCACGATGAGCGACGGTCTCGACTGGCAGCTCGGCCAGCCGCGTGTCTACATGAACCGCGGGAACGATCCGTCGGGGAACTGGCTCGGCTTCTGCTACGAGCACCTGCGCTTCCCGCAGATGTACGCCGCCAACGGCAACGTCGCGAACCCCCGCTTCTGCGACTTTGCGTTCGGCGACTTCAACGGGGACGGCTATCCCGACCTCTTCATGACCGACTACGACACGCCCGAGACGAGCGGCACGCAGTGCATCGATCTCAACCAGGACGGCGACACCAACGATCCGGGCGAGTGCCAGCAGAGCCCCGCGGAGAGCGGCGCGAACGACTACAACAATCGCCTCTACTACAACTGGGGAGATGATCCGGCGGGACCGGGTCCGGGCCACTTCTACGACACCGCCTACACCAAGATGTCCCAGTCGCAGCTCGCCTCGGAGTTCGGCAACGCCGCGAAGGCCGCCGATTTCAACGGCGACGGCCATCTCGACATCGCCCGCGTCAACACGCTGACCGGCGGTCAGGATGTCGGCATCCTGTACGCCAACCCCGCGAACCTCGGCAACTCCTTCATCGGGCCGGTCTCGGTCTCCGGAGGCGCCCCCTACAACATCGAGCCGGGCGACCTCAATGGCGACGGCCGGATCGATCTCGTCGTCATCGACGACGGCAAGGACAAGTACCTCATCAACAACGGCAACAACAGCCAGGGCCAGGCGACCTTCACGAGCTACGTGATCGCCGACAGCCTCAGCGAGTTCGGCAACCGCACCCGCATCGCCGACCTCGACAACGACGGCCGCCCCGACGTGCTGATCGCCGACGTCGACGCCGACCTGCCGACCTTCTGCCCGACCACCGGGCGGCGCATGCACATCTACCGCAACACCGGCAACGTCCCGGCGCTGCTCGACGAGATCGGGCAGATCATCCCCAACAACCAGCTCGCCAACACCTACGACACCGCCCCGATCGACCTCGACGGCGACGGCTGGCTCGACCTGGTGATCGCGAGATGCCAAGGCGTGTTCGTCTACATGAACCAGCCGCCGATCGGACTGGACTTCGGCTACCCCGAAGGTCGGCCCTCGAACGTGCTGCCGGGCGTCGAGACGGAGTTCCCCGTGGCGATCGCGATCGCCGGCGGCGGGCAGATCGTCGACGGCACCGCGATGCTGGTGGTCTCGACCGACGGCGGACCGTGGGTCGAGCGGCCGCTCGCCTCGGACGGGACCTCCTGGATCGCATCGCTTCCTGCGACCGACTGCGGTTCAAGCCTTCGCTACTACGTGACTGCGGAACTCTCCAACGGCGGCGTCGAGACCGATCCGTCGGCGGCGCCCGCGAGTTCGTTCGCTGCGAGCGTTTCGACCGGCATCGAAGTCGCCTACGAGCAGAGCTTCGAGGAGGGCGATGGCGGCTGGGTCGTCGAGAACAGCTCGACCATGACGATCCCCGGCTGGCAGCGGGCCATGCCGAACGCGACCGTCACGGGCGGGCAGCAAGCCGCGCCGGGCAACGCCCCCGACGGCGTGTTTGCCTTCGTCACCTACAACGGACCCGCCGGCGGCACCGCCGGCACCTACGACCTCGACCTCGGCCCCACCACGCTGACCTCGCCGGAGATCGCGCTCGGCGGCGCCGACGCGACGATCACCTTCCGCCGCTGGTTCTTCTGCAACGACGCGGGCAATGCCGCGGAGCAGGACACCCTTCAGGTGCTTCTCTCGGCCGACGGCGGTACCACGTGGCAGGTCGCCCTGGCGACGACGCAGAGCGCCAGCGCCTGGACCGAACAGCAGATCTCGATCGCTTCGGTGCTTCCCCCGAGCGAGTCGATTCGAATCCGCCTGAGCGTGGACGACACGCCGAACAACTCCGTGACCGAGGCGGGCATCGACATGATCCGCATCGAGCGCTCGGTGTGCGAACAAGGCGGACCGATCGGCGACCTCGACGGCAACGGTGTCGTCGGCGGATCGGATCTCGCGATCCTGCTCGGGGCCTGGGGCACGAAGGGCGGTTCGGCCGACCTCGACGGCGACGGCATCGTCGGCGGCTCCGATCTGGCGATCCTGCTGGGTGGCTGGGGCGGCTGAGTTCGTCGCTCGCGACGCTGTTCACCTCGCATCGCATCCACCGCCCCCGGCATCCGCCGGGGGCGGTGTTGTTTC
>CAZTMB010000084.1:6789-13275 GCA_964614695.1 uncultured Isosphaeraceae bacterium | reverse complement strand
GGGCGGGTCGTCGCGCCGGGAGGCGGCGCTACGATCGCCGCATGCCACCTGAACCGTCTTCCGCCGCGCCGCTGCGCGATCCTGCCTACCTGCGTTGGCTGATCTGGATGGGAATCGTCGAGGGCACCTCGACGCTCGTCCTCTTCTTCGTCGCGATGCCCTTGAAGTACCTCGCGGACATGCCGATGGCGGTCACCATCGTGGGCTCGCTCCACGGGCTGCTCTTCCTTCTTTATGTGGGCATGCTGCTCTTCGGGAAGGGCCGGGTCCCGCTCTCGACCGGCATGACCCTGTGGGGGCTCGTCGGGGCGGTGGTGCCGTTCGGCCCCTTCATCGTCGACGTGCCGCTCTACCGGATGCTGAAGGCGAGCGAGGCGAGCGGGCGGACTGCCTGAGCATTCAGGTCGATCGGGATTCGCCCCCGTCGGGCCATTTCGCCGATCTTGACGGGTCCCGGGCGTCGCCCCGAAGCGAGATCGATCGCGCGGCGCTCGCCCGAAGCTCCGCATCGGGGCCGCCGCCGGTCGACCGGCGGACGTACCGTCGCCTGCACGATGACCCACCCACCCGCCGAAGCCCGTTCCGAGACCGCCTTCGGCGACTTCAAGCTGCCGCTCGCGCCGAGCGAGGCGGTCGCCGAGGCGAACCGCTGCCTCTTCTGCCACGACGCGCCGTGCATCGCGGCGTGCCCGACCGCGATCGACATCCCGCAGTTCATCCGCAAGATCGCGACCGGCAACCTGCGCGGCAGCGCGCGGACGATCCTCGAGTCGAACATCCTCGGCATGAGCTGCGCCCGGGTCTGCCCGGTCGAGGTCCTCTGCGTCGGGGCGTGCGTCTACAACCACCTCGACCAGCCGCCGATCGCGATCGGCCGCCTGCAGCGGCACGCGACCGATGCGGCCTTCGAGGCGGGATGGACCTTCTTCGAGGCCGGGCCCGACTCGGGATTCCGCGTCGCCCTGATCGGCGGCGGCCCCGCAAGCCTCGCGGCGGCGCATCGTCTGCGGCGGCTCGGCCACGCGTGCACGATCTTCGAAGCGAAGGAGACCCTCGGCGGCCTCAACTCGACCGGCATCGCGCCCTACAAGCTGCGGGCCGACCGCTCGCTCGACGAGGTCGAGTGGGTCCTCGCGATCGGCGGGATCGAGGTGCGGACCGGCGTTCGGGTGGGCGAGGACGTCTCGCTCGCCGATCTCGAACGCGACTTCGACGCGGTCTTCGTCGGCGTGGGCCTCGGCGCGGACTCGGCGCTCGGCGTGCCGGGCGAGGATCTCGACGGCGTCTTCGGCGCGACCGCGTGGATCGAACGGATGAAGCTCGGCACGGTCGACCTCTCGGGCGTCGAGCGGGCGATCGTCGTCGGCGGCGGCAACACCGCGATCGACGGCGTGCGTGAACTGCTCGGGCTCGGCGTCCCGAAGGTCACGATGCTCTACCGAGGCGATCGATCGAGGATGAGCGGCTACCGCCACGAGTGGGAGGCGGCGCTCGCCGAGGGCGCGGGCGTCGAGTGGGGCGCGGTGCCGACCGCGTGCGAAGGCAACGGTCGCGTCACGAAGCTGCGCTGCGTGCGGCTCGACGCGGCGCGGCATCCGATCGGCGGCAGCGACTTCGAACTCGACGCCGACCTCGTGCTCGTCGCGATCGGACAGTCGAAGCTCGGGGCGATGCTTGCCGCGATGGAAGGCGTTCGCGTCGAAGGCGGACGCCTCGCGGTCGACGCGCACGGCTTCATGGGTCGCCGCAAGTGGTACGCCGGGGGCGACTGCGTCAACGGCGGCAGGGAGGTCGTCAACGCGGTGGCCGAAGGGGATCGCGCCGCGCAGGCGATCGACGCCATGCTGCGCCGCGCGAAGGAAGACGCGTCTCATGCCTGACCTCTCGACCGACACCGGCGGCATCCGCTCGCCGAATCCGTTCTGGCTCGCGAGCGCCCCGCCGACCAACAGCGGCCTGCAGGTGCAGCGGGCCTTCGAGGCGGGTTGGGGCGGCGCGGTGTGGAAGACCCTCGGCACGCCGATCCGCAACGTCTCGAGCCGCTTCGGCGGGCACACGATCGGCGGGGTGCGCGGCGCGGGCTTCAACAACATCGAACTGATCACCGATCGCCCGCTCGAGGCGAACTACCGCGAGATCGCCGAGACCAAGCGGCTCTTTCCCGATCGCGCGATGATCGTCTCGCTCATGTTCGAGACCCGCGAGGAGTGGCGCGAGCACATCGCGCGATCGATCGACGCGGGCGCCGACGGGCTCGAGCTGAACTTCGGCTGCCCGCACGGCATGTGCGAGCGCGGCATGGGCAGCGCCGTCGGGCAGGAGCCCGCGGTCAACGAGCGGATCACCTCGTGGGCGGTCGAGTTCAGCACCGTGCCGGTGCTCGTGAAGCTCACCCCGAACGTCTCGGACATCGTGCCGCACGGGCTCGCCGCCAAGCGCGGCGGCGCGAAGGGCGTGAGCCTCATCAACACGATCAAGAGCCTGATCGGCGTCGACATCGACCGCTTCGTGCCCGAGCCTCGGGTCGGCGGCGCGAGCACCAACGGCGGCTACTGCGGCGCGGCGGTCAAGCCGATCGCCCTCCACATGGTCGCGGCGCTCGCCCGCGAGCGGTCGTTCGGGCTTCCGATCAGCGGAATCGGCGGCGTGACGAACTGGCGCGACGCGGTCGAGTTCATGCTGCTCGGCGCCAGCACCGTGCAGGTCTGCACCGAGGTGATGCTGCGGGGCTTCGGGATCGTCGAGGACATGATCGACGGACTCGACGAGTACCTGCGGACGCACGGCTTCGCGAGCGTCTCGGAGATGGTCGGCAAGGCGGTGCCGAACTTCCGCGAGTGGGGCGAGCTCGACCTCAATCACGAGACCGTCGCGAAGATCGACGCGGCGAAGTGCATCGGCTGCCAGCTCTGCGTGGCGGCGTGCCACGACGGCGCCCACCAGTGCATCCATCCGCAGGAGGGCACGCGCGTCCCGCGGGTCGACGAGACCGAGTGCGTGGGCTGCAACCTCTGCAAGATCGTCTGCCCGGTCGAGGACTGCATCTCGATGGAGCGGGTCGAGCACTCGGTGCCCCCGGCGAGCTGGAACGAGCATGTCGCCGATCCCGCGGGCCATCCGCTGCGGCCGAAGAAGGGGTCGCACGGGTGAAGCGCGAAGGTCCGTCGTCCGGCGAGACGTGGCGCGGGCGTGTTCAAGGCGATTCCCGCCGATCGCTCGCGGCACGGCGCCGCGGCGCTGCCACAATCTTCTGACGAACCCGAAGGAGTCCTCGACATGTCCCAATCGCCGCGCGTCGTCCGCTGCGGGCTCATCCAGTGCTCGAACCCGATCAACGACGAGAGCCGGCCGGTCTCCGAGATCCAGAAGGCGATGCTCGAGAAGCACGTGCCGATGATCGAGGAGGCGGGACGGAAGGGCGTGCAGATCCTCTGCCTGCAGGAGATCTTCAACGGTCCCTACTTCTGCCCGAGCCAGGACGTGCGGTGGTACGAGGCGGCCGAGCCGGTGCCGGGGCCGACCACCGAGCACATCGCGTCGCTCGCGAAGAAGCACCAGATGGCCGTGGTGGTCCCGGTCTACGAACGCGAGATGAGCGGGGTGCTCTACAACACCGCCGCGGTCTACGACGCCGACGGGACGTATCTCGGCAAGTACCGCAAGCACCACATCCCGCAGGTGAACCCGGGCTTCTGGGAGAAGTTCTTCTTCAAGCCCGGCACCGGCGGTTATCCGGTCTTCAAGACCCGCTACGCGACCATCGGCGTCTACATCTGCTACGACCGCCACTTCCCCGAAGGCGCTCGCTGCCTCGGGCTCGCGGGCGCGGAGATCGTCTTCAATCCCTCCGCGACCGTCGCCGGCCTCTCGCAGCACATCTGGAAGATCGAGCAGCCCGCGCACGCGGTCGCCAACGGCTACTTCATGGGCTGCATCAACCGCGTCGGCACGGAGGCGCCGTGGAACATCGGCAAGTTCTACGGGACGAGCTACTTCACGAACCCCCGCGGCGAGATCATGGTCGAGGCGAGCGAGGATCGCGACGAACTCGTGATCGCGGACCTCGACCTCTCGATGATCGATCAGGTGCGAGGCACCTGGCAGTTCTACCGCGATCGGCGCCCCGAGACGTATGGTCCAATCACCGCCCAGTGAGGCGCCCGGAGCGATTCCCATGGCCCAAGCGACCCTGATCCGTGGCGGCACCGTCGTCACCGCCGAAGAGGAACGACGCGCCGACGTGCTTGTCGTGGGCGAGACGATCGCCGCGGTGGGGGAGCGTCTCGAGGCGCCCGCGGGCGCCACGGTCCTCGATGCCGGCGGCGCGTACGTCATGCCCGGCGGCATCGACCCGCACGTGCACATGGAGCTGCCCTTCATGGGCACGGTGAGCGTCGACGACTTCCTCTCCGGCACCGCGTGCGCCGCGGCCGGCGGCACCACGACGATCATCGACTTCGTGATTCCCTCGCCGCAGCAGTCGCTGCTCGAGGCGTTCGGGATATGGCGGCAGCGGGCCCGCAAGGCGACCGCCGACTACTCCTTCCACGTCGCGGTGACGTGGTGGAGCGAGCAGGTCTTCGAGGAGATGGGCGTCCTCTGCCGCGACCACGGCGTCAACAGCTTCAAGCACTTCATGGCCTACAAGAACGCGATCATGGTGGACGACGCCACCCTGATCGCGAGCTTCTCGCGGGCCCGCGACCTCGGGGCGATCTGCCTGGTGCACGCGGAGAACGGCGACCTCGTGCATCGCCTGCAGCAGGAGACCTTCGACCGCGGCATCCGCGGGCCCGAGGGGCATCCGATCTCGCGGCCGCCGGAGGTCGAGGGCGAGGCCGCGAACCGCGCCTGCCAGATCGCGGCGATGGTCGGCGTGCCGCTCTACGTCGTGCACACGAGCTGCCGGCAGGCGATGGAGGCGATCGCCCGCGCGAAGACGGCCGGGCATCGGGTCTTCGGCGAGTCGCTCGTGCAGCACCTCGTGATCGACGACTCGGCGTACCGAAGCGACGACTGGCGGCACGCGGCGCACCATGTGATGAGCCCGCCGTTCCGTTCGGCCGATCATCAGCAGGCCCTGTGGGGCGCGCTGCAGGGCGGCACGATCGAGGTGATCGGCACCGACCACTGCACCTTCCGCACCGATCAGAAGGCGATGGGGAAGGACGACTTTCGCCGCATCCCCAACGGGACCGGCGGACTCGAGGAGCGGATGAGCGTGCTGTGGCACCACGGCGTGCGGACCGGGCGGCTCACGCCCCGCGAGTTCGTCGCCGCGACGAGCGCCAACGCCGCGCGGATCTTCAACCTGCATCCGCGGAAGGGCACGATCGCTCCGGGCAGCGACGCCGATCTCGTGGTGTGGGATCCCTCCGCCGAGCGCACGCTCGGCACCGCGTCGCACCACTCCCGCAACGACTTCAGCATCTTCGAAGGCATGCAGGTCGTCGGCGCCGCGGCGATCACGATGAGCCGCGGGCGGGTGCTCTGGCGCGACGGATCGCTTGACGCCTGCGAAGGCCACGGCCGATACGTCGAGCGTCCCTGCTTCACCGACTACGCCCGCAGCCAGGCGGTGCGCAACACGCACTTCGCGCCGACGCCGGTCGCGCGAGAGGAGTTCGTCCCATGAGCACCGCCACCGCGGGCATTCCCGCTTCCGTGGGCCGCTTTCCCGCGACGAGCGCGGCCTTCACGCCCTGGCACGACGCGCGGCACTGGATCGCCGGGCGGTGGTGCGAGCCGCAGTCGCGACACGAATCGCACGAGGTGATCGATCCGAGGCATGGCCGCTCGATGGCGCAGGTCCACCTCGGGGGTGCCGACGACGTCGATCGCGCGGTCGCCGCCGCGACCGCGGCGTTCCCGTCGTGGTCGGAGTGGCCGATCCGCGAGCGGGCCCAGGTGATGTACCGGCTGCGCGAACGGATGATCGCGAACCTCGACGAGCTCTCGTGGCTCGTGAGCCACGAGAACGGCAAGATCCTTCCCGAGGCAAGAGCCGAGGTCGAGAAGGCGATCGAGTGCGTCGAGTTCGGGTGCTCGCTTCCGAACCTTGCGGCGGGCAACCAGCTCGAGGTGAGTCGCGGCGTCGCCTGCGAGGTCGCCTACGCGCCGCTCGGCGTGGTCGCGGGCGTGACGCCCTTCAACTTCCCGCTGATGGTGCCGATGTGGATGCTTCCGCAGGCGCTCGTCGGCGGGAACGCCTTCGTGCTGAAGCCGAGCGAGCGGGTGCCGCTCTCCTCGCTTCGCCTTGCGGAGTTGCTGGCCGAGTGCGGCCTGCCCGAGGGCGTCTTCAACGTCGTGCAGGGCGATCGCATGGTGGTCGAGGCGCTGTGCGACCATCCGAGCGTGCAGGCGATCGGATTCGTCGGCAGCACCCGCGTCGCCAAGCAGGTCTACGCTCGCGCGGCGGGCCACGGCAAGCGGGCGCTCTGCCTCGGCGGGGCGAAGAACCATCTGATCGTCGTGCCCGACGCCGAC
>CAZTMB010000084.1:2385-6689 GCA_964614695.1 uncultured Isosphaeraceae bacterium | reverse complement strand
CACGCTCGACGAGGCGATCGCGATCGAGAACGCGAATCCCTACGGCAACGCGAGCAGCGTCTACACCTCGAGCGGCGACATCGCCCGCCGCACGATGGAGCGGGTCGAGGCGGGGATGTGCGGGGTCAACATCGGCGTGCCGGTGCCGCGCGAACCCTTCGGCTTCGGCGGCTGGAACGACTCGGCGTTCGGCCACGGCAACATGACCGGATGGGATGGCTACCGCTTCTGGACGCGGCAGCGCAAGGTGACGAGCAAGTGGGCGCTGCAGCGCGATCAGACCTGGATGAGCTGAACTCGGCGACGCCGATCGGAGATCGACCATGAACCCGCCGCCCGCCACCGCCGCCGCGACCGCCTCGGGCATGTCCTCGCAGGCGATGATCGACGCGTGCCTCAAGCACAGCCTGTTCTCGTGGAGCGCGACCGGCAAGGTGGTGCCGATCCCGGTCGCCCGCGCCGAGGGGATCCACCTCTACAGCCCCGAAGGCCGGCGCTGGATCGACTTCAACAGCCAACTGATGAGCGTGAACATCGGCCACGGGCATCCGCGGGTCGTCAAGGCGATCCAGGAGCAGGCCGCGACGCTCGCCTACGCCTATCCGGGCATCGCGACGGAGATCCGCGCGCGGCTCTCGCTCAAGCTCGCGGAGATCGTGCCGGGGAACCTCAACACCTTCTTCTACACCTTGGGCGGCGCCGAGGCGAACGAGAACGCGATCAAGGCGGCGCGGCTCTACACCGGTCGCCACAAGATCCTCGTGCGGCATCGCAGCTACCACGGCGGGACGCACGGCGCGATCACGCTCACCGGCGATCCGAGGCGCTGGCCGTCGGAGCCGGGCATGCCCGGCGTCGTGCGGGTCCTCGATCCGCGGCCCTACGAGTTCTCCTTCGGCACCACCGACGAAGAGATCGTCGCGAACAACCTCAAGTACCTCGAGGAGGTCATCACCTACGAAGGTCCGCAGAACATCGCGGCGATGTTCATCGAGACGGTCACCGGCACCAACGGCATCCTGCCGCCGCCGGAGGGATATCTCCGAGGCCTCAAGGCGTTGCTCGAGAAGCACGGCATCCTGCTCGTCTGCGACGAAGTCATGTGCGGCTTCGGGCGCACCGGCCGGCTCTTCGCCTTCGAGCATGGCGGCATCGTGCCCGACATCGTGACCATGGCGAAGGGGCTCACCTCGAGCTACCTGCCGCTCGGGGTGATGGCGCTCTCCGATCCGATCGCCGACCACTTCCGCGAGCATGTCTTCTGGGGCGGCCTCACCTACAACGCGCATCCGATGTGCCTCGCCGCGGCGCTCGCGGCGATCGAGGTGCTCCTCGACGAGGGCATGATCGAGAACGCCGCCCGCATGGGCGAGGTCATGCGCGGCCACATGGCGAGGCTCCGGTCGAAGCACCGCTGCATCAAGGAGCATCGCAACCTCGGGCTCTTCGGCACGATCGAGCTGCAGAAGAACACCCGCGGCGAGCGGCTCGTGCCCTACGCGGGAAGCCATCCGGTCATGGCGAAGCTCGGAGGCTTTCTCAAGGAGAACGGGCTCTTCACCGTGCTGCAGTGGAACCTCGTCATGTGCAACCCGCCGCTGTGCATCGACGAGGACCAGATGGCCGAGGCGTTCGAAATCATCGATCGCGGGCTCGAGCTCGTCGATGCAGTGGTCGAGGACTGAGCAAGGCGAGGGTCAGGTCGCGCCGCCGAAGATCCGCCGCAGGACGAGGTAGGCGATCGCGGAGATCGCGAATCCGGTGAACCACGCGTAGGGGTAGAGGTCGCTCCACAGCGGCGCGACCTCCGTCACCTTCACCGCCGCGAGGAATCCCGGGACGTTCGGCGCCACGCCGAGGGCGAGGGCAACCATCGCCGACCAGTTGATGCGTCCGTAGCGCCCGTCGAGGCGGTAGAGATCACCGACGTCAAGTTCGCGGCGGCGGAGGATCCAGTAGTCGGCGATCATGATGCCGGCGATCGGGCCGAGCAGCGCCGAGTAGCCGACGAGCCATTCGAAGATGTAGGTGTCGGCCGAGGCGAGCAGGCGCCACGGCATGATGAGGATGCCGATCACGCCGGTGATCACCGCGCCGATCCTGAAGGAGATGAAGCGGGGCGCAATGTTCGCGAAGTCGTTCGCCGGGCTCACGATGTTGGCGGCGATGTTCGTCGAGATCGTCGCGGCGGCGACGCCCACGAGGGCAAGGAGCGCGGTCAGCAGCCGCGCGGCGTCGCTTGCGATGATCGGCGCGTCCATGCCCGGCGGAGCGCTCGGGCTCGTCACGAAGGCGAGCACCTTCATCGGATCCCACAGTTCGGCGGCATCGACTCCTCGGAGAAGCCCCTGGGCTGCGCTCGTGATCACGACCGCCATCGCGCTGAAGGCGATCATCGTGGTGGGCAGGCCCAGCGCCTGTCCCCACGCCTGCTCGCGCTGCCCCTTCCCGTAGCGGGTGAAGTCGGGGATGTTGAGGCTGAGCGTCGCCCAGAATCCGATCATGCCGGTGAGGGAGGGCACGAAGACCTTCCAGAACGCTCCCAGCGAGTCGAACTTGGAGCTGTCTCGGAAGGTCGGGCCGAAGTCGCCCGCCCGCAGCACCAGCCACACGAGAAGCCACAGCGCCATCGCCATCAAGAGCGGCGCCGCCCAGTTCTCGAAGTGCTTCAGGGCATCCATGCCGACGAGGATGATGCCGATGTTGACGAGCCAGAAGAAGCCGAAGCAGATCGCGCTCGGCACGCTCAGGCCGAGCACCGTCGCCTCGCCGCCAAGCGACGCGAACTCGGGCCAGACCGCGACGAGGAAGACCTTCATCGCCTCGCCGCCGAGATAGGTCTGGATGCCGAACCAGCCGCAGGCGACGATCGCCCGCGCGACCGCCGGCACGTTCGCGCCGACGGTGCCGAAACTCGCCCGCGCGAGCACCGGAAAGGGAATGCCGTACTTGGTTCCGGGATGGGCGTTCAGCAGGATCGGAATCAGCACGATGAGGTTGCCGAGTCCGATCGTGAGGAGCGCCTGCCACCAGTTCATGCCTTGCGCGACGAGCCCGCCCGCAAGGAGGTAGGTCGGGATGCAGTGGGCCATGCCCATCCAGAGCGCCGCGAAGTTGTAGGTGGTCCAGGTCCGCTGCCCGGGCGGCACCGGCGCGAGGTCGGGGCTCCACAGCGGGCTGCCGGCGAACTCGCGCGAGGCGGCGTCGGCCGTTCCATTCGAGGTCTGATGCATGCGGCGTCGATCGACCGGATCACTCCGGGACCCGCAAGGTTGGTGCCGGCCGTCTCAGCCGACGATCGACAGCCCGAGCCACGCTGCGGCCACGCCGCCCGCGACCGTCAGGATCAGGTCGATGGCGGCGCGGAGGAACCGCTTGGCGACGAGCATGCGCTCGAGGTCGACCGCGACGGTCGAGAAGGTGGTCACCGCGCCGCAGAAGCCGTTGCCGAGGATCGCCGCGGCGACGAGCGTGACGGAGCCCGAACTTGCCAGGGCCGTCACGAGTCCGAGTACGAAGGACCCTGCGACGTTCACCGCGAGCGTGCCGTAGGGAAACGGCTCGTCGTGCCGCGCGAGGCGATTGGCCGCGAGGTGCACGTACGCGCCGGCGTGATGCCGCACCAGCGCCCCGACGGCGCCGGTGATCGCGATGCCCGCGAGCACGTGGACTTCGACGTTCATCTCGCGCCGCCTTGGTGCGCGGGGACCGTCGACGGGTCGCGATCGCGACGATGGCCATCCGGTGGAATCAGACTGCGCACGATCGCCGCGCCGAGCCACGCGAGCATCACGCCGCCGCCGAAGGACGCCGCGAGGTAGGCGGCCGCGAGCATCGCGTGCGAGCCTTCGAGCATCTGCACGCACTCGATCGAGACGGTGGAGAGCGTGGTGAACGAACCGCAGAAGCCGATGCCCACGAGAGGCCGCATCCATGCGGGACGGTCGCCGCGGATCTCCGCGAGACCCAGCACCGCGCCGAGCAGCATCGACCCGACGAGGTTCACCGCCAAGATCGCCCACGGGAACGCGGGCGCCGTGGGATCGAAGGTGGGCAGCAGATGCTCGACGCCGTAGCGCGAGAGCGAACCGATCGCGCCGCCTGCGGCAACGAGCAGCGACGCGAACCGAGCAGAGGTGGGGACGGCGGGCGAGGTCAACGTCGCGAGTCTACGAGCGGATCGATCGAGGTGCGTCTCGCGAACGCGTGCGACGCGAGCCGGGCGGCCTCGGCGGCGGCACGACGAACTCGGTGGACCGCGGGCGTCTCGCCCGTCGAATGCGACTCGATCGCGTCGCCGCGGA
>CAZTMB010000084.1:0-2285 GCA_964614695.1 uncultured Isosphaeraceae bacterium | reverse complement strand
CGGTGGACCGCGGGCGTCTCGCCCGTCGAATGCGACTCGATCGCGTCGCCGCGGACTCAAGGACACGTGACGCTGGGGGCGAACGCGTGTGACGCCTTGGCGTCGGCACGACGAACTCGGTGGACCGCGGGCGTCCCGCCCGCCGAATGCGGGCTCAAGCGCTCACGCCGCGGACGCGAGTACACGTGACGCAGGGGCGAACACGCGCGACGCGGGGGCGTCGGCACGACGAACTCGGTGGAGCGCGGGCGTCTCGCCCGTCGCCGCGTCAGCCGGTCCAGTTGGCAAGCAGCACCGCGAGATCGCTTCCGTTGGTGATGCCGTTGCCGTCGAGATCGGTCTTGCCGCCCGAGCCCCATCCTGCGAGCAGCGTGGTGAGGTCGGCGCCGTTCACCGCGCCGTTGCCGTCGAAGTCGCCGGGAATGCCCGGGGCTTCGCAGGCGTCCGCGGTGCCGTTGCCGTCGAGGTCGGCGCAGGTCGTGCCGGGACCTTGCCAGGTGGCGCCCGCGGAGACGGCGTCGGCCTGTGTCAGCACGAGGCAGAAGCCGTTCGGGAAGCATGCGGCGCCGGTCGGCTCGGGACAGTCGACGCCAGCGCACTTCGTCCCATCGCCTTGGAAGACGCCCGAGAGCGCCGCGCACTCCTCGGGAGAGAGCCCGCCGGCGCAGGATCCGTCGGGCAGGCAACAGGCGCCCTCGGGGAAGCAGACGTGCGAAGCGCAGGTCGTGCCGACGGGGCCGGGCACGCCACCGGCAAGAAGGCAGTTGCTGACTTCAAGTTGAATGCACCCACCGGTCGCGGCGAAGCAGCAGGGGGCTTCCTGCGTGCAGTCGACGTCGGCGCACTGCGTGCCGACGCCTTGGAAGACGCCGCCGGCCGCCGCGCATTCGGCCTCGTCGAGCAGTTCGCAGTCGCTGCCGAGGCAGCACGCGCCGATCGAGTCGCATCCGCTCGGCGTCCAGGTGAGGCGCTGCACCCAGTCGCCGCTTGGACGGCAGAAGGAGGGAAGGTCGCTGAAGCGCTTCCATCCGGGCGGACATCCGAAGAGTCCGCAGTCCACGATGAAGATCCAGTTGCCCGTCTGCGACTGCACGCCGTCGACGTCGGTGCAAGGAAAGGCGTTGAACTGCGGCGGGGGCGGCGTCAGGCACTGGTTCGTCGGCGGCTGATGGTGCTCGACGATCTTGATGCCGATCGAGACGGTGTGGCTTCCGTTGTCGGTGACCCAGATCTGCTCGGGATCGTTGGGATCGACGAGGAACTGGATGTTGACGCCGGTCGTGCCCGGAGGCATCACCAGATGCGGCAGCACGGTGCCGTCGGAGGTCGCGGAGAAGATCGGTCCACCGCTGTTGGGCGTGCCCTCCCAGACGTAGACGGTGTAGACGGTGGTGGTCTCGACCGCGGCGCCGCTCGTCGCGAAGAGGAACTCCATCAGGTCGATGCGCACCGGGAACGCCTCGGCGGGCAGCACGAAGGAGGTCGCGGCGATCTCGTTCTCGATGAAGCCAGCCTGTACGACGTACTGGCCCGGACCGAAGTCGCTCGAGGTGTGGGCGCTGACGATCGGATCGCACGAGCCCGCGACGCCTCCGCCTTGTTCGTCGGAGCGGTCGAGCATCGACGGCGCAAGACGCACGCGACGCAATTCAACCTCCTGCGGGGCCGGCGGGCCGGCGAGTGTGACCGAAGTCAGCGAGGACGCAGTGGCAAGCGCGACGGCGAGTCGAGAAGCGAGCTGCATGGGCAGGACTCCGTGGCCGAGCGGGCATCGCACGATCCTTCGAGCGATGGGTCGCGAACGGGCGGGCGAATCGAGTCTACGTCGCGGTTGACGACGTGCCACCGCGGTGGCGATGAGTGGAGGTGAATCCCTCAGGGGAGAGGTGGGAGACGGTTCGTGGCGAAGTGAAGGCCTGATGCGATGGGCCTCGAGAGACCTCGAAGCGTCGGGGACCGTCCAGGGACCGAGAACGAGGTGAGCGGTGGCTGGCTCGTGACGTGCGATGGTCAGGCGGTCGGCGGGCCGAGCGCAGCGAGCACGAACCGCGTGACGTGGACCGCGTCCGAAGCACGAGCGTGCAGCTTCCGGCGAGCGATCTTGTCGCGGGCGCGCGACCACATGCATCGCAATCGCGCAAAGTCACCCACTCCACCGCAAGCGAAGCGAAGCGGGGGAGTCGACGTTCGAGCGCCAGCGAGAACGTCGGTGGGGGTGCCAGAGACCAGTTGACCCGTCGCGAGACGACCGCACGAGTTGACAGTGCCTTCCGAAGTCGGAGAGG
>CAZTMB010000083.1:0-13275 GCA_964614695.1 uncultured Isosphaeraceae bacterium | reverse complement strand
ACGTTCTCGGGCAAGTCGTCGAAGAGCAGGATCTCGCTGCCGCTTCGGCCGACTTCGCGCTCGAACGCGCGGTAGATCCGCTCGTCGGGCTTGTGGAAGCGAAGCAGGTGCGACGCATGGCGGTGATGCAGACGCTTGAACGGCGCGACACCTTCGAGCCAGCGCCAGTGGCTTGCGTTCGTGTTCGAGAGGCAGGCGGTGGCGAAGCCCGCGGCGTCGAGTTCGTCGAGCAATGCGTCGATGCCGGCGTAGGGCTCGATCACCCAGACGCGGTGGATCGCTTCGATCTCTTCAGGCGTGTAGCGGCCGGCGCTCAAGTCGCTCATCGCGCGGTAGTAGTCGCCGCACGCGATCGCGCCGACCTGATATCGCTCGATCAGCGTCAGTCGCGGCGCGTCGCTTGCAAGATGCTCCCAGTCGCCGCGGAACGCGACGCCCGCATCGCGGCACGCCGACTCGAGATCGGGTTGCAGTCGGATGAAGACGCCGCCGAGATCGAAGCAGACGAGGGAAGGTTGCGGCATGGGACGATCAGGGGCGGGTTGAAGTCTGACGCCCGAGCCCAGGATCGGGATCTTCGACGTCCCGCATCGCCCACACGCGGCGATCGAGGCGGTGCGGTGCTCCGGTCGCATCGCAGTAGCCGGGCCACTGCCGTCGCAACTTCTCCACAAGCCGGATCCGCTCCTCGGGAGGACGCGAGAGCCAGGAGGCTCGGTCGCGACGATCGTCCTCGGCCTCGGTGTCGGTGGTGATTCGGATCACGCGGTCGAGAGGCATGGGGCCTGAGTCTAGATCGCGTCCGGCGGATCGACCGCGGATGGATCGAGTCCGAGCCTCGAAGCGTGCCGGATGTGCAGCACGTCGACCGTGCGCGAATCGACCTTGAAGATGACGCGATAGGGGCCCACGAGCACCTGCCGCAGTTCGATGCCTCCAATCAAGCCGGCTTCGCGTGCCATCGGATGGCGGCGCGGCATCGTGGCGAGCGCATCGATCGTCTCTTCGAGCGAAGCGAACCACGAGAGAGCGATCCCCGGCGATGCGGACTTTGCCAAGAACCTCGCGATCTCGAGAGCCTCATCCCGTGCCGCCGGATGGAACCGCACCACATGCCGCATGACTTCAGCGAGCCCGAGAACGCCGATTGGTCGCGGGCTTCGCGAGGCGTTGCTTCAGCTCCGCGAGCACGTCCTTCGCCGGCACCGCGGGCATGCCGGTCTCGAGTTCGGCGAGGCGCGCTCGGATCACCTTCTCGGCCTCGATCGACTCCACGATCTCGAGCATCCGCTGGTAGGCGGCCGCGTCCTGGACGACGACCCGTGCATGCCCATTGACCGTCAGCACCTCGGGGCGGCCGGACTTGGCGAGCCGAGCAAGGTGGGCCTTGGGATCCCGCAGGAAATGCGTGAGCGGGTGAATGTCGGTGAGTCGGACCATGACCTGCTCCAAAGCAAAGAATTCGCAGATGAATCAAGGATAGCCCGCGATCGCCGACCTGATTCGACTTCCTGCCGAAACTCCGGCGGGTGCAACTTGGCTCGCGGATCTTCAGCGTCGCCGCTGGACGCGGCGCTCTCGGAAGAACCGCTGCAGCAGCGCGACCGACTCCTCCGCGAGCACGCCGCCGATGATCTCGACGCGGTGGTTCAGCCGCGGATCCTCGGCGATCCGGTAAAGCGTGCCGCAGGCGCCGGCCTTGGGATCGCTTGCCCCGAAGACGCAGCGGTCAAGCCGCGCATTGACCAGCGCTCCCGCGCACATCGGGCAGGGTTCGAGCGTCACCGCCATCGAGCAGCCGGTCAGCCGCCACGATCCGAGCCGCTCGCCGGCCCTGCGAAGCGCCACGATCTCCGCGTGGCCGGTCGGATCGCCGCTTGCCTCGCGGTCGTTCGCAGCCTCAGCCACGATCTCGATCGCACCATCGCGCTCGCGCCAGACGACCGCGGCGATCGGCACCTCGCCCTTGGTCGCGGCACCGGCGGCAAGCCGCAGCGCGCGGCGCATCATTCGAAGGTCGATCGCGGAGAGATCGGGACGCTCCGCGAGCAGGCGGCGATCGCGAAGTGCCGACATGCGTCGTACCCGCTTGGCGAACCGCAAGATGCTCCAGCGCGTCGGGCGTGCCCTCAAGCCGCGGTCCCGTGTCACGGCCAGGGCTTCCGTGGCTCTTCGCCGGAATCGCCGTCGTCGCGAGCGTCGCCTTCGCGATCTGGTTCCCGGGTGCCGTCGCGGCGATCGCCGTGATCGCGCGAGGCGGGGTCGGCGCCGCCGAAGTCGGGTTCCTGTGTCGTTCGATCCTCGTCGGCGTCGCCGTTGGGCTCGCGTTCGAAGATCGAGCCGCGCGGCACGGCGCCGGTCGGCGGCGGCATGGCGGCGCCCGCGGTCGGATCGGCATCTGCCGCCGTCGCGTCGTCGCGTCGTCGCCAGCGCCGGACGCGATCGAGCGCGTCGTGCACGATCGAGCCGCGCGAGAGGCTCTCGGGCGGCAGCAGCACGAGGAGCAGGATGCCGAGCTCGTAGAGTCCGTAGAGCGGGCCGAGCAGCAGGAACATCGAGATGAAGTCGGGGGGCGTCATCACCGCCGCGAGCACCGCGCAGGCGAGGAACGCGTACTTGCGGTTCTTCCGAAGCGTCGCGACCTCGACGATGCCGACCCATCCGAGCAGCAGGATCACGAGCGGCATCTGGAAGGCGATCGAGATCGCGAGCGCGAGCAGCAGCACGAAGTCGACGTACTCCCGAAGACGGAACGCCGGCATCAGGCTGCGATCGCGCGCGAGCGCCGCCGAACGGATCTCGAGGCGACCGTCCTCGGTCGGCAGCGCGACGCGGATCTGCGCGGTGTTCGCGTCGATCCACGCATCGCCCGGCCGGAGCGACGCGGGCGGCGCGTCGAGAATCGGCAGCGTCGCGAGCGGCACCGCGGACGCCGACGCGCTCGGCGCGGACTCGGTCTCGCCGGCGGATGGTGCGACGACCTCGGGCTTCTCCGCCACGGCGCTTGGGGCGCTCTCGACCTCCGGCTTCTCCACCTCTCTCGCCGCTTCAGGGCCTCCGCCGATCGGGAAGGTCTCGCTCGGCCCGGGCTGCCCGAAGCCGACGAGGAAGAGGAGCATCAGCGGCAGCATGATCCAGTAGAGGACCGAGAGCC
Organism: uncultured Isosphaeraceae bacterium; assembly: GCA_964614695.1. Classification (GTDB taxonomy): domain Bacteria; phylum Planctomycetota; class Phycisphaerae; order Phycisphaerales; family SM1A02; genus VGXO01. The sequence continues at coordinate 10,121 of CAZTMB010000083.1, read as the reverse complement.
CCGCCGCCACGAGCACCGCGCTCGAGGGCATCAGGAAGCGCGCGAAGCGACGCTCGTGCGCATAGAGCCCCGGCTCGACGAACTTCCACAACTGGTAGACGAGCCACGGCGCCGAGAGCACGAGCGCGAGGATCACCGCGAGGAAGAGGTCGGTCGTGAGCGTCTCGACCGGACTGAGCGCCTGGACCTGCGTCGGCAGCCGCCGCGCCTCGAGCGCCGAGTAGAGCGGCGCCGTGATCACCGCGCGGATCGAGTCGGCGAAGACGAACGCCAGCACCGCGATCGGAAGCGGCACGGCGAGCGCGAGGATCACGCGCCGGCGAAGCTCCTCGAGATGCTCGCCGAAGGTCATCACCCCGCCTGGCGGCGGGGAGGATTCGTCTTCGGGATCTCGGTCGTGCGGCAGCATCGAAGGCGAGGACGATATCCGCCGCCGGCGTCGCCTCGGGTCACGCCTCCGCGGAGAGGGGCAGGCCGAAGAAGCGGATCGCGTTCGCGTCGAGGATCGCCTCGAGTTCCTTCGGGGCCATGCCATGGATCTCCGCGAGCCGCGCCGCCACGAATCCGACGTATCGAGGCTCGTTCGGGCGCACCGTGCGATGGGGTTCGGGCGAGAGGTACGGGCTGTCGGTCTCGACCATCACGCGGTCGAGCGGCACGAGCCGGGCGGCCTCGGCGACCTCGGGCGCATTGCGGAAGGTGAGGACGCCGGTGAAGGAGATCGACGCACCGAAGTCGAGGACCGCCCGCGCCTCGTCGGGCCCCTCGGTGAAGCAGTGAAAGACGAATCGCTCGGGCGGAAGACCCGAGTCGCGCAGCACCGGAAGCAGTTCCGCGACCGCCTTGCGGCTGTGGACGACGATCGGCTTGGCAAGGCCTTCGCGCGTCCACTCGACGACGTGGGCAAGCTGCGTCTCGAGGACCGATCGCTGCCCTTCGATCGGCGGCTGTGTGTAGTGGCGATCAAGCCCGAGCTCGCCCCACGCGACGCATCGAGGACTCGTGCCGACCGTACGCAGGAGATCCCAGTCGATCGGCTCGTCGCTGTGGAGCGGATGCACGCCGGCCGAGCAGAAGACCCGCGGGTCGACCTCGGCGAGACGAAGCGCCGCCTGTGCATCATTGCTTCCGACCGCGATCGAGATCATCGCGCGGACGCCCGCGGCTTCCGCGGCATCGACGACCTCGCGCTCGCGGCCGAGGAAGACCTTCGAGGTGAGATGGCAGTGGGTGTCGATCATCGCGCGGGTACCGCGGCGTCATGTGAAGCCGAGGCGACGGCGTCAGGCTCCGCATCGCCGCGATCCGCGGCGCCGACCTCGCCCGAACGCGCGAGGCCGAAGCGCATGAGAAGCGGGCCCGCGAGTTCGTGGATCGCGATCACCGCAAGCAGCAGCGTCGAGAGCTCGATCATCCATGGAGCGTCTGCGAAGTTGCGACGGGCCTCGCCGACGAGCGCGATCGAGAGCCCCGCCTGCGAGATGAACGACGCCCACAGCCAGCGCCGCGGCGCGCCTTCGAACTTCGCAAGCCGCGTCGAGATCGTGGCGGCGGTCGCGACGAGCGCGGCGCGGCAGCCGACGACGAGCAGCACGGTCGGCCAGAGGAGCGGCAGCGCCTCGAGATGGACGCCGGCGCCGGCGACGGCGAAGAAGACGCAGCACACCGGAAGCAGCAGTCGCTCGGCGCTTCGCTCGAGCGCCGCGTTGTGGCCCTTGAGATTCGCCTGGGCGAGGCCGGCGGTGAGACCGACAAGAAGCGGCGCCACATGCAGCACCTCGCCGATCACCGCGATGCCGAAGGCCGCGAGCAGGACGAGCGCATCGAGCTGGTCGGGGATGCCGCGGGAGATCCAAAGCACGATCGCGCCGAGCACGCCGCCGACGAGGACCGATCCGAGCAGGTGCCACGCGAGTCCGCCGAGCAGCGGCGCAAGCCCGCCGTCCGAAGCCGCCGCCGAGTCGCTGCCGAGGAACGTCACCGCCGCGAACATGATCGCGGTGAAGGTCACGATGAGGACGAGGTCGACGAGGATCGCGGAGGTGAGGCTCGCCTGCGTGACGGGCCCACGCGCCCGCGCGTCCTTGATCACCGCGATGAGAACCGCCGGCGAGATCGCCATCGCGATCGTGCCGACGATGAGCGAGCCGAGCAGGAGCGCATCGCCTTCGCCCGAGGCGAACTCGGGAATCCGCGGCAGGATCAGGAACGCCGCGGCGAGCGCCATGCCCGGCATCACCAGGCCCGCGTGGAAGGCGACGACCACCGCGATCTTGCGGATCACCTTGACGAGTTCGCCGAGCCGGATCTCGCCGCCCGCGACGAAGGCGATCACCGCGATCGCGATGCCGTCGACGAGCTTGAGGTAGCTCATCTGCTCCGCGTCGAGGATCTGCGGGAACCAGAGCGGCCGCCACGCCGCCGACTCGGGCCCGACCACGACGCCGAAGAGGAGGTACCCGCAGATCCGCGGGAGTTTCACCACCGAGAGGACCTCGCCGAAGATCCACGCGCCGAGCACCAGCACGCCAAGGCCGAGCGCGAGATCGCGCAGGCCCCGAGGCGGCGCCGAGACCGTGTCGCCGAGGGCCGAGATCCGTTCGCCGCCGGAGGGATCGGGAAGGGAGCCGACCGCCGCGGCGAGACCGAGGAGCGCGACCAGCAGCACGAGCAGCCCGAGGCTTCGCTTCATGCGGCGGCTCCCACGCGTTCCTCGCGGCGTTCGCCGAGGATCCGCTGCAGCGATCGGATCGGCGCCGCGAGGCTCGAGAGCAGTCCGGTGAGAACGACGACCGAGAGGATCGTGCGGGAGAGCTGCGAGTCCTCGACGAGGACGAGCGAGACCGCGATCGCCACCGCGATCGGCGCTTGCCGCACCGCGGCGAGCCGAAGCGGCGTGCCTCGGGGAAGGTCCTCGCCTCCGCCGCGAATCGCCTTGGACATCCACCAGGTCTTGAGAAGCGCCCGGCTCGCGGCGAGGCCGACGGCGAGCAGCACCGCGCCCCAGCCCGGCTCGAAGGTCGCGAGCACGCCCGCGACCGCGTAGAGAAGGATGGCGCCCGCGGTCTCGCCGCGACGCAGCACCGTTCCAAGTTCGCGCGCCGGACCTTCCGGCAGGTTCGCGATCACCGCGCCTGCAAGCAGCCCCGAGAGAAGCGGCGGGATCCCTGCGGCGTCGGCGATGCCGCCGACGAGGCAGACGAGCCCGAGCAGGACGACGAGCATCTGCGGCGAGTTCCGTTCGACGCTGCCGACGATGAACCTCGCCGCGGTGCCCGCGAGCACCGCGACGCCGACGAGGACGCCGAGCCGGACGAGTCCGAGTCGGGCTTCGAGCGGGGCCGCTTCGGCGGACTCGGAGATCGGCAGCAGCGCGAATCCGATCAGCGAGATCGCGATCACCGAGGCAAGACCGGCGCCCGCCGAGACGAGCACCGCGATGCGCTTGGTGCGGTCGGAGAGCTCGACCCGCAGCGATCGGGTCTCGGGCGCCCAGCCGAGGTTCGACGCCGCCAGCGCCGCGATCGCCGGCACGACCGCGATCGCCACGATCGGCGAGTCGCCGACGCGAGCGAAGAAGCCGTCGATCCACCAGCCGCACGCGGCGAGTCCGAAGCCGATCGCGACGAACGTGGAGATCGCCGCATCGACGAGCACCCATCGCCAGATGACCCGCGGCACCGCTTCGAGCACCCGCAGGCGAAGCTGCAGGCCGACGATGAGCCCGACCCAGCCGAGCGCGACCACGAGAAGAGGTCGCACTTCGGCGAAGATCATCGAGTCGACGAGGTCGAGGCCGGCCGGGCCGATCGCGGCACCCGCGAGCACGGCGAACCAGCCTCCGGCGGCGAGCGCCGCGACCGCGCGGTTGCGGTGAAGCCGCCGCCCGAGCGGACTGCCTGCGGCGATCGAGAGACCGCCGAGGGCGACGAGCGCCAGGAAGATCCGGAAGCCAAGCGGCACGCCGCCAGCCTCCGGCGCGATCGCCGGTTCAGCCGCGAGCAGCGTCAGGGCCGAGGCGATCGGCACGAGGGTCACGAGCCTCCGGGCAGGCCGAGGGTCGCCGAGAGCGGCAGGACCGCGCCGATCGGGCGATGGCTCGGCTTCATCTCGTCGAGGAACTTCCGCAGGGCGTCGATCCGGTCGGGGGTGGTGATCGACACGATCATCCGGCTGCCGGTCTCGCGGGGGAGCAGGGCGGCGAGGCCGGCGAACATGGGCATCTCCTCGCGGACGATCGCGCCGAGGCCCTTCGAGTCGAGAACCGTCGCGCCGGTGATTCCCACGTCAAGCAGGCCCGTCGCGAGCGGATCGAAGGAGGCCTCGTTCCGCGCGATCAGGATCAGCAGGCAGCGATCGGAGGAGGTGTCAGCCATGGGAGGCGTCCTCCAAGCGAAGCCTTTCATAAAGATCGATCGCGGTTCCGGACCGGAGCAACCGTTCGACCGCCCCCTCCGCCGAGACGATTCGGGCGAGCCGGGCCAGCATCCGGACGTGCTGCCAGGGGTTGTCGGGACTGCCAAAGATCGCGAACACGAGCCGAACGGGCGGGGTTCCTGGGGCGAACTCGACCCCATCCGGCAGCATCACCGAGGCAACCAAGGGTTCCGGGATCCCTGTCACCAAGGCGTGTGGCAGGGCCACGCCGCTTCCGATCGCGGTCGAGCACTGGGCTTCACGGTCGGCGAGGCCCCCTTCGACCTCGCGGGCGGGGACGCCGGTGAGCGCCGAGACCGCCTCGCCGAGGTGGCGAAAGAGACCCGCCCGGTCGATCGGGTCGCGGATGAGAAAAGCCAGTTCCGGTCGAAGGTGGGTCGAGATGAGCATGACGCGGCGGAGCGTAGGCGGTTTGCCTGCGGCGGGGCTGCCGGTCGGGACCGCCGGCGTCGCGAAGCCATGCACCGGTTCTTCACGGTCAGGCGGCACGCGTCGCCGATGACTGGTGGCCGTTCGATCGCGAGCGGCGTTCCTCGATCGCCGTTCACCTTCACCGAATCGTCTTGACCGACGGTTTCGGCATCCACTAGCATCCGCCCCCTCACGAGTTCGTGAAAAAAGTCACGGAGTAGGTTTTTCAGACTTCTCAACGCCGCCGCGACCGCCCTCCGCGGCGGCGTGGTGTCTTCCCCGACGGACCCCATGAGCCGATTCCTCTTCCCGAAGTGGTCGAACCTGCTCCTGCCGAGCCTGATCGTGGCAGGGGCGATCATGCCGCTCTACGCCGTGTTCTTCGTCGCCTACGGGTTCAGCCCCAAGACGATGGAAGCGGGCTATCAGCCGCTGCAACCCGTGCCCTTCAGTCACGCGCTGCACGCGGGCCAGTTGGGCATGGACTGCCGGTACTGCCACAACACCGTCGAGAAGACCTCGCACGCGGCGGTGCCTCCGACGCAGACCTGCATGAACTGCCACACGCAGATCCGCCCGGAGAGCCCGAAGCTCGCCGAGGTGCAGGAGAGCTACCAGACCGGCGAGCCCATCGACTGGGTCCGGGTCCACAAGCTCGGCGACTACTCCTACTTCAATCACGCGGCCCACGTGAACCGCGGCATCGGCTGCGTGAGCTGCCACGGCCGGGTGGATCAGATGGAGGTGGTCTATCGCTGGGCGCCGCTCTCGATGGGCTGGTGCCTCGACTGCCACCGCAACCCCGAGCCGCATCTGCGGCCGGTGACCGAAGTCACGAACATGGCCTACGAGCCGCAGTTCGAGTTGAGCGATGAGGAGCGCATGGGGCTTCTCACCAAGTACGACATCCATCCCTCGGAGAACTGCTCGGCATGTCACCGGTGAATCCCTCTCCGGCGGAGCACGCCGCAGGCTGCTCCGGCAGCGAGTCCTCCGACGGCGCTCCGATGGCGGTGAGACAGGGCTGGGCGTACTGGCGCAGCCTCGAAGACCGCGCGAACTCGCCCGAGTTCCGTCAACACATGGAGCGCGAGTTCCCTGAAGGCGCCGATCGCCTCGAGGGCGACGATCGCCGGCAGTTCCTTCGGGTGATGGGCGCGTCCTTCGCGCTGGCGGGCGTGGGCCTGGCGGCCTGCCGGCGACTGCCCGAAACGACGATCGTTCCCTATGCGGCGCGACCTGCCGATCGCACGCCGGGCGTCCCGGTCCACTACGCGACCGCGATGGAGTTGGGTGGGGTCGCAAGCGGCCTGCTCGTCAAGAGCTTCGACGGACGCCCGCTCAAGATCGAGGGCAACCCCGACCACCCGTTCAATCAAGGCGCCTGCGACTCGCTTTCGCAGGCGTCGGTGCTCGAGCTCTACGACCCGACCCGTTCGCGCCTCGCGATGCGGAAGGGCCAGCCCGTCGGCGCGGATGGCTTCGCGCAGTTCGAGGCGTTCGCGACCGAGCGTTTCGGCGGCCTTGCCGGCCGCGGCGGCGAAGGCCTCGCGGTGCTCGCGGAAGCGTTCGCCGGGCCTTCGATGGGCGACGCGAAGAAGCGCTTCATGGCGCGATTCCCCAAGGCGATCTGGTGCGAGTGGGAGCCGATCAACGACGACACCGAGCGGGCGGGCCTGGCGATGGCCTTCGGCGGGTCGCTTCGACCTGAGTACCGGTTCGATCAGGCGCAGGTCGTCGTCTCGCTCGGCGCGGACTTCCTCCGCAACCAGCCCGCGAGCCTCAAGTGGGCCCGCGACTTCGCGAGGGGTCGGCGCATCGAGAACCCCGACCCGAAGCAGCAGCAGGTCTCGCGCCTCTACGCGTTCGAGCCCGGCCTGAGCCTCGTGGGCGCGAATGCCGACGATCGCGTGCCGGTGCGAGGCTCGGATCTCGCGGCGGTCGCGGCGATGCTCGCCCAGCGAGCGGGCGTCGAGATCGGCGACGCCTCGCTCAAGCAGACGATCGCGGCGATGGCGTCCTCCTCGGCGGCGTCGCGACTCTCGGCGCAGGACCTCGAGGTGCTCGACGCGGCGGCGAAGGACCTCGCCGACCATCGCGGCAGCTCGCTCGTCGTCGCCGGCCCGAACCAGCCCGCGGCGGTGCATGCGTTCGTGGCGATGCTCAACGATCGCCTCGGCAACACCGGCAAGACGGTGATGTACCGCGAGGTGCCGGATCGCCCGCTTCGCGGCGAGGCACTCGCGCAACTGTGCGGAGCCCTCTCCTCCGGCAAGGTCTCGACGCTCGTCGTCCTCGGCGGCAACCCCGTCTACGACGCACCGGCGGATCTGGACTTCGCGGGCTGCCTGAAGAAGGCCGAGGAGTCGATCCACCTCTCGTTCCACCGCAACGAGACGAGTGCCGAGTGCTCTTGGCATCTGCCGCGGGCCCACTTCCTCGAGAGTTGGGGGGACGCCCGCGCCTGGGACGGCACGATCTCGCTCGTGCAGCCGCTCATCGAGCCGCTCGTCTCGATGCAGCAGGGCGGGCGCAGTGCGCTCGAGATGGTCGCGATCATGACCGGCGACGCGCCGTTCGACGGCTACCAGCTCGTGCGACGCTCGATGATGGAGCGGACCGGCACGAGCGGCGCCGAGTTCGAGCGCCGCTGGCGGCAGTGCCTCAACGACGGCGTCGAGAAGGGGACCGAGTTCGCCATGGCGAGCACGTCCCTCCGCGAAGGCGAGGTCGCCAAGGGCTTCGCAGCGCTTCCGGTGCCGCAGGGCGATCCGGGATTCGAGCTGGCGTTCACGCGCGAGGGCACCGTCTACGACGGCCGCTTCGCGAACGTCGGCTGGCTGCAGGAGCTCCCCGAGCCCATCACCAAGATCACCTGGGACAACGGCCTGCTCATGTCGGTCGCGACCGCCCGCTCGATGGGCTTGAAGACCGGCGACATGGTCAAGGTCACCGTGAACGCGGGCGGCGCAACGCGTTCGCTCGACGCGGCGGTGGTGCTCGCGCCGGGACAGGCCGAGGGCACGATGGGGCTGAGCCTGGGCTACGGCCGAGGCGAGATCGCCGGCCCGATCGCCGCCGACGCGGGCTTCGATGCGTATCGCCTTCGCACGACCGCCTCGCCCGAGATCGCCCTCGGCGTGCAGGTTGCGAAGGCCGACGGCACCTACGCCTTCGCCCGCACGCAGGACCACGGCGCCGCCGACGCACTGATCGAGGAAGTTCCCGCCGCGGGCATCCAGGAGCGTCTGCCGACCCTCGTCCGCGAGGGCACGCTCGAGGAGTACCGCGAGCATCCGGACTTCGCCAAGCACCGCACGCACGTCGCGGGCCGGCTCTCGCTGTGGAACGAGACCAACCTCGACGGCGCGAAGTTCGCGTGGGCGATGTCGGTCGACCTCTCGACCTGCATCGGCTGCGGCGCATGCATCACCGCCTGTCAGGCGGAGAACAACGTGCCGATCGTCGGCAAGGACCAGGTCGCTCGCGGACGCGAGATGCACTGGATCCGCGTCGACCGCTACTTCCGCGGCGACGATCCGGCGCGGCCCGAGGCGGTCCTCATGCAGCCGGTCGCCTGCCAGCACTGCGAGAACGCGCCCTGCGAGCAGGTCTGCCCGGTCGCCGCGACCGTGCACGACGAGGAAGGCCTCAACGTCATGGTCTACAACCGCTGCATCGGCACGCGGTACTGCTCCAACAACTGCCCGTACAAGGTGCGGCGCTTCAACTACTTCGACTACCAGCGCCGCGATCCGGTTCGCGAGCAGGAGGGCCTCTTCGCGGTCAAGCCCGACTACTACACGAAGGACGGGCCCAACGACTGGACGCGGATGCAGTACAACCCCGACGTCACCGTCCGCACCCGCGGCGTGATGGAGAAGTGCACCTTCTGCACGCAGCGGATCTCGCAGGCGAAGATCGCCTACAAGAACCAGTGGGCGCAGAAGGGCGGCGTCGAGTTCTCGCCGACGTGGTCGATCCCCGACGGCGCGATCGTGCCGGCGTGCGGACAGGCGTGCCCGACGCAGGCGATCGTCTTCGGCGACCTCAACGATCCGAACAGCCGCGTCGCGAAGCTCCACCGCAGCAAGCTCAGCTACGAGATGCTCGAGGAGCTCAACAACCGTCCGCGGCTGCGCTACCTCGCGAAGGTGCGCAATCCCGCGATCGACCACGGTCACGGACATGGACATGGCCACGGCCATGACCACGATCACGGGGACGACCACGGCCACGCCCGGGCCGCGACCGGCGAGGAGGTGAGGGCATGAGCACCCTTCCCGTCGGAATGGGCGGTTCGGGATTCGCGCCGGCGACGATCGGCGGCGAGGTGGACAACACCGCGAGCCATCCTGGCCATCGCGAGCCGCTGGTCCTGGGCATGGACACCTTCGGCGAGGTGACTCGCACGGTGTGCCGCGTCGCCGAGGCGAAGCGCCCGCCGGCCGCCTGGTACATCGCCTTCGTGATCAGCGTGGGGCTCGTGGGCCTGCTCGGCTTCTGCGTCCTCTACCTGATCTTCACGGGCGTCGGCGTCTGGGGCCTCAACAACCCGGTGATGTGGGCCTTCGACATCACCAACTTCGTCTTCTGGATCGGCATCGGCCACGCGGGCACGCTGATCTCCGCGATCCTCTTCCTGTTCCGGCAGAAGTGGCGGACGGGCATCAACCGCTTCGCGGAGGCGATGACGATCTTCGCGGTCATGTGCGCCGGCATCTTCCCGGCGATCCACGTCGGCCGCGTCTGGGTGGTGTACTGGCTCTTCCCGATCCCGAACCAGATGGAGATGTGGCCGCAGTTCCGCAGCCCGCTGCTCTGGGACGTCTTCGCGGTCAGCACCTACTTCACGGTCTCGCTGCTCTTCTGGTTCGCGGGCATGGTGCCGGACCTCGCCACGCTCCGCGACCGCGCGACCACGAAGTTCCGCCAGTTCGCCTACGGCGTCTTCGCCCTGGGCTGGCGGGGCTCCAACCGCCACTGGCATCGCTACGAGCGGGCGTACCTGCTGCTCGCGGCACTCTCGACGCCGCTGGTGCTCTCGGTGCACTCGGTCGTGTCGTTCGACTTCGCGACGAGCCAGCTGCCGGGCTGGCACACCACGATCTTCCCGCCCTACTTCGTCGCGGGCGCGATCTTCTCCGGCTTCGCGATGGTGGTGACGCTGGCGGTTCCGGCCCGCGAGATGTTCGGGCTGAAGAACCTGATCACGCTCCGCCACCTCGACAACATGAACAAGATCATCCTGGTGACCGGCTGCATGGTCGGCT
>CAZTMB010000082.1:0-13508 GCA_964614695.1 uncultured Isosphaeraceae bacterium | reverse complement strand
CTCGAACCACGAGCAACTCGACGTTGTCGACGTCGCTCTCGCTGACGACGTTGCCCGAATCGAAGTAGGGAACTCCGTCATCCCCGCTCAGCGGAAGCAGCGTCGTCCCTTCGACCCGATGGAGCCGCAGGTCGATGTTCATGAGGCTCCAACTTGCGAAGTTGGCCGCGACCACCCGGGGCCATGTCGCAAGGATCACGACCTCGTCGACCTCCTCGAAGAGCTCGAACCGCCAGTAGCGGCTGGTGCCCGAGGCGATGGTCGTGCGGCTCCATCCGAGGCGGTCCACCGTGGAGTCGGCGGGAACGCTCGTGGAAGGACCCTGCTCACCCCCGGTGAGGATGAGGTGCGACCGGTCGAAGTTGACGAAGCCGGCGCCCCACTCGAAGTCGAGCGGACGGGTTGTGACGCCCCGGACCGCGTTCTTCGTGGAGGGCTCGTTCGTCCAGCCCTCGGGATGCGTCGCGCCCGCCAAGATCGCCGCCTTGATCACCTGAGGATCGTCCGCGTCGGGATTCGACGAGACGGACGGATCGGTCGCCGCCGTCTCGAGCAGGATCGCCGCAAGCGACGCGACCTGAGGAGTGCAATTGCTGGACGCGCTCAAGGTGCCGACCATGTCGGGCTTGAGGCGACCGGCTCCGTCGCGTCCCCCTCCGATGGTGTCGCCGTTGGCCCCGTTGGCATGACCGATCGTGATGCCGTTGAACTGGCTCGACATGAGATAGGGGGTTCCGGCGCCGCTGCCGTTCCCCGTCCCCACACACTCGATCGAACCATCTCGCGTGATCTGGTAGTCGAAACGTCGCATGACGTCGTTGTCAACGGCCGGATCGTTGTTGCCGGCGACCCAACTGTGGTTGAAGACCTTCAGGCCGGAAGGCGGCAGCAGCGGCGCCCCCGCTCCGAAGTTCAGGAACCCGCCCTGAAGCCAATCGAGGGCATCCCACGACCAGACCAGCGAGGTTCCCGGCGACCTGGACAGGTACGTCGAGAGCACCATGTTGGCATGTCCGCTCACGCTGCTCGCCCCGCTCATCAACGTGATAGTTTGATTCGGAAAGTTCGCGGCGTTCGGCGCGTAGACATTGCCGTTCGTACCCCCCGCCTCGACCTGACCCAAACCGATTCCAGCCCCGGTTGGCAGGTCGCCGCCGAGCCGGGCTGCAAGGTCCGCGAAGCCGTCCGACACCTGCGCCTGAACCGAACCGCCGAGGATCGTCGCCGCGATCGCGGCCATGCGCCAGTACCCGGTCCGACGCCTGTGACCCCCGATGGGTCGCCACTGTCGATTCACACTCTGCATTTCGTTTGCTCCGACTCTGCTCTGGCGTCGGCAACCCCGGCCAGAGCCGACCTTCGAACGTTTTCCTCTGCCGGTCTGTCCAAACGCCACCGATCTGCACAGGTTCTCGAACCTTAGGACCTCTCAGCCCGATTGGTCAGGATGCCCCCTCCGCGGAGCAAGGCAAGGGTGGATTGGGGAGAAGACGGTCTTCCACACGACGAGACCATAATGGCGTCCGGACGGAGTCCAGCATGCCTCGCCCCATCGCGATCGTCACCGAATCCCTTGACGAGGCCCCCGCCTCCTGGCTTAGCCAACGCTGCCAGATCGAGTTCGCCGGCCCAGAGAGCCGGCGATTCGCCGAGGTCGCCGATGCCGCCGCAGCCCTCGTCGTCCGCACCTACACCCGGGTCGACGACCCGCTTCTTGACCGTCTCCCCCGGCTCCGGGTGGTGGGCCGAGCCGGCGTGGGGCTCGACAACATCGATCTCTCGGCGTGCCGACGGCGTGGGATCGCGGTGGTCCACACCCCCGAGGCCAACACCCAGGCGGTCCTCGAGTACGTCACGGCCCTGCTGTGCGACGCCCTTCGCCCCCGGCTCGTGCTGCCGGGCCCGGTCTCGGTCGATCGTTGGCACGAGTTGCGTCGCGAGGTCGTCGCCGAGCGACAGATGGACACGCTCTCGCTCGGAATCCTCGGGCTCGGCCGAGTCGGACGCCGCGTGGCAGAGGTCGCCCGGGCGATCGGATTCCGCGTCCGCTTCAACGACCTTCGCCCGATCGACGAAGCGGACCGCGCCGGCGCCGAGCCGGTGGAACTCGAGACGCTCTTCGCCGAGAGCGACGTGATCTCGCTGCACATCGACGGCCGCCCCTTGAACCAACGGTTCGTCGATCGGCGTCTGATCTCACTGCTGAAACCTGCCGTCACGCTCCTCAACACCTGCCGCGGCATGGTGCTCGACACCGACGCGCTCGCCGAACATCTCCGTCGCCATCCCGGGTCGCAGGCCCTGCTCGACGTGCACGACCCCGAGCCGCCGCTCGCCGGGAATCCCCTGTGGGAACTGCCCAACGCCCATCTGCTGCCGCATCTGGCCTCGCGGACGAGGCAGGCCACCGAGAACATGTCGTGGGTTGTCCGTGACGTCGTCGCGGTGCTCGAGGGCCGCCCGCCTCGCTGGCCGGCTCCGGAGCCGGACGACGACCGTCGGTAGCATCGCGGCTCGCTGCGTTCGAACCATTCCCCCGATCCGAAGAGGTCCTCGCGAACCATGACCACCGCGTCCTCACGCACCGCCATCGCTTCGATCACCGCCCTTGAGATCCTTGATTCCCGAGGCAATCCGACGCTCGAGTGCGAGGTGCTGCTCTCGGGCGGATGCCACGGTCGGGCCGCCGTTCCTTCCGGGGCGAGCACCGGCGAGCACGAGGCGGTCGAACTGCGCGACGGCGACAAGAGCCGGCTCTTCGGCAAGGGCGTCCGGCGTGCGGTGGGCCACGTCGAGGAGATCCTCGCGCGGAATCTCGTGGGATTCGACGCCCTCGATCAGGAGGGGCTCGACCGCAGGATGATCGAACTCGACGGAACGCCCAACAAGTCGCGGCTCGGAGCCAACGCGATCCTCGGCGTCTCGCTCGCGATCGCCCGCGCCGCGGCCGACGCGACGGGGCAACCGCTCTACCGCTACGTCGGCGGCGTCGCGGCCCGGCGACTGCCGGCGCCGATGTTCAACATCCTGAACGGCGGCAAGCACGCCGACAACACCGTCGACTTCCAGGAGTTCATGATCCAGCCGCGGGGATTCGAGACCTTTTCCGCGAGCCTTCGGGCCGGCGTCGAGATCTTCCACACGCTGAAGCAGGTGCTCCACGAGAAGGGGCTCTCGACCGCCGTCGGCGACGAAGGCGGCTTTGCGCCGAACCTCGCCCGCAACGAGGACGCGCTCGATCTGATCGCGACCGCGGTCGAGAAGTCCGGCTATGCCCTCGGCGAGCAGGTCGTGATCTGCCTCGACCCGGCGACGAGCGAACTCGCCAACGAGGCGAAGGCCCGCGGCAAGCAGGGCTACTGCTTCTTCAAGAGCCAGCCCGACCACATTGCCACCAGCGACGAGATGATCGACCTGTGGAAGACCTGGTGTTCGAAGTGGCCGATCCGCTCGATCGAGGACGGGCTGGCCGAGGACGACTGGTCGGGCTGGTCGAAGCTCACCGCGGCCCTTGGTTCGCAGGTCCAGCTCGTGGGCGACGATCTCTTCGTCACCAACCCGGAGTTCCTCGCACGCGGCATTCGCGAGCACGCCGCCAACGCGATCCTCGTGAAGGTCAACCAGATCGGCACCCTCAGCGAGACGCTCGAAGCGGTCGGCCTTGCGATGCGAAGCCGCTACGCCGCGGTGATGAGCCACCGCTCCGGCGAGACCGAGGACTCGACGATCGCCGACCTTGCGGTCGCCACGAACTGCGGCCAGATCAAGACGGGCGCGCCCTGCCGCAGCGATCGCACCGCGAAGTACAACCGGCTCCTCCGCATCGAGCGGGAACTCGGCGATCAGGCGACCTTCGGCGTGATGTGAGTCGCCAACTGCGAGCGCCGATCTGATCCGGGTCCGCTGCTCGATTCTCCACGGACTTCGCGCGGGACCGAACGTTCCGTGCTCCGGGCCGCATCGACGCACGTCGTCGCCACGCGATCTCCTCGCTCACGCGTAGCTGTGCAGGCCCGTGATCACGAAGTTCACGATGATCCAGTTGAAGAGCATCACCGCGGCGCCGAGCAGGGCGAGCAGCGCCGTCCAGAAGCCCTTGTCCTTCACCCTCCAGCGAACGTGCACGAGGAGCAGGAAGACGACGAAGGTCTCGAGCGCGAAGACCTCCTTGGGATCCCAGCCCCAGGGACGTCCCCAGCTGTGGTCGGCCCAGATCGCGCCCATGACGAGGCCCGCCCACAACATCACGAAGGAGAGCTCCATCAGCACCATCGTGACGCCGTCGAGGACCTCGCCGAACGAGGGCCCCTTGCGAGCCCCGGCGTTCTCCGTCCATCCGCCGCCGACCGCACCGCCGCCAGCGCCGCCCGCGGTCGTCGCGAGGATCATCCCGGTACCGCCCGCGCGGGCATAGGCGGGAAGGCCGCCGAAGAAGCGGTGCACGAGATAGATCGCCGAGGTCACCGCGGCCATGAAGATGAGGCAGTAGCTGAAGATGATCACGTTGGTGTGGATGTAGAGCCAGACGTCGTGCAGCACCGGCATCATGTTCCCGATGTTGGGATTCAGGTAGACCGGCAGGAAGTGGGCGCTCATGAGCGCCACCATGCACGAGACCGCCGCCCCGAGGGCGAAGAACCCCTTGAGCGGCGTGCGGCGCACCCAGAGCTCGAAGCCGATCGCCGCGATCGCCCCGAACCACGCCGCGGTGGTCACCGCCTCGAACATGTTGGAGTTCGGCCACCGCGCCGAGACGTACCAGCGAAGCCCCACCGCGAAGGTCTGCAGAGCCAGTGCGATCCCGAAGACGCCGAGCCCCAGTCGCATCGCCGTCGGCCAGCGATAGACCACGGCGATCAGCAGGATCGCGGTGCTTGCGAGGTACACGAGCCAGATCCACGTCAGGTTGTTCTGCTCGAAGTACCAGTGCTCCCACGCAAGCCGGCTTCGCTCGGGATAGAGCTCGGCATTCACGCCGGGCAACGCCTCGACGAGCGAGGACAGCGAGGCGTTCACGGTGGCCGCGTCGCCGTTCATCCAGCCTTCGACGAAGCCCCGCCATGCGCGTCGGATCGTCGTGGCCACCTCGGGATCGAGCCCGTCGATCGTCGGCAGCGTCGGAAGCCCGGCGGACTCCATCGCCTTCGGATCGGGAAGCACGAGTTCGTCGAGTCCGTGCCAGCGCTCCTGCGGATCGACCGCGGTCGGCGGGATGATGCGGAGCCGCGCGAGCAGTTGCCGGGGGTCCGAGAGGAAGATCGCGCCGCGGATCTCCGAGACCGGACGCGCCGTGCGGACGAGATCCGCCTCCATGACGCGAAGCAGTTCCTGCACCTCGGCCCGCTGCAGGAGTCTCGGCGAGAAGAGACCTGTGCGCACGGAACTCTCGAGCCTTGCTTCGAGCGCCGGATCCGCCCCGGTCAGCACGTCGGCGATCCGCTGCCTCACGTTCTTGTTCTTGACGTAGATGACATCCGCATCGGCGTACGCCTCGGGACGGATCATCATGTCGAGGTAGGTGAAGGCCGGCGACTGCCCTTGGATGCGCCGCGGACCGGTGATCGAGTGCATCGTCGACGAGGCGTGCGAGCCGAAGCTCTTGAGCCTGCCCTCGACGAGCACCGCCGCGGCACCGAGCGGCTCGAGGTCGACCTCGGCCGCGAATCCGCCGGCGGACGACTCGTCGTCGCTCGAGGAGTCCTGCGCGACGGCCGACGTCGAGAGCAGCGAGCTGGCGAGGGCCAACATCATGAAGAGGATCGACGCCACGCCCCGATCGACGAGGCCTTGCCATCCAAGGGACTTGCGCACTCCGGTCGCCGGAGATTGCGCCGTGGTGTCTTCGGAGTCCATGCGGAGTCCATTCGTCATGCCGGGCCTCCTGCCATCGCCGGTTCGCGCACCGGCGCCTCGACGACCGAAGCCTTGGCCTTCGCCGCGGCTCGCTCGAGGTGCCGACGCCGGATGACCGGCTTCACGTAGAACGCGTAGATCATGCCGATCACCGAGAGGGTGCATCCGGCAAGCTGGGTGTAGATGCCGTGCCGATTGCCGACGCCGAGCACGGTGTAGTTGAGCCCCCGGCTCATGCGATCGCCTTCGCCTCGCGCCGGATCGGGGGGATCCCACTGCGCCTGGAAGTAGGAATAGCCGCCGTAGGCGACCGGATCGTTCACGCTCACCCGCTGCGGATCGGTCCAGCCATCCGCGGTCTGGAAGCGAATCAGACTCGTCCAGTTGCGGATGCTGCCGCTCTCGCCGGTGAATCCGCCCACGTGCGCGGTGAGGATGAACTCCTCGAGCGCGATCTCCGCCGGCAACTTCATCCGCTTCCGCGAGAACAGCACCTCCACCTCGCTGCCGTCGGCAAGACGCATGCGCTGCGGCTCGAAGCGGAAGCGGCGCAGATAGTCCTCCGGACCCTCGAAGGCGTACTGGTGGAAGCGAAGCCACTGCGGCTCGCCGCCTGCCGGCGCGACCCGGATCATGGCGAAGTGCGTGCCCGCGTCGCGGTCGCGCTGGTTCGGCGGCACGATGAACGGCTTCGTCTCGATCCTCGCCCGGGGCATGTAGCGATCAAGCAGCACGGTCAGCCCGCCGGGCACCTCGACGGCGCGACCGACGCCAAGGTCGAGCGCCTCGGGCTTCTCGGTGCCGATCGTGTTGACGAGGCGCAGCCGCTCGGGCTCGGGCCCGACGACAAGCGTGAGCAGCGCCATCCCCGTGCCGGGGCGGTACTTCACGTCGATCGAATCCTCGATGAGCGCCGGCCCGCCGTGCGAGGGGCCCGCCATGTCCGGTCCCACATCGCGGGTCAGGCGCGGATCGTCGAAGACCCATCGACGCACGATCTTGGCGTCGGGGGTGCGGATCTCGAGGATCGCGATCGACGCGACACCGCTCGAGAGCGGGATCTCGTCCTGCACCGCCGCGACGCGGTAGGCGTAGCCGGTGTCGCCGAGATCCGTGAAGCCAAGCTCCTCCTGCGCGAGCAGCACCGAGCGGATCGGCGCCTCTTCGACGTACCCGAGCGAGGGGATCTCGAACCGCAGCGAGGGCTCGGCCAGGATCTCCGCGAAGCCCGCCTCGCTGTCGATGCTGCGGAAGGCAAGCAGTCCGCCGTCGGCGCGACGCCCCTCTGGATCGAGCGCCTGCAGCCGGTACTCGCTCCGCTCGCCGCGATTGCTCGTGATCGTGAGGAACGCCGTCGGATTGAAGGGATCCTGCGGGCCGCCGGCGAGGATGCGGGACCGCTCCAAGGCGTAGCGGAGATAGCCCGAGACCTCGAACGTCGTCGAGGGCGCCGGATCGCCCTCCGAGACCGCGGGCACCGCGAGATCGATCGGGTCGAGCGGCATCGGGGCCGCGCCCTCGGACTGGAAGACCCAGGAGCGATCCGCGATGTAGTCGTTGTAGAGCGGCAGACCGTCGATCGGACGTTCCGTCCACTCCCGCTCGCCCGGGCGACGCACGTAGAGCGCCCAGTTCTTCGCGATGTCGTGCTTGAGATAGAACCACTCCTGCGACTGGTACCCCAGTTCGAGCCGCAGCGACTCGTCGACGATCGGATTGCCGTTGAGCTTGACCGATCGCTTCATCGGCTGCTCGGGATCCTGCGTGAAGACGAGATCCTCGGTGTACTCGGGATGGCCCGCGATCACCTGCCGGATGAACCGATCGCCGGTCGGCGACTCGACCATCACGCTGACGCTGTAGGCCCGCTCGCCGGCGTCGTCGCCCGAGAGCAGTTCCCACTCCGGATCGACGTCGACGACCTCGAGCCCGTAGGTCCCCTGCGGTGTCGCGAACGTCGCACGATTCGACGGAACGGCGGAGAGGACCGAGCGCCCGGTGCCCGGATTTGGCGCCGCCCCGTTGGCGAGCACCGCGGTCTCGACCGCCTCGCCGGCGGCGTCACCCTCGGCGAGCGACGCCACCACGAGCCGCCGGAGCACCGGCGTGTCGCCTTCGACCTTGGTGCCGAAGTAGATGAAGCTTCCGATCGACAGGATCAGGATGCCCGTGTGGATCATCCACACGCCGTAGTTGACCGGACGGAACGGAATGCGCCGGACCGTGGTCACCGCGATGTTCGCGCAGATCAGGACGACCATCACGTCGAATGGCCACCAGTGGAACCACTCGAACTCGGTCATCTCGAACGGACGCCACTGCCGGATCTGGGCGTGCACCCAGGCGTCCGGATGGAGCAGGTTCGGATGGATCGGATAGAGCAGCCCCGCCGAGCCGATCGCCATGTAGACGAAGAGGATCGCCAGGAGCGCGATCCCGAACTTCACGCTGCTGAAGAGGTCGAGCAGCGCCCGCAGCAGGACCGCAAGCGGGCCCCGTCGTGCGTCCGAGGGGTTCGTCGAGGAATGGTGGTGGGCCATCGAAGGAGAAGGGAGAAAGCGGGATCGGGAGCACGGCGTCATGCGGCCCAGCCGGCCGCGGGGTCATCGCCTTCGCGACACGCTCGATCGCGGATCCGCCGAGTCGACGAAACCTCGGATGCTACGCCGGATCGATGCCGCCACGCCGGACTCCGATGCCGTTAGCATCCGACGCTTCGGGGTTCTCAATCCGGAGCCGTGCCATGCACCCACCGATCACGATCGGCCCGCGGCGCCACGCGCCGCGCGCCCTGCCGACCTCGTCCATCGCGTTGCTCACGACCGCCGCGTTGCTGGCGGCCGGCTGCAGCACCGTCGGCCCCGCCGGCCTCCGGAGCGGTCGCACCGCCTGGTCCCGCGCCATCGCCGACACCGGCGCCGAGCAGACCCTGCTCTCGATCGTTCGCGGCCGCTTCGGCGAGCCGACCGCGGTGCTCGCCGTCTCGGCGATCACGTCCAACTGGAAGCTGAGCGTCCAGCCGTCCGTGAACGCGGGTTGGGGCCCATCCTCGAGCTACGCCGGCAACCTCGTCCCGTTCGGGCTGAGCGTCGTCGCCGAGGAGAATCCCACCGTGAGCTACGCCCCGATCAGCGGCTCACGCTACTCGGCGCAGTTCCTCGCACCGATCGATCCGGTGGTCGCCGGGAGGATGGTCTTCGCCGGGCTCGATCCGATGACCGCCGCGCTCACCTTTCGTCTCCTCGTCGGCGAGATCAACACGATCCACGAACCTCTGCTGATCCGCCCGGAGACCGACTCGCATCGATACGACGGCCTCGACGACCGTTTCGTCGAGATCAGCGACGAGTTCGGGGAACTGGTCACCCACGGCGGCACGTCGCTGGTGCAGTTGGCGGAGAAGGAACCGGCAATCCTCTTTCGACTCGAGCCTCGCCATCGTCCGAGGATCGATCGCCTGTTCGAACTCCTCTCGCTCGAGAAGCCGCCCGCGGACGCGAGGGTCGCGGAGCTTCGGATCTCCTCGATTCCGCGCGAGATGCGGCAAAACGAGATCTTCCTCCGCTGCCGATCGATCAACGAGCTGAATCGGCTCGCCATGGCGAGCATCGAGGTCCCCGAGGAGGAGCGGCCCTACACGATCGAGCTCGCGCCGGCGCCGGGCTTCGCCGACGTGGTGCGGATCCACTCGGGCTCCTCCGCCCCGAACAACGCCTTCCTCGCAGTCGAGCACCGCGGCTTCTACTACTGGATCGACGACGCGGACATCCGCAGCAAGCAGTTCTTCCAGATCATCGAGCAGCTGCAGACGCTCATGCAGCAGGACGACGACAGCGGCGTGCCGGTGCTGACCCTGCCGGTCGCGAGCGGCTGAACACGCGTTGGAACGAAGTCGCCGGAGCCGTAGACTCGGAAAGATGCCGGCTGCCGCCCCGTGTCGCCCGTCTGCTCGAACGCGCCTCGCCTCGCTCGCGACGTGCCTCGCCGCTGCGTCCGTGGCCGTCGCCCAGAACGGCGACGTCAAGGACGAAGCGCAGCCGGACGTCATTGCGCATCTCGAGATCCCGGAGGCTCCGGTGCTCTCGCCGCAAGCGGCGCTCGAAGCGTTCGACGTGCTGCCGGGCTTCCGAGTCGACCTCGTCGCCGCGGAGCCGCTCGTCGAAGATCCGGTCTCGATCGTCTTCGACGAGCAGGGCCGACTCTGGGTCGTCGAGATGCGGAGCTACATGCCCGACGCCGACGGGCATGGCGAGGAGGCGCCGACGAGCCGGATCCAGATCCTCGAGGATCGCGACGGCGACGGCGTCTTCGAGCACGCCACGACCTTCCTCGACGATCTCGTGATGCCGCGGGCGATCGCGCCGACCAACGGCGGGGCGCTTCTCATCGAGCCGCCCTCGCTCTACTTCTGCCCCGACGAGGACCGCGACGGCGTCGCCGATGCCAAGATCGACCTCGGTGTCGAACTCGGCTCCTTCGAGAATCCCGAGCACGCGCCGAACGGCCTGATCCGCACGATCGACAATCGCTTCGCGCTCTCCGACGGCAGCGTGCTCATCGAGTTCGATGGACGCGCCGCGACCGCGATTCCGGTTCCCGCGCACGGCCAGTGGGGCGTCGCCATGGACGACTTCGGCCGCCTCCACTACACGCCCAACTCCGAGAGCCTGCGCGGCGATCTCCTTCCCAAGGAGTACGCACCGCGCAATCCTCGGCAGCGTTGGCTCGAGGGCGTCAACTGGAGGGTCGGCGTCGACACCGCGACGTTTCCGATCCGGGTGACGCCGGGGGTCAACCGCGGCTACCGGCCCGACACGCTGCGATCGGACGGCACGCTCTCGAACCTGACCGCCGCGTGCAGCCCCGTCTTCAATCGTGCGCCGCTCCTCGGCGCCGAGTTCTCCGGCGACGCGTTCATCTGCGAGCCGGCGGCGAACGCGGTCAAGTGGCTCGACGTGACGGAGGACGATGGGCTGCCGGTCGCGAGGAATGGACTCTCCGATCGCGAGTTCCTCGCGAGCACCGACGAGCGGTTCCGGCCGGTGGCGCTCGCGATCGGCCCGGACGGCGCGCTCTACGTCGCGGACATGTACCGCGGCGTCATCCAGCACAAGACCTACATGACGACCTTCCTGCGGAAGCAGGTCGACGAGCGCGGACTCGCGACGCCGATCGGGCTTGGCCGCATCTGGCGGATCGCCCCCGAGCACTCTCCGCCGCAGCCGCCGCGAAGGACCGCTCGCGACCTCGAGTCGCTCGTCGATTCCCTGGGCGACAGCAACGGCACGGTGCGCGATCTCGCGCAGCGCGTGCTGCTCGAACGGCACGCCCTCGATCGCGGGCTCTCGCGGCGGCTCGAGCAGGTCGTGGCGACGAGCCCCGATCCCATCGAACGACTGCATGCGGCTTGGACGATCGCCGCCCTGCCGACCGACGGCACGTTGACATCGGTCGCGGCGGGTCTTCTCGCCGACGACGAGCCGGACCTGCGCGCCGCCGGGGTTCGGATGCTCGATCGGAGCCTTGCAGCTGACGAGACGTTCGACGCCGAGATACTCTCGTCGATCGAACGCCTGTTGGACGATCCCGATCGCATGGTCCGGGCGCAGGTGGCGCTGTCGCTCGGCGCGGCGGGGCCGCGGCGCGTGGCGCTCCTGACCACCATGGCGTGCGGCGACGGAGACGACCGCTTCATCCGCAGTGCGATCCTGAACGCGGCCTACGGCGTCGAGCCTCGCCTGCTTGCGGCGCTTGTCGCCGAGCGGCTTGCCTGCGACGTCGCGGATCGACCAGAACTTGATCGGCGCCTTCGCCCGATGATTGCCGGGCTCGGCTCATTCATGCTGCGGGGGAGCGATGCGGAGACGGTCGCGCTGCTCGAGACGATCGCCTCGTCGGCGGCCGAGCAGCCCGAGATCGCACGGTGGCTGGCCGCACCGCTCGCCGAGCATCTGCGCGTCGATTCGCCGAGCCCAAGATCCTTGAGCCTCCCGCGCGAGCCCACCGGCTGGGCGGCGATGGTCGCGGCCCACCGCGAGGGTGTGCCTCAACTTGCGGCGTGCGAGGCGAGGATCGATTGGCCCGGGAAGAGCGGCACAAAGGCCGCGGCGACACGTCGCCTGACCGCCGAAGAGCAGCGTCGCTTCGCGCAGGGCAAGCGGCTCTACATCCACTGCATGGGCTGCCACGGCGTCGATGGCGAAGGCATGGGTGGCACCTATCCGCCGCTCAACGGTTCACCGGTGGTCCTCGGCCCGCCGGGAATCCTGACCCGCGTCTTGCTTCACGGCATCGAAGGTCCGGTCACGATCGGCGGGAAGACGTGGGACTCCGCGATGGTCGCCGCGCCGGTCCGAGGCAACGACGAACTCGCCGCGATCATGACCTACATCCGTCGCGCCTGGGAGAACAACGCCGAACCTGTGGACGCGGCCGAAATCATGCGAGTCAAGCGGGCCACTGAAGGCCGCCTGGCGCCGTGGACCATCGCCGAACTCGAAGCGATCGAGGCACCATGATCTCAACGCAGGCTTGGCTGATCGTGCTCGGCCTCCTTCCGGCGACTCCCGCGCAGGATGCGACCACGAACGCACCGGCGAGTCCGCCGGTCGCGAAGGAACTCGCCGACGCCGAAGAGTCCGGGTGGATCGCGCTCTTCGACGGCGTCTCGCTCGACGGCTGGACTCGCCGCGGCGGCGCCGCGGAGTACCGCGTCGAGGAAGGCTGCATCGTGGGCACGACGAGACCCGACCAGCCCAACACCTTTCTGTGCACCGAGCAGGAGTTCGGCGACTTCGAACTCGAGTTCGAGTTCAAGGTCGATCGCGAACTCAACAGCGGCGTGCAGATCCGAAGCCACAGCCGCGCCGACTTCAAGGACGGCCGCGTCCACGGGTGGCAGATCGAGATCGACCCCTCGCCTCGCGGCTGGACCGCGGGGCTCTACGACGAGGGCCGCCGAGGCTGGCTGAAGTCGCCCCCCGACGACGCGCCTTCGAAGGCCGCGTTCCTGCAGGGCGGGTGGAACCGCGTCCGCGTCGTCGCCGAGGAACGCCGCGTTCGCACTTGGCTCAACGACGTGCCGGCCATCGACTTCGTGGATCTCGCGTTGGAGATGGACGCCTCAGGCTTCATCGCCCTGCAGGTCCACGGCGTCGGAAGTCGCGTCGAGCCGCTTGAGGTGCGGTGGAGGAACCTTCGCCTCCGCGCGATCGCCCCGACCAAGCCTCGCTGAAGCGAGGAGGCGCGAATCGGTGCTCGACTCCGCGCCCATGAGCCTCACTGGTCATCTTGGCACGCGTGCGAAGCAGCGGCGAAAGTTCCTCCGAAGACGCCACCCGGCAACTCTGAACAAGCATCACGCACGACGGACTCCGCCAGGGACGCCGGCACGACCGACCACTCCAAACGGAGTCGCGCGGGCGAAACGCTGCGGTCACGAGGGCCCGCGTCGAGATTGACCATCGGTTCGCGGTGCTTCAGACAACTTCGCCGACGCCAGCACACGCTCGCCGAGGGACCGGTGCTTCGGCGAAGCGATGATCATCGTCTCGCCGGGCGTGTTCCCGCTCCGACGGCGATCACCTCACCTCAAAATCCCCGTTCGACCGCGTACCAGTCGCCCGACACGCGGGTCCAGCGCATCTCGGCGCCAA
>CAZTMB010000081.1:0-13509 GCA_964614695.1 uncultured Isosphaeraceae bacterium | reverse complement strand
GCAGCGAGGCGGAGGGGACGTACGAACTCGGAAGGCGAACTTCGCGCCAGCGAGACGGCGCCCCTACCGCCCGCTCGCCCTCGAACGCCGATCCGGATCGGCCATGAAGAACTCCGGCGGCGTCGGCAGTTCGCCCACGAAGGTCTCGAGGTGCGCGTCGGGCTTGTCGAGATCGACGCGCAGGATCGCCTTTCGCTTGCGATCGCCGACGTAGAGGGTGCTCCCGTCGATCGCGATCCCGGACGGCAGTTCCGGACGATGCGGCCGCCCCTTGAGGAGATCCGTCACCGCGCCGTCGGCGGTGCGCCGGAAGACCGTGCGGGCGCCGCGGTCGCTCACGTAGATCCGCCCCGCGTCGTCGACCGCGATCTGGATCGGCTTCTTGAGTCCGTGCGAGCGGTCGAGCACCGTCTCGAGGCGCTTCCCCGTCTCGCGGTCGTAGGCGAAGACCGCCGCCGCGTCGCGATCGACGACGAGCAGACGGCCCTGCCCGTCGAACGCGAGGCCCCGCACCACGCGAAGCCCGTCGCGCTGCTCGCCGTCGCTGCCGATGAAGATGCCTTCGCGGGGCGGCGTGACGGCGGTCCAGTTCGCCTTCGCGCCGACCGGCGCTGGAATCGGCGCGCCGGCGATCGGGGCGTCGAGCCCGGCGAACCACGTGACGAGGTTCGCGTCCTGATCGCTCACGTAGACCGTGCCGTCGGGCGCGACCGCGATGTCGTAGGGATGGATGCGGTCGGCGAAGTCGCGTCCGAGATCGGCGAAGACCGAGACGAACGGCCTCGCACCGTGCTCGTCCGGGCCGCCGAAGCGGAGGATGCCGGGATCCTCGCTGAACGCGCTCGCGACGAGCATCGAGCCGTCCGCGAGGAACGCGACCGCCCGCGGCTGCCTGAACGAGACGTCCTTGGGCACGTCCTTCGCCGAGCAGACGATCGCCACCGCGCCGCCATCGCGATCGAGCGCCACCACGGCGTTGCCGCCCTCGTCGCCGTGCATGGTGAGGTACCAGGCGATCGCGTTGCCCCCGTCGCTTCCGTCGTGCCCACCTCGTCCGCCCTCGCGACCGCAACCGGTCAGGGCGAACGCCGCGGCGACGATCAAGGCGATGACCCGAGCGGCGCGGACGGCGGGCGCGGGGCGATGAGGAGTGCGGGATTCAAGCGCGGTGGCCATGGGCGGGGATGGTAAGTTCGCCGCCGGGCCGCTCCGATCGGAAGCCGTCCGCGCCCCGAGAATCCCTCCATGTCGATCCTTGCCAACCTCCAACCCCTGCTCCTCCTCGAATCGGGCCGCAGCGTCGCCGACCTCCTCGGCGCTTCGGGCAAGGGCGGCGGCATCCCGGACTCCGCCTACGAGCGGCTGGTGATGCCGCTGCACCAGGTCGCCAACGGCTGGATCATCCTCGACCTCGTGCTCGGCTTCACGTTCGCGGTGGGCTGCGCGGCGGCGCTCGCGTGGCATCCCCACCACCTGCAGGGAACAAGCACCTACGAACGGTTCCGCGAGCGACGCATCCTGCTTCTCATCGCGATCGTCGGCGTGGTCGTCGCGCAGATCGTCGCGGTCGAGCCGTCGATGGCGCTGGTCGTCTTCGGCATCGGCAGCCTGATCCGCTTCCGCACCGTGCTCGCCACGCCCGAGATCACCGTCAAGGGCATCATGGTCGTGGTGATCGGGCTCGCCTGCGGCCTGAGCCTCTTCCCGCTCGCGGTGCTGCTCACCGCCGCGGCGTGGGTGCTTCTCTGGTTCATCGATCGAAAGTTCGGGGTGCGCGTGCGCATCGACCTCCGCTCGTCGCCCGACTCGGAGGAGTCGCTCGCCCGCGATCTGCGCGACGCCTGCCGCCGCCGCGGCTACAGCGTGCTCGAGATCGAGCCCTCCCGCGACGGGCGCCGCCTCGACGTCGAGGTGCTCGCTCCGATCGACCGCACGCCCGAGACGATCGCCGCGGACGTCCGCGCGATGCTTCCGCCGGAGTTGCAGGATGCGAAGGTCTCGCCGAAGGTGTCGATCGCCTTCTGACCCGCGTCCCCTGCCCTGCACCGGGAGAACACGATGACCGACCTCGACCGCCGTTCCCTCGACGCGATGTCCCTCCACGAGAAGTTCGAGGCCGCCCTCGACTGGAACGCCTACCTCGCGACCGACCCCGACCGCGCCACGCGGTGGCGGGAGTTCCACGAGAAGGTCTCGCTCGACGAGGCGCAGCGATCGCTGCTCGCGGGCTTCTCCCGCCGCATGAACGTGCTCTGCGTCTCGGGGATCTGGTGCGGCGACTGCGTGCAGCAGGGACCGATGCTCGAGCGGATCGCCGAGGCGAGCGATGCGATCGACCTCCGCTGGGTCGATCGCGACGAACACGCCGATCTCGCGGAGCAGCTCAGGATCAACGCGGGACTGCGGGTTCCGGTGGTGCTCTTCATGGCCGAGGACTTCGAACTGCTCGGCTGGTACGGCGACCGCACCCTCACCCGCTACCGGGCGCTGGGCGCGAAGAACCTCGGCCCCTCCTGCCCCGTGCCCGGAGCGCCGGTGCCGCAGGACGAGCTTGCGGCCACGCTGCAGGACTGGCTCGACGAGTTCGAGCGATTCCAGTGGATGCTGCGCCTCTCGCCGCGGCTTCGGCATCGCCACGGCGACTGAGCGCGAGGATCGCGCTTCGACCGCCCGCCGACCGCGCCGGCGATTCCGACCGTGGGGGGATCGTTCCTTGGCGAGGCTTGATCCCGACGATCGCCGACCCGTGCGGACCGGGACGTCCGCCGCGCCTCAGCGTCCGCCCCAGCCTCCGAGCAGGATCGCGAGATCCGAGCCGCCGACGGTGCCATCGAGGTCGAGGTCCGCCATCGAGTCGGCGGTGTTCCACGCACCAAGCAACAGCGCGAGGTCCGCGCCGCCGACCACGCCGTCTCCGTTGAGATCGCCGCGGACGATCGTGGCGCAATCCCAGAACGCCGCGACATCCGCCGCGCCGAGCGAACCGTCGCCATCGAAGTCGAGCATCTCCCGTCCGGGTTCGAGCGGTCCGAGCCCCCACTCGGCGAAGGCGAGCCAGTCGCTTTCGCCGACGATCCCGTCGCCGTCGACGTCGCCGAGCCGAGACGGCGGATAGGCGGTCCACGTGCGATTCGCGGCGAGATTCCGCAACGTCCGCACCGGTCCTTCGCACGGCCAGCGCACCTCGATCGAGTCGGCGGCGATCGCCGCGTCGAGCCCGAAGTGCAGCGTCGCCTCGTTCTGCCCGAGGTAGCTGTTCCCGCCGAAGAGGACCTCGCGCCACTGCGGCGCGCCGAGCCGGCCCTTGGCGTTCCTCGGCACGAGCGTCGCGGAGGCGCCGGCCGCATCACGGATCCGTCCCTCGCCCGCAACCCGCAGTCGCAGCCACGATCGCTGCGAGCCCTCTTGGTTGATGAAGACCCGCAGCGGCTGCCCGTAGTGGTAGGTGACCAGATCGAGATCGCCGTCGCCGTCGAGATCGCCGAAGGCCGAAGCGAACGCGAGATTGCTCGAGCCCGCAAGACCGGCGGCACCGGGAAGTTCGGTCATCGGCGGCGCGGACTCCTGTCGGTAGAGCACGTTGGGCTCGTGCTCGTTCACGACGAAGAGGTCGAGGTCCGCGTCGTTGTCGAAGTCCCAGAAGGCCGCGCTCCAGCTCATGCGATGGTGATCGACGCCCCACTCGACCTGAGCCTGCGTGAAGACGCCCTGCGGCGAGTTCATCAGCAGCGGATTCGCCCCGAAGAGCGGCGGCGCGTTGCCTGGAAGGTTCGTCAGGTAGTAGTCCGGTCGCAGATCGCCGTCGAGGTCGCCGGCGGCGAGTCCCATGGAGCAGAGCGCCACGTCGGCGCCCCGCGCCGCGCCGATCTCCTCGAAGGTGCCGTCGCCCCGATTGCGATGCAGTTCGTTCGGTCCCGCGCCGACGCCGCGGTCGTTGCTGAGGTAGAGGTCCGGCCACGTGTCGCGGTCGAAGTCGCTCCAGACGGGCTGGAAGCTGCGGGCGGTCGAGACGAAGCCCAGCGCGACGGCGACGTCCTCGAAGGTGCCGTCGCCCCGATTCCGCCAGAGCTGGTTCTCCGCGTCGACGTCGTAGTTGCAGACGAAGAGGTCGATCCAGCCGTCGCCGTCGCAGTCGGTCGCGGCGAGACCCGTCACCGGCAGGGTGGCGGCGATCCCGCTGTCTGGGGTGATGTCGGTGAACGCGAAGTCGCCGTCGTTGCGGTACAGGCTCGAGGGCACGTCGGTGCGCCCGACGAAGAGATCGAGATCGCCGTCGCGATCGAAGTCGAAGGCGAGCACCGAACTGTTCACGAGCGAGGGAGCCAGTCCGCTCGTGAAGCTCCGGTTCGTGAAGTGACCAGTGCCGTCGTTCTCGTAGACCCCGACCATCCCGTTGGTGCGGCCGAGCGCCACCAGATCGAGATCGCCGTCGCCATCGAGATCCGCGAGCGCCAGGCCGTAGCCGTGCTGCCCACTCTCGAAGGGAGGGAACGAGGCCACGGTGTGGGAGACGCCTCGCAGCGACGCCTCGGACGTGAACGGGATCGGATCGTCCGCATGCGCGGCGGCGGCGAGGGCCGCGACGAGTGCCAGCAGGGACGTCGTGTCGTTCACCGCGCGGACACGCATCGCTACTTCCCGCTCCATCCCCCGAGCAGGATCGCCAGATCGACGCCTCCGATGACGCCGTCGAGATCGAGATCCGCCGGCCCGTTGCTCGCGTTCCACGACGCGAGCAGAATGGCGAGGTCCGGACCGCCGACCACGCCGTCGCCGTTGAGGTCGCCGCGAACGATCGCGGCGCGGTCCCAGAACGCGGCGACGTCGTCGGCGTCGAGCACCGAGTCGCCGTCGAAGTCGAGCATCTCGCGTCCCGGGACAAGCAGCCCGAGGCCCCACTGCTGGAACGAGGCCCAGTCGCTTGCGCCGACCACGCCGTCGCCATCGACGTCGCCAAGACGCTGCGGCGGATAGGCCGTCCACACGTGATTCGAGGTGAGGTTGCGAAGCGTGCGCACCGGACCGCCGTTGGGCCAGCGCACCAGCACCTCGTCGGCACGCGGCGAAGCACCGAGCCCGAAGTGCAGGATCGGCTCGTTCTGCCCGAGGTAGCTGTTGCCGCCGAGGATCACTTCCGACCACTGCCAGAAGCCGCCGGCGAGCAGCGACGCCGACGCGCCGGCAGCCTGATGGTTCGCCCCGATCCCCTGCACGCGGAGCCGCAGCCATCGCCGGCGCGAGCCCTCCTGATTCATGTAGAGCCGCACGTTGCCGGAGTGGTTGTTCTGCACGAGATCGAGATCGCCGTCGCCATCGAGGTCGCCGAAGATCGACACGTACGAGACGCCGCCGGTGCCGCCAAGCTGCAGCGAGGACGTGGCGTTCACCATCGGCGGCGAGCCGGGGTTCACGTAGGCGGTGTTCGAGGTGAACTGGTTGTTGACGTAGAGATCGAGATCGCCGTCGTTGTCGAAGTCCCAGAAGTTGGTGCCCCAACTCAGCGTGTGATGCGCCACCCCCCACTCGTCCTGCGCTTCGACGTAGGTGCCGTCGCCCTGCGAGAGCAGCAGCGGGTTGGCCCCGAAGAGCGGCGGCAAGGGATCGGGCACGTTGGTCGCGTAGAAGTCGGGGAAGCCGTCGCGGTTGAGATCGCCCGAGGCGACGCCCATCGAGAAGAGGTTCACGTCGGCACCGCTGGCCTCCGACACGTCCACGAGCAGGCCGTGGTCGTTCCGCCACAGCTTGTTGGGCCCGTAGTAGGGGCCGCGATCGTTGCTGAGATAGAGGTCCGGCCACGAGTCGCCGTCGTAGTCGGTCCAGTGCGCCTGCAGGCTCGGAAGCTGGCTTTCGATGCCCAGGCCCGGCTGCACCCTCGCGAAGGTTCCGTTGCCGAGATTGCGGTAGAGGCGATTGCGGGTGACGTCGACGTTGCCTGGCACGACGTAGTTCGCGAGATAGAGATCGAGCCGTCCGTCTCCGTCGTAGTCGGCGACGCCGATCCCCTTGGTCGGCAGCGTCTCGGCCAGGCCCGATCCGGTCGTGACGTCGGTGAACTGCCACGGCAGATCCTGGCGGTAGAGCCGATTGCCGCCGGCCCCCATGTATTGCGCGAGGAAGAGATCGAGATCGCCGTCGCCGTCGAAGTCGAACGCCACCACGCAACTCGCGCCGGGCAGCGGGAAGATGCCGGACTCCCAGCTGCGGTTGGTGAAGTGACCCGTGCCGTCGTTCTCGAAGAGCCCCGGAAGCCCGTTGCTCCTGCCGAGCAGCACGAGATCGAGATCGGCGTCACCATCGAGGTCCGCGATCGCCATCCCGAACCCGTAGGCGCCACCGGACTGCGGGTAGCCTTGCATCGTGTACTGCACGCCCCGCTCGATCGCCTCGGACGTGAAGGGCTCGACGTCCGCGAAGATCGGCGTCGCCGCGGCCAGAAGCGCGACGACTGCCGCACACGGCGTCGCGAACTTCCAGAGGTTCTCCGGCGAAGAATCGAGCGCTCCCATCGGATCGGACTCCGGAGTCGAGGCGATCGGACCTTTACAAACTAGTCCCGTTACTCGGTTTGGCAATGCCGACCGTCGGACTCGATCGTGGATCGCGGCGATCGTCGTGTCGATTGCGGGATCGGCGATCGCTCTCGACGCCTTCGCGGCACGCCACGAGCCGCCCGCCTCGTCCCCATCGGTCGTCCCCCCGCCGCTCGAACCCATGCCGCCGCAGGAGCGGGCAGCGCTGCGGTCGCTGCTCTCCGGCGAGACCTGGGCCCATCGAGCGCTCGGCACGATGCGCCTCGAGGCCTACGGCGCCGAGGTCGCGACGCCGCTGCTCGAGGCGAGCCTGCGCGACCCCGCATGGCAGGTCCGCGCCTTCGCCACGGCGGTCGCCGCGAGGATCCGCGCCCCGATCGACCTGTCGACGACGCTGGCCGACGAGGCGAATCCGCGGGTCGTGCGGACGCTGCTGCGCTGTCGTGCCGCGTTTCCCCCGGAGCGGCTCGCCCGCGGCATCGAGACGCTGACGAAGTCGGGCGTCGAGTCGGATCGCCTGCTCGCGATCGAGCTCTCGCTCGCGAGCGGCGACGCGACGCTCGCCGAGGAAGCCGAGGAGACCTTCGTCTCGGTGGTGTTGCGCTCGAACGCCGCCGACCTCGGATCGCTCTCGCCGCGGCTCGCGGCGATCTCCGCGGCACCCGACCTTCGGCGAGATCACCGCTGGCGGGCCTGGCTTCGCTCGAATCGCGGAAAACTCGGCCTCGACGGCGCCTTCATGGTGCCGCCGGCGGCCGACGAAGCCGCATGGTCTCGCTTCACGCCCAACGCGATCGCTTCGCTCGAGAGCCGCGAGTTCCTCGGCCTCGTCGAGTACCTGCGCGATCTTGCGTCTCGGCAGCTCGACCTCGCGATCGCGATCGACTGCACCGCGAGCATGTCGGGCGAACTCGCCGAGGTGCAGGGCGGACTCGACGACCTCATGCTCTTCGCCGCCGACGTGGCCGCAGGCGTGCGGGTCGGCGTGGTCGCCTACCGGGATCGCCGCGATCGCTTCGAGACGCTCGCCCAGGACTTCACGCCGTCGCTTCCCGTCGCCCGCGCGTGGCTGTGGCGCCTCACCGCGGAAGGCGGCGGCGATCGGCCCGAGGCCGTGCATCCCGCGATGCGACGGCTCTACACCGAGCTCGCGTGGGACCCCGAACGGACCGGCGTGGCGATCCTCGTCGGCGATGCGCCGCCGCATCCGGGCTGGGGGTCGGCGTGCATCGCGCTCGCGGCCCGCGCCGCGGCGGCCGGCGTGACGACGCATGTCATCTCCGCCGCGGAACCCGCGCCGAGCGAGGCCGATCCGCAAGACGACTCCGACACCTCCGCCGTGCGAACGCCGCGTCGCGGCCGGATCGGACCACCGGAGCACTTCCCGGAGATCGCCGCCGCGGGCAGCGGACGGCTCGTCGAACTCGCCGATGGCGACTCCCTCGTCGGCGAGATCGTCGGGCTCACCCTCGGCGACCGGTTCGACGCGGCGATGCGAGGCTTCTTCGACGCCTATCTCTCGGTCTGCCGCTAGGGCTCCGACCGACGACCCGACCGGGTCCCCGTTCCGCCAGCGCGTCGGATCCCCGGACTTGGGTCAACGGCCCTCCTGCGAGTCAAGGGGGCGGTGCGCAGAATCGGGAACGATCTGATGAAGTTTGGGTCCGGTTCCTTGCCAAGATGGGCAAGATCGGTAAGATCCCCCGCGTCCGAGAACCCAACCCAGCATCTTTCTCCCCTCCGGAAGGCGTCCATCCCCAAGATGGACGCCTTCTATTTTCAAAGGCAGTTTCCCGCGGATCGAGTGGGCGGAGCCGCTCGCTCGAGTCGGGCGAGGGGGCGTCCTCGCGGTCGGGCGAATCTCCGTCGACCTCCCATCGAGGCCGCGGCGACCGGGTTCCGACGGCGACACGATCCCGCTCGACGCGACGCGGCCGATCATCCGATTCCTCGCCCGCGACGCGGCGTTCGCAACGCGTCTCCCCCACGCGAGCCGGACCGTTCTTGGCAACCCTTCGAGCCGCCCGTCGCGACGGAGCCCGTCTGTATCATTCGCCGCTTCCCTGTTCAGAGAACACTCCATGTCCAGCCCATCCGATCTTCGCTACTCCGACTCGCACGAATGGTTCCGCCTCGACGGCGACGTGGTCACGATGGGGATCACGCAGTTCGCCGCCGACCAGCTGACCGACGTGACCTACGCGGCCATGAAGCCCGCGGGCACGACGCTCGCGGCGGGCGAGAGCGTCGGCGAGGTGGAATCGGTGAAGACCACCGGCGACGTCTACACCGCGGTGGCGGGCGAGATCATCGAGATCAATCAGGCGATTTCCGCCGACCCTTCCCTCGTCAACACCGATCCCTACGGCCAGGGTTGGATGGTGCGGATCCGCACCAGCGACCCGTCGCCGCTCTCGTCGCTGATGGACGGGGCGGCCTACGACCAGAGCCTCGCGAGTGCCTGACGGAACGGCCGATTCCGACTCGAACGTGGCGGAGGCGAGCGGCAGGATCGCGGTGCGCGATCTTCGCAAGACCTATCGCGCCTCGGGAGGTCGTGGGCGCGACGTCGAGGCGATCCGCGGACTGGATCTCTCGATCGACGAGCCCGGCTTCTACGCGGTGATGGGCCCCTCTGGCAGCGGCAAGACGACGCTGCTGCATCTGCTCGCCGGGCTCGACCGCGCCGATGCGGGCTCGATCGACGTCGCCGGCCAACGCGTCGACCGCATGGCCGAGCGCGAGTTGACCGAGTACCGGCGGCGTCGCATCGGCATGGTCTTCCAGCAGTTCAATCTGCTGCCGACCCTCTCGGCCCTCGACAACGTCATGCTTCCCGGCACGCTCGACGGCCAGGCCGGCTCGCGTCTCCGCGACCGGGCGGCGGATCTCCTGGGGCAGCTGGGGCTCGCGGATCGCGCCGACCACCGCCCCGATGCGCTTTCGGGTGGCGAACAGCAGCGCGTGGCGATCGCCCGGGCCCTGCTCTTCGATCCGCCGGTCGTCTTCGCCGACGAACCCACCGGCAACCTCGACTCCGCGACGAGCGAGCGGCTGTGGGATCTGCTGAACCGGATCGCGTCCGAGCGGCGAATGCTCGTTCTCATGGTCACCCACGAGCCCGCCGCGGCGACGCGATGCCGCCGGGTCTTCGTGCTTCGCGACGGAACCCTCGCGGGAGCGTTCGATGTCGATGGGCTCGATTCGGGCGGTCTGGCCGTTCGTGCGGCTGAGCTTGCTCGGGCGTCCGCGTAGGACGACGCTGCTCGCGATCGCGATCGCCCTGTCGACGGCGCTCGTCGTCGCGGTGGTGTCGCTGGTGAATTCGGGCCAGGCCGGCGTCGAGGGGCGGATCCTGCGCTCGATCGGCGCAACCGACGCGATCGTCTCGCACCAGTTCGGCAGCGACTTCGAGGAGTCGCTCCTCGAACAGGTTCGCGCGTGGCCGGGCGTCGCGCTCGCGGGCGGGCGGCTGCGGGGCGCGATCACGCTGGTCCGAGCCGACGGTCGCCGCGACGAGGACGGACGGCTTCGCCGCGTCACCACCGAGGTCCGCGGCGTCGATCTCGCGGACATCGACCGCTTCGACCAGCTCGAGCTCGAGGCCGGCCGCCTGCCCGTCGCCGCCGGCGAGATCGTGGTCGATCCGCTCGTCGCGGAGCAGCTTGCGGCGTCGATCGGCGATCGCCTCGAGGTGCAGCGATTCGGCGATCCGATCGAGCTCGAGATCGTGGGCATCCAGAAGCGCCCGATCCTCGGCGCACTGCAGCGTCCGATCGCCCACCTCGATCGCGCCACGCTCGCCGAGGCGATGAACTCGACCTCGCGGCTCACCGCGATCTCGCTCATCCTCGAGCAAGGCGTCGACGTCGCGGCGTGGTGCGAGGACCGCCAGATCCTGCTCGGCGAGGGCGATCTCGTCGTCGAGCCGTCGGAGCGGATCCGCGGAGGATTCGATCGAACGATCGCCGGCAGCCGGCTCGGTCTCTCGCTCGGCGCCGCGATGGCGTTCCTCTCCTGCAGCTTCATCGTGGCGACGGGCATGACCACCGCCGTCGTCGAGCAGCAGCGGCTGCTTGCGATCGCCCGCTGCCTCGGCGCCGGACGGCGTCAGGTCTTCCTCGGGCAGATCCTCTCGGGCGCCTGCCTCGGCGCGATCGGCGGACTGGTCGGAATCCCGATCGGCATGGCGGTCGCGGCGATCGGCGCCGCGTTCATCCCGGAGATCCTCACCGCGGGCCTCGTCGTTCCGCTCTACGGGCTGGGGCTCGCCGTCGCAGGCTCGGTCGGCACGGGCGTGCTCGGCGCCGCGTACCCGGCGTTCCAGGCAAGCCGCGTGCCGCCGCTCGAGGCGATGACCGTGCGGGCCCGTCCGGCACGCCCGTGGGCGATGGTGCTGTGCGCCGCGGCCGGCTTCGCCGCGATCGGAACGCAGGTGGCGCTGCTCTCGATCGGCGATCGCGACGATCGCTACCTCGTCTACAGCTTCGTCGGGATGCCGCTTCTGCACGTGGGCTGGTTCCTGCTGTCGCCTCCGCTCTTCCTGATCGTGTCGAGGCTGCTCGCGAAGCCCCTTGGCTTGCTGCTGCGGCTTCCGCCGAAGCTCCTCGAGAGCTCCGTCGCCGCGACGCCCTACAGGCTCGGCTTCACCGCGGGCGCGCTCATGCTCGGGCTGTCGATCCTCGTGAGCACCTGGAGCAACGGCGTCTCGGTCGAGACGGTCCTTCGCGACCGCGTGCGCTTCGCCGACGGCTTCGTCTTCCGCACGAGCGGGCTCTCGCCGGAGCAGCAGGCCCGCATCGCGGCGCTGCCGGGCGTGGTCGAGAGCTGCCCGGTGGGCTACCTGCCGCTCGAAGTGATCGGGCAGCAGGTCTTCGGCATCGAAGGGCTCGCGCCGCCGAGCGTCATCGCGGTGGGCTTCGATCCCGAGCGGTTCCTTCGCCTCAACCGCCTCGAATGGGTGCGAGGTTCGCCCGAGACCGCGGTGCCGCGCCTGCTTGCGGGCGACGCCTGCCTCGTGGCGGAGCCGTTCCTCACCGCGCGAGGGCTCGATGTCGGCGACTCGATCGAGCTCGGCAACGCGAGGCACAGTGCGACCTTCGAGATCGTCGGCGTCGTCGGCGCGGCGGGTCTCGACATGGCCACGCAGATGTTCGGCATGCGAAGCCTCTACAACGAGCAGGCGATCAGCTGCGTCTTCCTCGACTTCGGCGCGGTGACGCGGAACTTCGGCAGCCGCGAGGCGTTCATCATGCAGCTCTCGCTCGACGAGTCGCTCGGCGCCGAGGGCGAGGATCGCCTGCGGGAACTCGTGGTCGATGCGGTGCCGGGCACCGTCTTCGCGACCGGCCGCGGCATCCGCGAGGTGGTCGATCGCGTGGGCGGAACCGTGCTCGCGGTCGCGGGCGCCGTCTCCGCGGGCGCTCTCGTGCTCGCGGGACTCGGCGTGGGCAACGTCATCGCCGCCGGCATCGCGGCGAGGCGCTTCGAGTTCGGGCTCATGCGGGCGGTCGGCGCGAGCCGGGGCGTGGTCGCGCGGCTCGTCGCGGCGGAGGCGACGCTGATCGCCGCGACCGCCGCGGTCGCCGGCGCGACGCTCGGCATGCGTCTCGCGTGGATGGGTGGCGAGATGTATCGCGAACTCGCGGGACTTCGCCTCTCATGGACGCTGCCGCTCGCGCCGCTTGCGATAGGCTGCGCGGCGCTGCTCTTCGTCTCGCTCGTCGCGAGCGCGCCCGCGGCGCTCGGGCTGCTGCGACGCCCGACCGTCGAGCTTCTTGCCGCCGGACGTGCCGGATGACGCCTCCGCGTCCTCCCTTCCCTACGATCCGACCGTGAGCGACGGACGCTTCCGCCTCGAGAGTCCCTTTCGCCCGATGGGCGACCAGCCTCAGGCGATCGAGGACCTCGTGCGCGGCATCGAGGAGGGCCGGGCGAGCCAGACGCTTCTCGGTGCGACCGGCACCGGCAAGACCTTCACGATGGCGAACGTCATCGCGCGGGTGAACCGCCCGACCCTGCTCGTCAGCCACAACAAGACCCTCGCCGCGCAGCTCTACGAGGAGATGAAGGAGCTCTTCCCGCACAACGCGGTGAGCTACTTCGTCAGCTACTACGACTACTACCAGCCCGAGGCGTACATCCCGCAGCGGGACATCTACATCGAGAAGGACGCGGCGCGGAACCAGGACCTCGACCGCCTGCGCCTCGCCGCCACGAGCAACCTCCTCAGCCGCCCCGACACGATCGTGGTCGCGAGCGTCTCGTGCCTGTACGGCCTCGGCTCGCCGAAGGAGTACGGGCGGCGGATCATGATGGTCCGCCAGGGCGATTCGCTCGATCGCCGGAAGTTCCTGCTCGGCCTCAGCGAGATGCAGTACCAGCGCCGCGAGGTCGACCCCGGCCGCGGGCACTACCGCGTGCGAGGCGAGTGCCTCGAGATCCACTCCGCGCACGAGGAGCACGCGATCCGGATCGACCTCTTCGGCGACGAGGTCGATCGCATCGAACTCTTCGATCCGACCTCCGGCGAAGTGCTCGGCGAGGTGCCGCAGGCCTTCATCTTCCCGGCGGTCCACTACGTGACGCCGCAGGACACGATGCAGACGGCGCTCGAAGGCATCCGCGGCGAGCTCGACGCGCGGCTCGTCGAGTTCCGGTCGAAGGGCCTGCTGCTCGAGGCGGAGCGCCTCAAGAGCCGAACCCTCTACGACCTCGAGCTGCTCGAGGAGACCGGCACCTGCCCGGGCATCGAGAACTACGCGCGATGGTTCGACGGCCGCGAGCCGGGCGAGCGCGCCTGGACGCTGCTCGACTACTTCTCGCACGTGCCCGAGCGGCGCCCCGACGAGTGGCTCTGCATCATCGACGAGAGCCACGTGACCATTCCGCAGATCCGCGGCATGTACTTCGGCGACCGCAGCCGCAAGCAGACGCTCGTCGACCACGGCTTCCGCCTGCCGAGCGCCCTCGACAACCG
>CAZTMB010000080.1:0-13739 GCA_964614695.1 uncultured Isosphaeraceae bacterium | reverse complement strand
CCGGCGAGCGAGAAGTGTTCGAGTTCAAGCATGCCCGCGAGGGTAGCGGGATGAGGCGGTCGGGTGAGGACGTCGGTGTCGGCAATGGATGGTCAGGCGGGATCCGAGCGATGGAAGCGACTCGATCGGTGTGGCGTTCGCAGGACGTGGCCGTGGCAGTCGATCGGATCCACAGAGCGGTGTCCGCAAAGGTGGAGACGGTCGAGGAGGGCCGTTCGAGTCCGACTTGAGCGTTCGATGGCGAATGGTGTTTCGGAGCTCAGTTCGCTGCCGCTGCCGCCCGCATCAGGACGGCGGGCCGCAAACGACTTCGATCGTGGCGTAGCGCTGTTGCCCGCCGAGTGGCGCGGACCTAGTCTGCGATGGTCCGGGGGGGTTCAGGCTCGTCGATCGAACTCCTCGACCTTCACGGTTCCGCAGGAATGGCCGCTCATGAGCGACAGGTTCGACGAAGCCGACCGGCCGACGCAGTCGGGTGACCTCGCCTCGATGGCGGAGGATCTCGAGACGCGAACGATTGCCGCCGACGAAGCGGTGCCAGGGCAGAGCGTCTTCGGGGCTGCGTTCATCGACATCGATCCGGCGGAGCGATCCATCGAGCCGGAGCGTGCGGTCGCGCCGCCGCCGTCGGTGCCGTCGCCGGTTCAGGCTCGTCGCGCGAGAGGCGCGGACCGATCGGTCTCGACCGGCGCGATTCGCGACCGCATCGTCGTGCTCGGTCGCCGCAAGGCCGGCAAGACGATCTTCCTCGCGCGGCTCTACGAGCAGCTCTGGCGTTCGACCGGGTCGATCCACATGCGGGCCGTCGACGGAAACGACCACCTCTTCTTCATGGAGACGATCCGGGTGCTGTCCGAACGGGTCTGGCCGCCCGCCACCGGATCGAGCACCCGAATCCCGCTCGAGGTCACCCTCGACGGGAAGTCGCGCACCCTCGTCTCGCTCGACTACTCGGGCGAGGTCTTCAAGCGTGCGTTCCTCGAGCAGGTGTCCGACCCGGACACCGACGAACTGCTCGAACACCTCGACCGTGCCGCGGCGGTGATCCTGCTCGTCGATCCGGGACTCGTCCTGCACGGCACGCCCGAGCAGATCGCCGAGGACGAGTTCGGGATGACCGCGGCGGTGCGTCGGATTCGCAAGGGACCAGGCGGATCGCACATTCCGATTGCGCTCGTGCTGACCAAGCTCGATGCGCACGGTCGGGTCGTTCGCGAATGCGGCGGACTCGTCGGCTTCGTCAAGACGCATCTCTTCCCGTTGCTCCGGGCGTTGCATCGGGTCCGCGTCTTCGGATGCGTGGCGGTCAGGACGCGACCCGATGCGCTCGGCCAGCCTCGACCCGATCCGTCGACTCCGGCCTTGGGACTGCTCGAGCCGCTCGACCACTGCCTGAGCGGCATGCCCGAGATTCCAGTGGCGTTGCCGGCTTCGGCTCCGCGGCCCGCCCGCACGGAGGCTGCCGCGTCGGATCGCTCGGAGGCGGAGTCATCGGCGCCGACCTGGCGATTCGTCGCGCTGATGGCGATCCTCGTTCTCGTCGGCGTGGCGGCTGGACTTGCGATCGCGTGGGCGGTGGGCCTCGCGGGAGGATCCTGACGTGGACGCGATCCGCGTCGGCACCCACTGCTTCGGGTCGCGCGAGGGATATCGCACGCTCTCTCGAAGCGCCGACGTGACCGATGCCGAGGACGCCGAACTCGGCGGGTTCGGCTTCGGGCAGACCGCCGACGAGTCCTTCCTCGAGAGCCTCGAGCGCGAGCCGAGCGCGTTCGGCCGACCCTTGACCGGAGGACGCGTGGCGATCACGCGGATCTTTCAAGGCGATCCCGACGAGGCCGGCCGCGCGACGCTCGAGCTTCGCACGATCCTCGTCGCGGCGCCGGACATGGCGCCGCTCGCCAAGGCGGGCTTGGGCGCGATCCTGCAGTTGCCGGGTCTCTGGAAGCGCGAGGCGTTTCGCCGCGGCGTGCTGCGAGAGATCGTGGTGCCGCCCGAACTGGCGGCACCGGGTTCGTCCGAGCGGGCGGCGTCCGAGCGGCTCTTCGACGCGTGGTCGAACGCCGTGCTTCCCGAACGTCTCGCAGCAGGCGCTTCGATCACGCTGGTGCCGATCGAGTCCAGGCCGGTCATCGTGGCCGAGCCCGAGTCGCTCGGATCCGCGGCGATCGCGAGCCTCGCCGCGCAGCTTCCTCCGGCGGACCTCGCGCGGCTTCGCTGGGGCGTTCGGCTCGTCTCGACCGCGGGGCCGGTCGATCTCTGCACGCTGGCGGCCGCCGGGCGATCGGGCGGGCGCCGCGACACCCAGCGGGTGCGGCTCGACGCGGAGTCTGGCGCGCGACCGAGCGGCTCGGTGGACAAGCCGCTGGCGCTCGCGCGGGTCGCAGCGGAACGTGCATGGGCAGGACCCGACGATGACGAAGGCCGCGGCGTGCTCCGACCGATCGCCATCACCCTCGGCACGCTTCTCGCATTTCTTCTGATCGCCTGGATCACGTGGATCTCGATCTCGGCGGCGCTTGATCGTGATCGAGAAACCTCGGGCGACCCGGTGCTCGCCGCAGCTCCGGTTGCCACCACCGACTCCTCGGATCGGGCCGATCCATTCAGCGTCGCGTCGGAGTCGGCAGCGTCATCCGGCGGCGTCACCGCACCCGAAGTCGGGACGCCTGCGGTGCCGTCGAACTCAGAAGACGACCGCGCTCCCTCGAGCGATCCGATCGACGACGACATCGCCCCGGGCGAACCCGATCCGCGCGTCGTCGATTCGAACCCCGAAGGCCCGAGCCAGCCCGAGTCGCCTGCTTCAGAGGCTCCAAGCGGCTCCGAGCCGGCAAGCGTGGACGTTTCAAGCCGTGGCGAGGTCTCCTCGCCTGCGGTCAGCGAGTCCTCGGATGACGCTGCCGATCCGAGGGCGCCGATGGATGAACCTTCTCCCGAGTCGACGCCGGCGATCGATCCCTCGCGGGAGGAGTTTCCCGCGGCGGGCGATGCCGGCACGGCGGATCCTTCAGGCGAGACCGATCCAGAGGCGATCGAGTCACCCGCCGATCCATGCGAGGCGTGCGCCGTGCTCGCCGGTCGTCTTGCGGAGATCGCCGCCGACGCGCGGCGTGCCGAAGCGTTCGGTGATCGCAAGGCGCTCGAGGCGGCGGCAGCCGAGTTCGCCGACGTCCTTCGATCGATCGGTCTCGCCGACCTCGATCCCGAGGTGCAGCCTCGGGTCATGGCCCGCGTCCGTGACCGTCCCGGCAAGGCGGTTTCGATGCCCGCGGATTGGCCGTGGTGGCGCACCATGATCTGCCGGCTCGAAGCGCTGCAGGTGGCGCTCTTGAACTTCGACGACGTCGCATCGCGGCTCGGCGGACGAGGAGCGCAGACCAGGCAGGACTTGATGCGTCTGCGCAAGGACGCCTCCTGGATCCTCGGATCGGAGCGTGCCGAAGCGGCGTCGCTTCGCGAGGCGATCACGCGGCTGAGGCGGAATCTCGCCGCGGACTGCCTCGAGTCGCAGCCTTCAAGGGAGGAGCAGCCGCAGGTCGAGGCGATTCACGCATGGCTGCTGCTTGACGCTGACGCGGCGCCGGGAGGCGGCGAAGGACGCTTCGATCCGCCGGGCGGCCCGGCTCGGCCGGAGGCGTCGCCGTGAGGCGTGATTCCGATGGCCGTGGAATCGAAGGCACCCGGCCGGACGGGCCAAGGGGAGGGTTGGAAGTTCAAGGCGTTGCGGCAGGGAACTTCAAGGCGTGCGGCGACGAAGCGCGTTCCATGATGAACGGATCGGCGAGGTCCTGGCGATCGCCAAGCGCGAGGTTGGCAACGATCCTGGCGTGGTCGCTGATCGCGGCGGGCTGTGCGAGCGATCCAGTGGCGATCGAGGAGAAGCCCGAGGAACCGATCGTCGCAGCGCGGATCGATCGGGCGAGGATCGATCGCTCGGCTTCGAATGCATCGAGACCGGCGCTGCCGGCGCATCCGACCGATCCGGTTGATCCCGCAGAGCCGACCGACGCGTCGGCCACGACATCGCCGTCAAGCACGTCGATCGCGGCGAACCGGCGAAGCCTCCAGGGTTCCGGTTCGGAGTCCGGGTCCGCGACCGAAGGCGGCGAGGGTCGCCGCGCCGGCGAGAGCGAGCGCGGCGGCGGCGATGGGTCGGAAGGTTCAAGCGGCGAAGCGGCAGGCTCGAACGGCCGCGAGGCGGGGTCGACGCCGCCATCGGCGAGCTCCTCGACGCAGCCGATCTCCGCCTCGCAGGCGAAGGCGACCAAGGCGGGCGCGTCTTCCGGATCTGGTTCGAACTCGGGCGAATCTGGGTCAGGTTCGGGGAGCCCCAGCGGCGCAGCGGGACCTGCCGGGAACGAAGGCCGCGAGAGCGAATCGACCTCGGCTTCGGGCGAGTCGGCCGAGAGTGCTTCGAGTGCGTCGGCGGACGCTGGCGGTGAAGGATCCGGACCCGCAAGCGCCGTGGGAAGCGGTCAGTCGGGGCAGTCGGCTTCAGGCTCCGGCGCGCCGACCGAGGCGGGCGGTGCCGGGGCAGGCGGCGGCATCGGCGAACAGGGAAGCGTGGAGTCTGCGAGTACCGATCACGTGCAGCCCGAGTCGGGAGGCGGCGGCACGCAAGGCGCTTCGAACGCGACGCCCGGCACGCCGCCGGCGTGGATCGAGCCCACGGCGATGGAGGGCAGCGAATCGGCGCAAGCGACCGGAGGCGCGGGAAGGACCGGAGCCGGCGAGGCACGAACGGAGGAACAGGCATCCGCTTCGGGTGGCGGTGGTGCGGCTTCGGGCGGAGCGGGCGACGGCCGCACCCTTGTTCCGACCGAACCCGCGGCGCCGGCAAGCAGCCTGGGCGTCGCGCAGACTTCCGACGCGACCGAGCAGGCGTCGAGCGAAGACTTCCTCGATGCGCCGCTTGAGGTTCGCGACTACCCGACTCCCGAGATGAAGGCCCCGGCGAAGCAGGAGGCCGCAGCACCGGAGATCGACGCGGATCCGAACGCCGCGAACGCTGCCGTCGGCGACGAGGTCGCTTCGGAAGGCCCGATCGATTCATCGCCGTCGGACGAGGCGCCTGCGACGCCCCTGATCGACGCCGAGGCGTCGACCGATCAGCCCGACGGATCGATCGAAGCGCGCGATCGCGAGGCGCCGACCGCGCCCGAGGCTTCCGATCTCGCTGCTCGCACCGACGAGGCGCCGGGCACCGGCGGTGTGACACCTGCCTCGCAGGGAACGGACCCGACCCAGAGCGACGCGGCCCGCACCGGCGCCGCCGCCGTGAATGACGGTGCTTCGAGTTCTTCGGATTCCGCCACCGCGGACGCCAGCAGTTCCGCGATGCCCGCGGCCGATCAGGCAGCCGATTCGATCGAGGCCGCTCGATCCACCGGGGATGCCGAGGAATCCGTCGGCGACCGATCGGAAACGACCGAGCCGTCGCTCGAAGCGAGCCGTCGATCGCGCATCCTGATCGACCTGCCCCAGATCGACGTCGAGCCGATCGAGGCGCGGAGCCTGCGCGAGCGATCCGAGGCGTCGATTCCAGACGATCCGCGTTGGGTGCTGCGCGGCGCGTGGGAGCAGTCGAACCTCCGCGAGAACGGCGCCGACTTCGCGCCCGGCGGCTACGACCGGAACCTCGTCGCGATCGACCCTGAGGAAGGCGTGCTGCGGACCTACCGCGTCTTCGGCGACGGGGCGTACGTCGCGGCGGGCGAGTATCGCGTCGAGATCCGGCCCGAGGGCACGCTCGACCTTCGTCCCGATCCGCGACGTCCGCATCTCTTCGCCTCCGAGCCCTTCACGATCGCGGGCGAGACGGTCCTGCCTCCGACCGAGCCGATCGAGCGATCGCGACAGTGGAGCCTTCGCGACGGCGTGCTCGAGATCGAAGGTCGGCGGTTCGTCCGACTCGCCCGCGAGGAGTTCGAGGCGGTCGCCCGTGGCGGCGAGCGCGAATCGGACGGCTTCGCCGGCGGCGACTGGGCGACCGCGCCGTCGCCGCGGGGTGACGACGAGGCCGCGCCTGCGGTCGACTTCTTCGGCACGAGCATCGTCGGGCGTCACATCTGCTTCGTGGTGGACGTCTCGGGTTCGATGGCGGGACCCCGGCTCGCGGCGGCGCTCGCGGAACTTTCGCGGAGCATCCAGTCGCTGCCGCAGGACCGCTTCTTCTACGTGCTCTTCTTCAGCGGGTCGAAGCTCGTCCTCGAGGATCGCTGGCTTCGCGCCTCGCCCACGTCGAAGCGTTCGTTCCTCTCGAAGCTCGCAGGCATCGAGGCGCAGGGCGGCACCGAGCCTGCTTCGGCGCTCGACCACGCGTTCACGAGCCTCGCACCGGTCCCGGACGAGGTCCACTTCATGACCGACGGCCTGATCCCGCAGGACATTCCCGAGAGGCTGCGGGCTCTCAACGGCGGACGGGTCCGCACGGTGATCCACACCTACGCCTTCGGCGAGCGGGCGAGCGAGACCATGCTCGAGGCGATCGCCTCCGAGCACGGCGGGCGATACCGCTTCGTGCCGGAGTGAGAAGGCTCGCCGCCATGGCCCATGCACGCCGACGCGGCATTCCGCAGGGCACGGAACGGTCGCGCGAGGAAGCATTGGTGATTCGAATCGGACGCGCTCACTGCGCGGTCGTGCGGCCTTCGAGGATCGTGTCCTGATAGAGCCCCGTCGCGGGCTCGATGCGCACCGGTGCGACGTCGTACAGGAAGCCGCGCCGTGCGAGCGCCGCCCGCACTGCCGCGAACGCTTCGAACGAGTCGGCGTCGGCCTTGATCGAGACGACGTGCCGCGACGGATCGAGCCCGGCAAGGGATCGCCGCCACTCGCGGCTGCGCTCGAGGACCGCCGCGCCCCCTTCGGGGACCTCGACGCCGCCCTCGGGTCGCAGATACGCGGCGCGGTCGATGTGCTGACCGCCGGCCCGCCAGCAGTAGTGGATGATCGCCTCGCTTCTCGCCGCATCGACCGCCTGCTCGTTCCAGGTCGTCCAGTTGTCGCAGGGATGCGCGTCGGGCATCGACCAGTCGTTGAGCAGGTACGCCCGGCCGCGCCACAAGACGAGTTGCGCCGGCACG
Source organism: uncultured Isosphaeraceae bacterium (assembly GCA_964614695.1). Classification (GTDB taxonomy): domain Bacteria; phylum Planctomycetota; class Phycisphaerae; order Phycisphaerales; family SM1A02; genus VGXO01. Next base: position 6,651 of record CAZTMB010000080.1, on the reverse strand, counting down.
CGCCCGGAGAGTTCGCGGCGGCGCGGCGTGCGGACCGTCACGTCGCGGGTCTCGCGGACGCTTGCGATCTCCTCCTCGAGTCGGCGGATCTCCGCCTCGAGCTTCGGGCGGTCCTCGCCGCGCTCCTCGCGGCGCTGCTCGAGTTCGGCGAGGCGCGACCGGATCGCCTCGAGGCTCGCCTCGCGGCGCAGCAGTTCGAGTTCCGCGGCCTCGAGCGACGCGCGGCCGCCCTTGATCGCCTCGTCCTCGGCTTCGAGCGACGCGAGGTCGAACGACGCGATCCGCCCCTCGAGCGACTCGATCTCCGACGCGCTGCTCGAGACGATCGCGTGTGTCGCGGGCGGCGCCTCGTCGGGCTTCGCCTCGGTGCCGCGGACCGACACGAGGAGCGCCACGAGCATCGCCACGAAGATGAAGAGCCCGAAGATGTTGCAGATCGCGTCGAGCAGCAGGTCGAGCCCGTCGCCCTCGTCCTCGCGGCGCCTCATGGCGTCTCCCTCCGCGGCGCGTCGCCGTCCCGGCGCGGCGACGGGAAGGCGTCGGAGGTGAACCGGTCCTCGCCGACGAGATCGAGCCCGAGCACGACCTCGCCGTAGCGAGGATCGTTCACGATCGCCTCGAGCAGCGCCCGGTAGGTCGCGAGCCCGCTCGGCTTCAGGACGACCAGCAGCGTGCGGTCGCGCCAGTCGCGGCGGCTCGTGAAGACCTCGAGGATCCGCCGCGCCTGCTCGCGTGGATCGGAAGCCGCGAGGGCGATCGGCGCCTCCCGTTCCTGATCGAAGGAGACGATCGAGCGGGCGGCGGAGATCTCCGCGACCGTCGGCGGATGCGCCTCGTCGGGCGCGACGAGGTAGACGATGCGGCGCCGCGCCTCGATCGCCGCGAGGTCCTCCTTCAGGCGATCGCGCTTGGCGACGATCGCCTCGGCGACGGCTTCGTCCGCGTCGAGCGATCCAACGCGCAGGCTCTCGGCAAGCGATGCGTCGGCGGTCTCGAGCTCGAGGCGGAGGCGGCGCAGGTCGCCGTCGAGCGCCCGCATCCGGCTTCGGATGCGGGCGAGCTCCTCGTTGGGGTCCTTCGAGGCACGGGCCTCGAGTTCGGCGAGACGGGCCCGAAGCCTCGCGGCGCGATCGGCGAGTTCGTCGGCATCGTCGACGGTGCGTGCGATCGGCTCGGCGCTCGCGACGGCCTCGGCGGCGCTCGTGCCGACCTGCAGGATGAGCAGGAGCGTGATCAGCAGCGTCAGGCCGATCGTGCAGACCATGACGTCCTGGAAGGAGAAGAAGGAGACCGGGCTGTCGCGGCGTCCGCGGGCCATGGCGTCCTCACGCGTCCTTCGCGGCGGCGAGGCGGACCCGCGCGACGATCTCCGCCGTGCACGCCTCGCGGACCTCGTCGAGGAAGGTCTCGTCCTGCCGCCGCACGAAGACCTGAAGCAGATGGATCGCCAGCGCCGCGACGAGTCCCTCGCCCGTCGTGACGAACGCGGTGTCGAGACCGGCGATCACGTCGGTGAGCTGCGCGGTGATCGACTCGAGCGGCAGGCCCGGCTGGGCGAGCACGCCGCCGAAGCGCGAGATCGCCGCGGTGAGTCCGACGATCGTCCCGATGAAGCCGAGCACCGGGATCGCCCACACGAATCCCCGCACGAGCGTGTAGCCGCCTTCGACGAGGTTCTCGTCCTGCTCGGCGCGGGTCGCGAGCATCTCGTCGACGTCGGCGACGCGTCCGACGTTCCGCACGCTCTTGAGCGCGCGGAGCACCCGGGCGAGGAACATGAACCGCTCCGGCTCCTCGACGCTCGTCTCGATCGCCTCGATGAGCCGCTCGGCGGTCCCGCTCGACACCGTGAAGCCCGGATCGCTCGGCATGAAGCGAAGTCGCAGCGCCGTGCGCTGCGCCCGGATCTTGAGGCTCTTGAGGACGAGGATCGAGATCGCCCAGGACGCGAGGAACGCCATGGGGATCGGGATTCCCGCGAAGCCGGTCAGGTACTCCCACGCCGCCGCGAAGCCCCCGCGATCGCGCAGCGCGAAGACCACGCCGTAGACGGTCGCCATCAGGAGGATCGCCAGCACGAGGCTCGAGGCGGCGCTCGCATTCGTGAAGCGGCCGCTCGGGACGCCGAGCCGCGCCTCGGGATCGCACGTGCGGTAGCGAAGGACGAATCCCTCTCGGGCTCCGGCGGATCGTGGAATCGGTTCTGCAGGCATGAGGGTCCTCTCGGGCATCGATCGTTCAGCGTTCAAGGCACTGGGCCGGTGCCGCAGGCGCCGCGGTCCCGGCGAAGGAGGCGATGCCGTCTTCGAAGGAGGTTCGCACGAACTCGACGCCGTCGCGCGTCGCGACGAGCGTCCACTCGCCGCGGCCGCGATGAAGGCGCAAGGGCCCGTCGGGTCCGACCGGCACGAGCGTGCCCGACGCGGCCGCGGGCGCGAGGCTCTCGACGGTGCGCTGCCACCAGCGCGACTCGCCTTCGGCGATCCGTCGTGCGTCGGGTGCCTCGGCGATCGCCAGAAGCGCCAGGCGACGGGCATCCGCGAGCGCCTGACGGCCGTCGGGAGCGCGCTCGAGGAAGTCGATGCCGCGCGGACCGATGCGGGCGCCCGCGAGGTCGTCGAGCCAGGCCGTGGCAGCGCCTTCGGCGGGACCCGGCAGCGAGTCGAAGGTGCGCCACAGCATGCGCAGGAACGCCAGCTGCAGCAGCGGATCGTCCTCCTTCGCCCGCGTCGCCTCGGCCACGAGGCCAAGCAGCGTCGCGCGGATCGACGCGCTGTCGGCGGTCTCGATCCGCGGGATCCACTCCCCAAGCAGACGCGACGGCATCGTCTCCACGGTCTGCCCCGACGGCTGCGCCGGGACGTTCGTGCGTGGAAGCAGCCGGTTGGGCGACGCGGCGAGTTCCGCTTCGTTGGCGATCGCGAAGTCGAAGGGTCCGTTGCCGCCTTCACGGCGATAGACGAAGCCGCCGTTGGCGAGCGGCACGCGGAAGAGCGCGACGTAGCCGCTGTCGTAGAGGCGATCGAGGATCGCCTCGCGCAGGCTCTCCGCCTGACCCGGAAGGTCGGCGAGGCGTTCGACGTAGGCCCGGTGGGCCGAGGCCGCGGCGCGGTGCGGCGAATCGGGATAGCGGGCGAGATGCTCGGCGATCGCCGCCGAGATCGCGCGGGCGTCGCCGCGGGCCTCGGGATGCCAGCCGCCTTCGCCGCTCGCGGCGCGAATCGATCGCGACGCGATCTCGCGCCAGTGCCGGATCGCCCCGCCGGCCTTCGCCGCCTCGAGTCCGCGCTCGTGGGCCTCGAGCACGCCCCGTGCGGCGAGCACCGCGCCGTGGTCGGCGAGGAGACGTTCGTACGCGGCGAGGAATCTCGATTCGTCGTCAGTCTCGGCGGCAAGTTCCGCGAGGATCCGGTCCATCGCCTCGAGCGCGGCGATCCGGGCGGCGATCGTGTCGCGTCGCGCCGCGAGCCGATCGAGCAGGGCCTCGGCAGAGGCGCCGTCCGTCGAACCGGCCGCAGGGATCTCGGCAAGACGTGCCTGCGCTTCGCCGGCAAGGTCCGTGATCGCCTGAAGCGTCTCGCGTAGCGACTGCGGCGAGGCTTCGGGAGAAGGCACGGCGATCGACGAAGCCTTGCGATCGAGATCCGCAACCGCCTGCCGCAACGACTCGGCGAGGCGGCGATCGATCGACTCGAGCCGCGCGGCGAGCTCGGTTTCCCGCGCGCGCCGCAGCGCCACGGCCGGATCGCCTTCGATCGTCGCGAGCTTCCGCAGGGCCGACTCGACGGCAAGGCGCTGCGCCGCAAGCGGCGCCGCGTCGTCGGCCGATCCGGCGAGCGCCTCGGCGTCGGCGAGGACCGCCAACGCCTCGGCGAGTTCGCGGGTGTTCGTCTCGATCGCGAGCGTCGCCGCAGAGACGACCGCGTCGTAGCGTTCGCGCGCCGAGGGAATCAGGGTGTCGTCGCGGCGATTCGAAGCTGCGAGTTCGTCGAGCCGCTCGCGCGCGGCCTCGAAGTCGCCGCGATCGACGAGCGCCTCGACAGCCTCGACGGAGGCGAGCGCCGCCTGTTGCTCGAGCATCCGGATCGAGAGCCATGCCGCGCCGGCGAGCAGGAGCACGGTGCTCCCACCGAGAACGAGCACGCGCCGTCGGCGCCGCCGCCTCTTCTCGTCGAGATCCCGCTCGCGGAGCGCCTCGAGCCGTGCGGCGATCCGCGCTGGCGGCGTTCGGGACAGCCGCGAGAGCGCCGAGGCGATCGGCTCGGCGTCGGCGAGGCCTCGACCCGCGTCGAGCACCCGCTCGAGGTCCGCGACGAGCTTCGCCGCTTCGAGGTCGTCGGCGTCGGCCTTCCGCTGCGCGTCGAGCCATCGGAACGCGGACTCGATCGCGGAGTCGGAGCCTGCATCGCGCTGAGCAAGACGCTTCCAGCGGGTCTCGAGCGACTCGAGCCCACTCCGGTCCATCTGGGCGAACGCGTCGCGGATGCGCGCGGCAAGCGTCTCGCGTTCGGCCGCGTCGGCGCGATCGGCGAGCCGACGCCTGACCGCCTCGACCTCCGGCCCGAGCCTCTCGGGAATCTGCGCGGCCCACGGCCGCGAGGCGAGGACTGCGCGAATCTGTTCGATCTCGAGCAGGTCGTCTTGGGCGTCGGCTCGCGCGAGGTTCGCGCGGAGACCTCGTGCGACCGCCTGTTCGAGGTCATCGGCTTCCGCGGCGAGCGCCCGATTGCGAGGCAGCTTCGCGCGGAGACGGTCGAGCACGACCAGCCGGTCGAGCGGCGATGCGCCCGCGGCTGCGGAGATGCGGTGCGCCGCGAGCAGGTCCTCGACCGCCGCGACATCGGCATGGGCGACGTTGAGCCGCTCGAGCGCGCGGCGATCGAGACCCCGATGCGGCGGGATCGACGCGAGCCAGGTTCGGCTTGCGGTCTCCTCTGCGAGCGAAGCGAGAAGCGACTCGATCGCGAGACCACGCTTGACGAGGTTGCCGGCATCGAGCGAGTAGGCGACCGCCTCGGACAGAAGCCCCTCGTCGATCCACTGAAGCGAGCGCTCGACCGCGTCGGCGATCCGCTCGGTCTCCTCGCCGAGCCGCCGCGCGAGCGAGCCGTCGTCCTCGGCGAGGCGCCGCCGCGCGGACGCCGCGCGGACGATCTCGACGACCTCGGGGTCGAAGCCGCGGATCGCGGGACCGGAGGCCGCACTCGGAGTGGAATCGTTCAAGGCGCGGCCTCCGCCAATCCAGGCAGGCTCGACCAGATGAACCAGGCGATCGCGGCGGCGCCGGCGACCGCGATCGCCGTCAGCACGAAGGCGCCGGACCGTCGCGGCGAAGCGGGCGAGGCGAGGGTCACCTCGATCGGTCCCGACCAGGCGTGATCGGAATCCTCGAAGCGCTCCGGCTCGGTGGTGCCGACCTCCGGAACATCGCGCGGCGCGGCGGGGCTCGCCGACGATCCAACTCGTGCCGCGTTCGCGAACTCGCCCGAGGAAGCAGACGGTCGTCCGGTCAGGTCCAGAAGCGCGGCGCCGCCTGGAAGCGGCGTCTCCGCGATCGCGGCGGCACGATCGTCGAGCAGGACGAGCGACACGTCGTCGTGGCGGCGGAGGCGATCGGCGAAGGTGAGCCGGCGCCGTTCCTCGATCGGCAGCAGCGCGAGAAGCTCGCCGAGCATCGCGACGGCGTCGATCGAACCGGTCAGGCGCACCACGAGCGTCGCGCCCTCGAGTTGCCGCAGGCGCCCGACGACGTCGCCCGCCCAGCCCGCATCGCCGGCGGCCTCGAGCCAAGCTTCGCACGAACGTGGCTCAATCGGCTCGAGGGAGTCCGGCGGCGTCGGGATCGCCTTGACGTCGCCGGACCAGATCCGAAGCGGTCGCCATGCGGCGAGCAGGGCCGCCGGATCGTGACGGCGTGCCGCGACCTCGTCGAGGATCAGGTGGTGCGCGATGCGCGAGGGGCCCGTTCCGTGCTCGACCGGGCTTGTCGAGGAGAGGATCGTGAAGACGCCCTCGACCGTCTCGAAGCGCCGCGAGGCGATGGTCGAGCGATCGTCGACGCCGACGCGATGGCCCGAGCAGGACACGGCGATCCGCACGGCGCTCGCGGGCATCGCTGACGATCGCATGACGGTGACGTATCCCGGTCCTTCGCCGTCGACGCCACCGTGATCGCTCCAGGCGTGGACGAGTTGGCCGATCACGCGTTCGACTCCGGACTCGTCGGCGCGTCGGCCGCGAGTTCACCGCGGCAGTGCGGACACGCGAAGCGGGAGCACGCGGCGCCTTGAGGATCGAGTCCACGGCCCGAGACGTCGAAGCGGGTCGGCAGGAAGCGAAGCGGCTGCCCCTGGCCGAGGACCGGATCGTCGGGCAGCCCCGGACTCTCGGCGATCATGCGTCGATCGGATGCCGCGAAGCGCCGCCCGCACGCGGGGCAGCGAATCGGCGGTCCGGAAGTCGAGGTGTCGCTGTCGGCGTGCTGCATCGCGAAGAGGACTCTCGAGCGGCCTTCCGAAGAACCCCAGAACCTGCAACCGAAGAACTCGATCTCGTCGCGCCCGATGTGGCGATGGAAGCGTGACGTGCCCCGAGCCTGGGCTGCTTCGCGAGCGTACCCGTTCGATCGACGCTTCGCGCGAGTTCCAAGCC
>CAZTMB010000079.1:0-13795 GCA_964614695.1 uncultured Isosphaeraceae bacterium | reverse complement strand
CTCTACTCTCCTCCCCATGCCCGCCGCCGTCCGAGTCGCCGCCCCCGCGAAGCTCAACCTCGCGCTTTCCGTCGGTCCGCCCAACGCGGATCGCATGCACCCGATCTCGAGCTGGATGGTCACGGTCGATCTCTACGACGACCTCGACGTCGCGCGGCTCCCCGAGGGCAGCCTGTCGCGCTACGCGATCGAGTGGCACCCCGAAGCCCGCCGCCGAACGCCGATCGACTGGTCGATCTCGAAGGACCTCGCGGTGCGAGCGCATCTGGCGATCGAGCGACTCGTCGGTCGCCCGTTGCCGGTGCAACTGCGCCTCCGCAAGCGCATCCCCGTCGGCGGCGGTCTCGGAGGCGGCAGTTCGGACGCCGCCGCGATGATCCGCGGCGTCGACGCCCTCTTCGGGCTCGGTCTCGATCGATCGGCGATGCATGCGATCGCGTCGAGCCTCGGGTCGGACATCCCCTTCCTGATCGAGGGTGGCAGCGCCATCGTCGAGGGGGTCGGCGACCGCATCGAGCGGCTCGAAGGCTTGCCGGCGCTTCATGCCGTCCTGGTGCTTCCCGAGATCGCCTGCCCGACCGGCCCGATCTACCGACGCTTCGATCAACTGCCGAACCCGAGACTCGATCCGGATCGGGTCCGATCGATGGCGGGCTCGACCCTCGAGGCCCACGCCCCCTTCAACGACCTCGCCGAGGCCGCCTGCCTCGAAGCCGCCGGCCTGAGGGAGATCCGCGACGAGTTGTCCGAGATCGCCCAGCGGCCTGCCCATGTGAGCGGCAGCGGCTCGACGCTCTTCGTGCTCTGCGACGACCCCCTCCATGCCAAGGCGTTGGCCGTGGCGGCGGAGGATCGCCTCGGATCGCCCGCGGTCTCCGTCGGTGCTGCGACGCCGCCCGGGATGGGTGACATCCAGTGACCCGGCTCGGGTGACGCGCCGCCGCAATCCGTCCGTCGCGGACGCATGACCCATTCCAGGTCGCCTCCACTCCTTCGGTTTCACTATCCTTGGATTCGCGGTGAAACCCGATCGGGGCCCGGCCGGTCTCGAATGGAGACTCGTTCCGATATGCGCACACCCGTGACCGACTTCGTTCCCGCGGATCTCGACTGCACCCGCTGGGAGAACCTCGAACCGCTCTTCCAGTCCTTGATGACTCGCCCGCTGAGGTGCGAGAAGTGCCTTGAGAAGCTCCTCGTCGATCGCAGCGAACTCTCCGCGGCCGCCGCAGAGGCCGAGGCGAACCTCTACATCCAGCAGACGCGATTCACCGAGGACGCCCAGGCCAAGAAGGCCTTTCTCGACTTCGTCGAGAACGTCGAGCCGAAGCTCCGGAAGGCGAGCTTCGACCTCGCGAAGCGCATCGTCGAGTGCGAGCATGCGGCGCGCCTCGACCCGAAGCGCTACGGCGTCCTGATGCGGGCCTTGAAGGCCTCGGTCCAACTTTTCCGCGAGGAGAACCTGCCGCTCGAGACCGAGCTCACCAAGCTCGGCACGCAGTATCAGGAGATCATCGGGGCGATGACCGTCGAGTTCGACGGCGCCGAGCGGACCATGCCGCAGATGGCGAAGTACCAGCAGTCGCTCGACCGCAACGTGCGGGAACAGGCGTGGCGGCTGACCGCCCAACGGCGGCTGGCCGATGCCGACCGCATCGACGACCTGTTCGACCGGATGCTCGAGCTGCGGACGCAGATCGCCCGCAACGCCGGCTTCGACAGTTTCCGCGACTACCAGCACCAGCGGCTGCTGCGGTTCGACTACCAACCGTCGGACTGCGAGTCGTTCCACCGGGGCGTCGAGCAGGTCTGCGTGCCGCTGATGCGCCGCCTCGACGCGCAGCGGGCGGAGACCCTCGGCGTGGATCCGCTGCGCCCGTGGGACACCAAGGTCGACCTGCACGGCCGCGATCCGCTCAAGCCCTTCGAGAACGGCAATGAACTGGTCGATCGCAGCTCGCGGGCGTTCCACCGGCTCGACGCGGACCTCGGTCGGCTCTTCGACACTCTTCGCGAAGGCGACTGCCTCGACCTCGACAGCCGCAAGGGCAAGGCCCCCGGCGGCTACCAGTATCAACGGCAGCGATCCGGCCGTCCGTTCATCTTCATGAACTCCGCAGGCCTTCATCGCGACCTCACCACGATGATCCACGAGGCCGGCCACGCGTTCCATTCGCTGCTCTCGGTGCACGAGCCGCTCGTCGACTATCGCGACAGCCCGATCGAGTTCGCCGAGGTCGCCTCGATGGGCATGGAGCTGCTCGCCTATCCGGAGCTCGACGAGTTCTACTCCGCCGAGGAGGCGGATCGGGCCCGTCGCGAGCACCTCGAGGGCATCGTCTCGACGCTTCCGTGGATCGCGCAGATCGACGCCTTCCAGCACTGGATCTACACGCATCCCGGCCACACCCGGCCGGAGCGGACCGCCGCCTGGCTCGACCTCGAGCGGCGATTCGGCGGCGGCGCGAGTTATGGAGGGCTGGAGGCGATGCGCGATCGCGCCTGGCAGCGGCAGCTGCACCTCTTCGTGCACCCCTTCTACTACATCGAGTACGGCATCGCCCAGCTTGGCGCGCTGCAGCTCTGGCAACGCTCCCGTCAGGACCGCCGCGCCGCGATCGACGGCTACAAGCGGGCTCTTTCGCTCGGCGGATCCGAGCCGCTTCCGAGGCTGTTCGAGACCGCAGGCCTCCGGTTCGACTTCGGCCCGGAGACCACGCGGTCGCTTGTCGCGGATGTCGAAGAGGTGCTCGCCGCCGCTTCCGCCTGAGCGCGAGTCGATCGAGGGGGCGCCGGCGACTTTGCCCCAGTTTCCCAACCCCGCGACCTTCCTGCCCGAATGGGCAAGAAGAGGGTTGCAGTGGGCGGATTCTGGCGCATGATTCAGGGTCTCCGTTGTGAAGGGGGCGGATAGGGAAAGGGAACCCTCGGGCGGCGCCGCAAGGCGTCGCCCGGTTTTGTTGCGCCCACGGCGTCCGAAGCCTCGCGATCTACGATCCCCGTCCGATGCCTGACGCTCCCGAACCCCGCGGTCCCCACATGTCGCCCGAGGCGTTCCGGCGCCATGGGCACACCGTCGTCGACTGGATTGCCGACTACCTCGCCGGGGTCGAGCAGCATCCGGTGCTGAGCCGCGTCGAGCCCGGCGAGATCCGTGCCGCGCTGCCGTCCGAGCCGCCGCCTCGCGGCGAGCCCGTCGAGGCGATGCTCGCGGATCTCGACCGCGTGCTGATGCCCGGCATCACCCACTGGCAGAGCCCGAACTTCTTCGCGTACTTCCCGTGCAACGCCTCGGGGCCGTCGATCCTCGGCGAGATGCTCTCGGCGGGCCTCGGCATCCAAGGCATGCTGTGGGCGACGAGTCCCGCGTGCACCGAGCTCGAGACGCACGTCCTCGACTGGCTCGTCGGCATGCTCGGCCTGCCGGATGCCTTCATGAGCACCAGCGCCGGCGGCGGCGTCATCCAGGACACCGCCAGCAGCGCGACTCTCTGTGCGCTGCTCGCGGCCCGCGATCGCGCGACGGGATGGCGATCGAACGAGCACGGGCTCGCGGGCGGACCGGCTCTCGTGGCCTACGCCTCGACGCAGACGCACTCGTCGATGGAGAAGGCGATGGCGATCGCCGGGCTCGGGCGGGCGAACTTGAGGCTCGTCGAGGTCGACGATCGCTTCGCGATGCGGCCCGACGCGCTTTCCTCCGCGATCGCGGAGGATCGCGCCGCGGGCCGACTCCCCTGCTTCTGCTGCGCGAACGTGGGCAGCACCTCCTCGACCGCGATCGACCCGGTTCGCGCCATCGGCGAGATCTGCCGGCGCGAGGGTCTGTGGCTCCACGTCGATGCGGCGATGTGCGGCACCGCCGCGCTCTGCCCGGAGTTCCGCGCGATCCACGACGGAGTCGAGCTTGCCGACAGCTACTGCTTCAACCCCCACAAGTGGATGTTCGTCAACTTCGACTGCGACTGCTTCTGGGTGCGCGACCGCGCTTCGCTCGTGCGCTCGTTGAGCGTGCTCCCGGAGTTCCTCCGCAACGAGGCGACCGCGAGCGGCACGGTGATCGACTACCGCGACTGGCAGATCCCGCTCGGACGGCGCTTCCGGGCCCTCAAGCTCTGGATGACCATCCGCCACTACGGTGTCGAAGGGCTTCGCGAGGCGGTTCGCGAACACGTCGCATGGGCCCGCTGGTTCGCCGAGCAGGTGCGGAACGACGACCGCTTCGAGCTGGCGGTGGAGCCGATGCTCTCGCTGGTGTGCTTCCGGCTTCGCGGCGGCGACGAGCGGAACGAGCGGCTGCTCGCGGCGCTCAACGCCTCGGGCGAGCTGATGCTGAGCCACACGCGGCTCGACGACCGCTTCACGCTGCGCCTGTCGGTGGGCTCGACGCTCGCGAGGCGCGAGCACGTCGAGCGGGCGTGGGCGAGGATCGCCGCGGCGGCGGAAGCCTGACCTCGGCGGTCCGGAGGCCCGCGGTCCGCCGACTCGCCAGCCGAACACGCCCGCAGACTGCGAAGCAGCAGTCCGTGGCTGCGGTCCAGTGATCGGCGAGCCGAGCTCACGCCGAGGATCGCAAGCCACACGGCCGCCCGTTCAACCGTTCGGCAAGGCGAGCTCGCCACGCCTGACCGTCAGCACCACGATCTCCGGATCGCAGTGGAGCCGCAGCGGGAACCACGCGCCGAGCCCCTTGGTGACGAACAAAGCGCTCGCGCCCTTGGCGTAGAAGCCCGCCCGGAATCGATGGCCGATCGCGAGGTTGTGCGTGGGATTCGCCTTGCGGGCGACCTGCCCGCCGTGCGTGTGGCCCGAGAGCGTCAGCGGAATGCCGCGGCGGCTCGCCTCGGGGAACGCGAGCGGATTGTGGGCGAGCATCAGATGGATCGGTCCGTCGGTGCGGTTGCAGACGCTGTCGACGCGCACGCGACACTCCCGCACGCCACGACCCCAGTCGACGCCGGCGATGCCGAGCGGGCTTCCGCCGCCGATCTCGAGACTCTCGTCCTGCAGCACCGAGAGTCCCGCCCGCCGCGCGAGCCGCACGATCCCCCGCGGATCGTCGAGGTGGTCGTGGTTGCCGAGCACGAAGTGGTGCCCCAACGGCGCGGTCACCGAGCCCATGGCTTCGACGAGCGGCTCGACGCCGTCGATGTCGAGATCGACCAGGTCTCCGGTGAACGCGACGAGATCCGCCGCCTCCGCCCGCACGAGGTCGATCGCGCCGAGCGCTCGCTCCATCGGAAGCAGACTGCCCAGATGCAGGTCGCTGTAGTGGGCGATCCGGACCCCGTCGAAGGCGAGCGGCCAGTCCGGCAGCGCGCACTCGAGTCGACGCACCACGATCGGCTGGTTCACATGCCGACGCGTGAGTTGCCCGCGGGCGATCGTCTCGGACGCGACCGCGACGATGCGATGGCGGATCCTCGCGCGGCGATAGCTGCCGTTCTGTCGGCGGATCGACGGGTCTTGCGACGCTTCGCCGGCGTCGGGTCGATTCCGCTCGTCCTCGTTCGATGGAGCAGACGCCATGGGAGTGACAGTAGCGGTCGAGAACGGGGGGCGTTCGCGCGAGAACTCAGAACGTCAGTCGTCCGCCGACGAAGAGCCCCTGCAGCCCCGCGGCGGAGCGGTCGCCGTTCTCCTCGAGCGTCCAGTCGAGCAGCCGGTAGCCGAAGCGCGCCGCGAAGTTCGGGCACACCTCCCACTCGATCCCGGTCTCGAGCTGCACGAACGTGCCGCCGCCGAAGACCGCAGGACCCGCCGCCGCGGTCGCGAAGACGTCGAGCCCGTGCATGGGCGTGAAGGTCTCCGCGGGCATCCATCGGAATCGCAGGCCGCCGCCGATGCCGATCCCGAGCGCCGACTGGTCGAAGACCGCCGAGGTCGTCGCGGTGGTGACCGACTGCGAGAGCGCGAGGTAGCGAATCGCGAGCAGGCACTCGAAGGCGAGATCGATCGACGAACCGCCGGGACCGAGCCCCGCCGGCTTGGCGGTCGGTTCGCTCCAGAGCGCCGTGCGATCGGCGAACGGCCGCCACAGCGTCACCGCCACCTGCCCGCCGACCGACCACATGCTCGCCGCGGTGGTCGCGTCGGTCGCGGTGGCGAACGTGGTGCCGCCGACCACGCTGCCCGCCGGCAACGTCGCGCCGCCGCTCGTCGAGAAGTCGAAGCCGCCGACGCTCGCCCGCACCCACTCGTTCCGCCAGGAGAGATCGCCCGCGAACGACGCCTCGAGATCGTCGAGATCGAGATCGTTCGCCTCGAACTCCGTGCCGGAGGATCCCCAGCGCAGCTTGCCCTCGAAGCGCGGCAGCCAGGCGCCGAGCACGAGATCCCAGGCGCCGCCGGGCGGCACGTCCCAGGCGAAGTCGAGGGAGGCTGCCGAATCGAGGGCCGACGGCGACGCCACGGAGTCGCGGTGGGCTTCCGATGCCGATGGCTCGCTCTCGACCTCCTGCGCAGCCGCCGACGCGGCGATCGCCAGCATCGAGAGCGTCGTCACGGTGCGTGCATGCCGCATCAGGACACCAGCCTCAGGCAGAACGGATAGCGGTACGCCACGCCCGAACTCGCCTTGACGGCCGCGACGATCGTGAGGACGAGCCACGCGATGCCCGCCAGCGCGAGCAGCGGGATCCCGATCAGCAGGAAGATCAACGCGCTGCACACGATGACGAGAATCGAGAAGGTGATGTTGAAGTTGAGCGCCTCCTTCGCCTGATCCGCGGCAAAGGGCATCGAGTCCTTCTTGATCAGCCAGACCACGAGCGGCCCGATGATGTTGCCGAACGCCGGGAGCACGAAGACCGCGAAGGCGGAAAGGTGTCCGAGCATCGCCCAGTTCCGCTGTTCGGGGGAAACGCCGCCGTCGCTCATGGCTCGACTCCTTGGCAAGGTCCGACTGCGACGCCGACGCGGCACGCGATCGGGACCTTGGATGCAGCGGCGGCGAGTCTAATGTCGATGGCGACCACTGCCCGAGGCGTTGATGAGCGATGAGTCCCGAGCCGACCCAGCCCCAGCCGCGTGAAGAGCCCGACGGAAGCGTCCTTCGCCTCGGCGGCGGCGCATCGGTTCGGATGGACGCGCTCGCCTTCAAGTTCATCCGCAGCAGCGGGCCGGGCGGGCAGAACGTCAACAAGGTCTCGACCGCGGCGGAGCTGCGGGTCGCGATCACGGCGATCGAGGGACTCGACGATCGGGCGATCGAGCGGCTGCGAGACCTTGCCGGCCGTCGGATCAACGCCGCCGGCGAACTGGTGCTCCGCGCCGAGACCTCGCGCAGCCAGCGCGAGAACCGGGAGATCTGCCTCGAGAAGCTGCGGCAGATGGTCTCGGCAGCGGCGAAGCGGCCGAAGGTCCGCCGTCCGACCAAGCCGACACGCGGCTCGAAGGAACGGCGACTCGAGCAGAAGTCCCAGCGCGGCGAGATCAAGAAGCGCCGCGGCCGACCGGACTGGTGACTCGCCGCCGGCGAGACACCCGCGGTCCGCCGACGATGCGACCGCATGCCGGTTGGTGGATCGCGGGGCCCCGATCCGCCGAGCAAGCCACGAATCGGAGAACCCGGTGTCGGCCAGGCGCACGAGGTCCACCGTCCCGATGGTGCCCGCGTCCTTCGCAACCACCGATTCCCGCGGACTTCTTCGCGAACCTCGCTGCTATCCTCCGCGACCCATGTCCATCCTGATCGACGGTTCGACACGCGTGATCTGCCAAGGCATCACCGGCTCCGCCGGCGCCTTCCACACCGCCGGCTGCCTCGCCTACGGCACGAAGATGGTCGGCGGCGTCACCCCCGGCAAGGGCGGACAGACCGACCCCAACGGCCTTCCGATCTTCGACACCGTCGCCGAAGCGGTCGCTGCGACCGGCGCCGACGCCACCATGATCTTCGTGCCGCCGCCGGGCGCCGCCGACGCGATCCTCGAGGCCGCCGCCGCGGGGATCCGCACCATCGCCGCGATCACCGAGGGCGTGCCGGTGCAGGACATGGTCCGCACCAAGGCGGCGCTTCGCGACTTCCCCGAGACCACGCTCATCGGCCCCAACTGCCCGGGCGTCATCACGCCCGGACGTCGCGTCTCGGGCGAGGGCCCCGATGCGACCTTCGAAGGCGGATGCAAGATCGGCATCATGCCCGGCTACATCCACACGCATCGCGCCGACGCCGCCACCGGCCGCGCCGTCGGGATCGTCAGCCGCTCGGGCACCCTCACCTACGAGGCGGTCTGGCAGTGCTCGGAGCGCGGCATCGGCCAGTCGACCTGCGTCGGCATCGGCGGCGATCCGATCAAGGGCATCAACTTCATCGAACTGCTCGAACTCTTCCACGCCGACGACGAGACCGACGCGATCGTGATGATCGGCGAGATCGGCGGCAGCGACGAGACCGACGCGGCGCACTGGATCGCCGAGCACGCCACCAAGCCGGTGGTGTCGTTCATCGCCGGCCGCACCGCGCCGCCGGGCAAGCGGATGGGCCACGCCGGCGCGATCATCGGCGGCGCCGCCGACACCGCCGAGGCGAAGATCGCCGCCCTCCGCGAAGCCGGCGCGATCGTGTGCGAAAGCCCCGCGGATCTCGGAGCCGCCGCGGCCGAGGCGCTTGCCGCCCGCGTCCGCTGATTCGACGCCATCCGCCTTCCGCAGGAACCCGTCCATGTCGACCAAGGATCGCCGCGGGAAGCGAGGAGAGGACGATCGATCCTCCACCGCGCCGGCGAAACCCGCCACGGGACTCACCTACCGGGAGAGCGGCGTCGACATCGACGCGGCGGACCGCGCGGTCGATCTGTTCGGGCCGATCGTCCGCCGCACCTACGGCCCGCGGGTGCTGCCGTCGCACGGCGCCTTCGCGGGCATGCTGCGGCTCGACTACAACGAGAAGCTCTTCAAGCGCAACTACAAGGATCCCGTGCTCGTCGCCTGCACCGACGGCGTCGGCACCAAGGTGAAGCTCGCCGCGGAAGCAGGCATCTACGACACGGTCGGCATCGACTGCGTCGCGATGAACGTGAACGACCTTGTCGTCCAGGGCGCGGAGCCGCTCCTCTTCCTCGACTACCTCGGACTGCACAAGCTCGATCCCGAGAACACCGCGAAGATGGTCGACGGCGTCGCGAAGGGCTGCGAGATCGCCGGGTGCGCCCTGCTCGGCGGCGAGTGCGCGGAGATGCCCGACGTCTATGCGAAGGGCGACTTCGACATCGCGGGCTTCACGGTGGGCGTGGTCGAGCTCTCCCGCGCGATCGACCCGCTGCGGGTGCGGAAGGACGACGTGGTGATCGGCCTCGCCAGCTCGGGCGTCCACTCCAACGGCTACGCGCTGGTGCGACGCATCGTGAAGGAGGCGAAGCTCGACCTGAAGCGGGTCTACGCCGAACTCGGCGATCGCCCGCTCATCGACGTGCTGCTCGAGCCGACCCGCATCTACGTGAAGCCGGTCCTCAAGCTGCTCGGCGGATACCGCCGCAAGAAGGCCGTGTCGGGCATGGCCCACATCACCGGCGGCGGCCTGCCCGGCAACATCTGCCGAGCGCTGCCGAAGGACCTCGACGCGGAGATCGACCTCGGCTCCTGGGAGGTGCCGCCGATCTTCCGATTCCTGCAGAAGCACGGCGGCGTCGCGGAGGAGGAGATGTTCCGCGTCTTCAACATGGGGATCGGATACACGCTGATCGTGCGTCCGACCTTCGCCGAGGCCGCGATGCGCAAGCTCGCCAAGAGCGGCGAGCAGGTCTTCCGGATCGGGCGGATCGTCAAGGGCTCGGGCGAGGTTCGGCTCTCCGCGCCCTGAACCGGTGGATCATTTCATCTCGCGCAGGATCGCCTCGTAGCGGACCGCCGCCTCGCGAAGGCTCGCCCGTTCCGATCCGTCGCGGCGAGGATCGGACGCCTCCTGCCGCAGCCGCCCGAGGCGGCGCTCGAGGATCGCCCGCATCGCCTCGCGATCGGCGATCGCCTCGGAGTCGAGGATCGCCGCGAGCCGCTCCGCGCGGCGGAGCTCCGGGTGGCGGGCGTCGCGATCGGCCACCGCCATCGGCACCGCAGACGCCGACGATCCGTAGCGAAGCTGAAGCTCCGCGATGAAGCGGGTGCGCTCGGCCAGCACCGGGTTCTGCCTCGCGAAGGGATCGGTGTCGTCCTGCTGCAGCTGGGCCACCGAGCCGAGGACGAGATCGATCGACTTCTCAGACTCGATTCCGTCCTCGATCCGGAAGACCCGCAGGCGAATGACCTCTCCGGGAAGCCGTCGCTGCACCGCGCCGATCAGTTCGTTCGCCGTCGGCGTCGGCGCTCCTTCGATCTCGACGATCCGATCGCCGAGTTCGAGCACCGCCGAGGCCGGCATGCCCTCGACGAAGCCGCTCACGACGACGCCCCGACCGATGTCGCGGCCGGTGTCCATGCGGATCCCGAGGGCCCCGCGAGGAATCCGCTCGACCTGACGGGACACCACGCCGACGAGCCGCTGCCGCTGCTCCGCGGAGAGACCCGGACGTGAGAGCACGCCAAGCAGTTCCGAGAGCGGCGCCCGCCGCGCGACGAGCGCCTCCTCGGCGGCCTGCCGCTGCGCAAACGAATCCGCATCGAGCTGCGCCACGAGGCGCTGCGTCTCGGGCGAGGTCGGCACGCGGGCGAAGTCGGTCTCGAGGATGCGCGGATCGAACTCGATCGGCGGCACCGCGACGACTCGCGGCGTGGCGAGCATCGCCGCCAGCACCGCCGCGAGCGCGATAGCCGCCGCTCGGCCCCGGGTCCCATGCCTCGTCGATCGCGGCCGTCGCATCGGAGCGATGCTACCGCCCTTCCCGTGCCGACAACACCGTCTCACGACGATTCGCGGCGTGGGCGCTCGATCGACGCGGCGATCGCACTCGCCTCGTCCTCGAGGGAACGGACCATCGCCTCGATCGCGGAGAGGATCCGCTCCACACGGGCACCATCGGAGACGCCCGCGAGCAGGAAGCCCGCCTCGGCGATCGCCGCCTCGGTCGCGAGTTCGACCACGATTCCGCCGAGACCCTCCCGAACGCCGCCGTAGCCGGTCGCGAACGCGGCGAAGAGGTCGAGCCGCAGCCCCTCGGGAAGCGGATGCTCCTGATCCATCAGCTTCGACGGCAGCGCGAAGTGGAACGCCCCCGAGGCGAACTCGGCCAGCGGTGCGTCCTCGCGCACGGCCTCCCAGTCGAGAACCGCCGCCACGCGCTCGCCGTCGAAGAGCAGGTTGCCCGGATGGAAGTCCCCGTGCAGCAGCGAACGCGGGAGCTCGTCCCACACCGCGCGGACCTGCGAAGCGGCTCGCTCGTAGCGATAGGCGAAGGCCTGCACGCGGCGCAGACGCTCGGTGTCGAGCGCCGCAGCCGCGTCCTCGGCGATGCCTTCGAGAGTTCGACGGACGAGCGGCGAGTCGTGGAAGGACGCACGACGAGGCTGCGGCGACCGCATCGACGCGAGCACGCGATGAAGCGACGCGAGCATCGCGCCGGCGCCCGCCGCCGCCGCCGCCGTGCGTGGATAGCGATCGCCCTCGACGAACTCGACGAGTTCCCACGCGGCGCCGTCGACGATCGCGATGCTCCGTCCCTCGAGATCGCGCCGCACCGCCGGCACGCGGAATCCCCGCTCGGCGAGCGCCGCCTGGATCTCCGCACCGAACTCCGAGTCGGCGCCGGCGGTCGGACGGCGACGCTTGAGAAGCAACCGTTCGCCGCGATGCTCGACGAGGAACTTGGGCGCCCGCTTCGACCCGCGCGGCACCAGCCGCACCCGTGCCTCGGCGATCCCGAATCTCCGCAGCGCCTCCATGACCATCTCGCGCGAGATCGATCCGCGATCGGGCGGGTTCGGCGAACCGGCGGGATGCTGCGGCGCGTCCCCCACCGGGCGGCCTCCTCGCAAGCGGCGATCGCCGCCGCTCACTCGACGTTCTGGGCCTGCTCCTTGATCCGCTCGATCAGGCCCTTGATCTCGACGACCTCGCGGGTGATCTCCGCGTCGCTCGACTTGCTCGCGATCGTGTTCGCCTCGCGAAGCATCTCCTGCGCGAGGAAGTCGAGCACGCGTCCCGCCGGACGTCCGTCGCTTGGCGTCAGCACCTGCTCGAGCTGCCCGAGATGGCCGCGAAGGCGGATCACCTCCTCGGCGATGTCGCTGCGGTCGGCGTAGATCGCGACTTCGCGGAGGAGGTCCTCCTCGCGAAGGGCTGCACCGGACTCGGCCAGCAGCGAGTCGATGCGGCTTCGCAGCCGCTCTCGGTAGCCGACGATCACCTCCGGCGACCGCTCCGCGATGCGCTCGAGCCGCTCGCCGAGTTCGCCGCCAAGTTCGCGCAGCTGCACGGCGAGCCCGGCGCCTTCGCGGCGGCGCATCTCGACGAGCCGATCGCACGCCTCGCCGACGAGCTTCGAGATCGCCTCGCGGGCGACGCCAAGCACGCGGTCGTCGGAGCCGGCGGCCTGGGCGATCACGCCGGGAAGCGGCAGCAGCGCCGACGCGTCGATCGTGCAGCGATCGCGAAGTTCCGCGGGGATCGCCGCATCGAGCTGGGCGAGGTACGCCGAGAGCGCCGCGCGATCGATGGTGGCGGCGAGAGCCCCGGGCGCGGGCGTGAAGCGCACCGCGATCGTCACGCTGCCGCGGCCAAGCCGCTTCGAGACGAGCTGGTCGATCTCCCCTTCAAGAGCGAGCAATTCGTCGGGAAGGCGAAGCGTCGACTTGTAGAACTTGCCGTTGACCGCGCGGATCTCGACGACGAAGCGGCTGCCGTCGAACTCCCCGCTCGCGGCGCCGAAGCCCGTCATCGATCGGATCATGTCGACTCGGTCCAGAGGGCGTGGCGTCGGTCAGGGAGTCGCGGGAGTCGCGGGCGTCGCATTCGACGCTGGCGCGATCGGCGCGGTGGTCGGGTCGGCGGGGTCCTCGACGGCCGCCGCGGGCTGCTCGGGCGCCGGCGGCGCGAGCAGCGTCGTGTCGAGCACGTTCAGCGTGATCGCCAGCCCGAGGTAGACGACGAAGGCGCCGACCGTCGCGACGGTCAGCACGTCGCCGGTGCGACCACCGAAGGCCGTGTCGGTGCCGCCGCCGCCCGCGCCGCCGAAGGCGCCGGCGAGGCCGCCGCCCTGGGGACGCTGCACGAGGATGATCAGCACCAACGCAACCGACGCGAAGATGAAGAGGACCGTGAGGGGAGCGAGGATCGCCATGGGGGAAACGACTCCGAACGGAAACGGGTGACGCGGGTCAGGCGAGTCTCGCCGCCGCGGCACGGCAGATCGCCGCGAACGACTCGGCCTTGAGGGAGGCTCCACCGACGAGCCCGCCATCGATCTCCGGCCGACTGAAGAGCTCGGCGGCGTTCGCGGCCGTCACCGAGCCGCCGTAGACGACTCGGGTCGCTGCGGCGAGTCCCGGATCATACAGGTCCCCGAGGGTCTCCCGAATCCATCGATGGGCTTCGGCGGCGTCGTCGGGATGGGCGGTCCGACCCGTTCCGATCGCCCAGACCGGCTCGTAGGCGACGACGATCGACCGGAACCACGCCGGATCGACCCCCTCGAAACCGGATCGGATCTGGTGGACCAGGGTCCCCCGGGCGTGCCCGCCCTCCCGCTCCGAGAGCGTCTCGCCCACGCAGAAGACCACCTTGAGGTCGCCTTCGAGCGCCCGGAAGAACTTCTGCCGGAGGACCGGCTCCGGCTCGCCGAGCCCGTGACGGCGCTCGCTGTGGCCGACGATCACCCATCGAGCCTCGAGGTCGTCGAGCATGGCGGCGCTCACCTGCCCGGTG
>CAZTMB010000078.1:0-13800 GCA_964614695.1 uncultured Isosphaeraceae bacterium | reverse complement strand
GCGCCAGCAGGTTAAGAGTGAACGCCCTGGCCTCCCGGCCGGGGCGTTCGCGTTTGGCGCGATGCGTACCCGCCTTTGCGGCAAGCGTTCGCGTGCGTGGAGGTCTCTGACGGTGGGCCAGCGACGCGGAGCGACACGCGATCGACCTCTCCGGCGCGCGGGCGACCGTCGAGAAGGTGATGTCGACCGCGGCGCCCCGCCGCATCGCGAGGCTCGTCGCGCAGATCGAGCTGCCGCTGCCGCCGGATGATCCGCATCGCGGATCGCTCGAGGCGGTCGCGCGTGCCTGCCCGGCGCACAAGAGCCTGCATCCCGAGATCGACGCGCCAGTCGAGTTCGTCTGGAAGGGGTCGAGGTAGCACCCCTCCGCGGCGCCGTGGAGGAGGCGGGCGGGAGATCGAGATCCCGCCCTGCCGCGAGGCGTCTCGGCGATCAGCCGGGATCGACGCGATCCGCGTCCGTCAGGGCGTCTGGCAGCCCCAGCGGGCGATGCGGCTCTGGACGCTCTTCCCCGAGTTGGTGAAGGTGCCACCGACGACGAGCGAGGGGACGGCGATCGGATCGACCGCGTAGGTCTGCAGGGCGTAGGAGGTGCCCTCGGAGAGCCCGACGCCGAGTCCGCTCCACGCCGCGCCGTTCCATCGCGCGACCCGCGGCGCCTCCACGCCGCCCGCGGTGCCGAAGGATCCCGCCGCGTAGAGCGCCTGGCCGGTGCCGTCGTCGTGGACGAGGAGCGCCTCGCAGGTGCTCGAGAGTCCGCTGCCGAGCGTCGACCAGTTCTGGGTGTCCCAGCGGGCGATGCGGTTCACCTTGGTGAGGCTGCCCGCGGAGGTGAAGTCGCCGCCGACGAAGAGGCAGGGACCCACGCCCGAACCATCGTCGAAGAGGGCGATCGAGTAGACCGTGTTGTTGACGCCGCCCCCGAAGCCGGACCAGCTCGTGCCGTTCCAGCTCGCGATGCGGCGGTTGTCCGCCGAGCCGCCCGCCGAGGTGAACGCGCCGCCGACGAAGAGGCGCGGTCCGCCGCAGCGGCGCTCGGCGAGGCTGACGCAGGCGGCGTCCCAGGAGACGCTGCAGCAGTTGGGGTCGTAGATGCACACGATGCAGCAGCAGGTCGCGTCGCTGCAGCCGGGGGTCGAGTGCACGGTCGTGCAGCTGCCAGCCGAGCCGCAGGAGGAGAAGATGCAACTGCCCGCGGGCGCGGGGGCGAAGCTGCCGACCTCGAGGGCGTACACGGTGTTGTTCGTCCCGCCGCCCACCGCCGACCACGTCGTGCCGTTCCACGCCGCGATGTACTTGGCGTTGACGCCGCCGGCGGTGGTGAACTCGCCGCCTGCGTAGAGCTTCGGTCCGGTCCCGTCGTCGAAGACCTCGAGGGCGTGCACCGTGCCGTCGAGCCCGCTGCCGAGCGGGCTCCAGGTCGAGCCGTTCCACTTCGCGATCCGGCTCGCCTCGACGCCGCCCGCCTGAGTGAAGGCACCGGCGGCGTAGAGGGCGGAACCGGTGCCGTCGTTGAAGACCTCGAGCGCCCAAACGGTGCCGTTGATGCCGCTGCCAAGGGCGGTCCACGCCGGCGTCGAGCCGCCGGTCGTCGCGTTCCATCGAGCGATCGAACTCGCCGCGGTCGAGCCCGCATGGGTGAACTTTCCGCCGACGAAGAGCTTCTGACCGCTCCCGTCGTTCCACATCGCCATCGCGCCGACGCGGATGTTGGTGCCGCCGGTGATGCCGGGGCTGCCGATGCCGGGGAGCCATGCGAGGGCGTCGGGGCAGGAGCGGCCACCCTCGGCGGACACGCTGATCGTGCCGATCCCCGTCGTCGTGCCCGCGAGGAGCCCATCCGCCATGCGGAAGCCCTGGAAGTTGAACCCCGAGACGCTCGTCACCGCGAAGATCGTGGCGCGGGTCGCCCCCGGCGCGAGCGGCACCTGCAGGGCGAACGAGCCGTCGGCGCCGCTGGTGGTGCTGCCCCCGAGGTCGGAGGTGACGGAGGCGTTCGCGACCGCGACCCCGCCTTCGAGTCGGACCACGCCGGTGACCGTCGCGATCGATGGCACCGGGCAAGGTCCCCAGTAGCCGAGGAGGATCGTGAGGTCGGCGCCGTTCACCTCGCCATCCTGGTTGAAGTCGGCCTCGTCGCAGTTCGCCTGCGCGAGCACGGTCGCGGGCAGCACGAGGGACGCGGCGAGCGAGATCGCCATCGCCAGACGCTGGATCATGGTGGGTCGCATCAGCTTTTCCTCCCTACACGGGGAATCGGGTTGAGGGTCGTCGGCGGCGCGGCGACGCCGATGGAGGGTAGTGATCAGCATCGCCGTCACCAACCACCTTTCCCCTGGCAAGATCGGTCGTCGGGAGCGGTCGTGACGGAGGCGGTCCGGAGTCCCGCGCCCGATAAGCCCTCACGCCCCGCCGGCGGCGAGGGCGGGATCCGGCGGCTGGGTTCTGTCCAGACGGAACCTGGCAGGACGCTGAACTTCGCCTCCCGAGGGTGATCCTCGGCTCCGTGCTGCCCGGCGCGGTCGAGTTCGAGAGGCTTGCGAGCCCCGAGGCGCCCAGTCGTGCGTCGCCGATCGGGCGTGTCGTGCTCGATCCGCTCCGCGATCCGCGGCCTGGGATCGCTCGGTCCCCGCGGCTGCGCCCTACGCGGCCAGCAGTCTCCGCATCCGGACCAGGTTGAACGCCGCGGCGGTGATCTCAAGCCGCTGCGTGATCTTCCAGTGGCCCACGTGCCGGCTGCGTCGCAGCACCGACACCGTCTTCACCCAGGCGAAGAACTCCTCGACCACCTTCCGCCTCCGCTGGCTCTTCCCATAGCCCACGCGATGCTGGCGGCGGCGCATCGCGGCACGGGTCTCGCCGCCCTCCACGCCGCGACCGAAGCCCGGCTTGCGAAGCGCCACGTGCGGCGTGACACGCGACCGCTCCAACTCCTGCACGAACTCCTCCGCGCCGCGGCCCGAGTCACACCCGCACGGTCGTCTACGACGTCGCGAAGCAACTCCGGACGCCAAAGGAAATGGCCGCCTACCTCGAGGCGTGGCTGGTCGAGGCCCCCGATGACGCGGCAGGCATCTCGCGCGCGCTCGGCGACATCGCCCGCGCGGTCGGCATGAGCAAGGTCGCGAAGCAGTCTGGCCTCAGCTGCGAGAGCCTGTACAAGGCGGTCAGCGAGGATGGCAACCCGAGCCTCGACACGATCCTGCGCGTGGCTCGCGCGGTCGGTCTGCGGCTCCACGCGTCCGCTGCTTGAAGCGCGAGCACTCGAGCGAGCTGGAACCCTGATTCCATAGCGCCACGAGGGATCATCCAACCCTCTCCGCACTCTAGAACCCACTGACCGTTCGAAGCCCGTCCAGCCCTGACTACTTCACGAAGAACCCCGGTCTCAAGACCGGGTTTCGTTGCTGTGCGCGCAGGCGGAAACGGAACGCTCGAGTGGTTGCGAACCTCAGCCCTCGCGAACGCGAGCGCGACGCGTCTTCCTGATCTCAATCACGAGGGCGCGTCTTTCACTTTCTACGCAGGGTTCTCGAGGGGTGGGCGCGGGGCGGCTGCCTCGTGCCCCCCACCGATCACGCCCCGCACTTGCCCCAGTTGCTCAGCAGCAGCGCCAGATCGGTCGGCCCGACGATGCCGTCGCCGTCGAGATCCGCCTGGCTCGAGTCGGTGCCCCACGCGCCGAGCAGGATCGACAGATCGACCGGGCCCACGACGCCGTCGTCGTCGAGATCGCCCTGGCAGCCCGCCGGACGCGGCAGATCGAGGATGAAGCCTTGGATGCCCGTCGGCGTCCGCGCGGTGCCGACGATGGTGTAGCCGTCGTTCGACATGCCGAGCGGCAGCGCCAGGCGCACGCCCGCCGGAATCTCGATGCCCGAGTCCGCGGCGAGCGTCTCGAGCGAGTGCAGCGTGCCGTCGATCCAGAGGTAGCCTTCGCCCGCCGTCGCAGGCGGGAACTGCGTGCGATAGAAGAGGACGATTCGGCTGCCGTCTTCGTTCGCTCCGGTCGGGAACGCCCGCGGCAAACTCGGAATCGGCGTCGGCGGCAGCGTGAGCAGACCGGTGCTCTCGCTCCAGCGCCACCCGAGCGAGCCGGTGCTTCCAGCCCCGAGTCCGACGACCCAGTTGCCGTCGCCGCTCACCACGCCAGCCTCGCCGACCGGGGCGCCGCTTGGCATGGTGATGAGCGTCTGCACACCGTCGCGCCAGACCGCGCCTTGTCGTCCGCCCGAGACCGTGTCCTGCCATCCGGCGATCACCGCACCGACGTCGTCGCAGGCATTCGCCCGCGACGAGTAGCCGGCGACCGTCGAGCCGAGATCGACCAGTCCCTCGGTCGGCGTGTAGCGATAGCCTCGCGCCGCACACTGGGCGTGCCATCCGAGCCCGACCATGGTGGTGCCATCGCCCGAAACGCCCCAGCAGCTCACCGCCGAAAGGTCGCAGCTGAAGCCGAAGGTTCCCGTCGGCGTGGTCTGCATCGTCGCGACGTCGTAGAAGGCGCCCTCGGTCTTGCCCGACTTGGGATTGAGCACGGTCAGGCCGATCCGAGTGCCGTCGTTGCTGATGCCCGCGCTCCCGGCGCCGCCCGCCGACGGCGCAATGCCGCCGATGAACACCAGTCCCTGATCCGGCGTCCAGTACCAGAACTCGCTGAGGTTGTAGCCCGTCACGACGCGGCCATCCGCCGAGGCGTCGGTCGGATAGAGGCCATCGACGCCGAGCAGCTTGAACGCGCCGCCGGTTCCGCCGGCGTAGGCGGCGGTCGAGCCGGCGATCACGAGGAGAGGGAGAACGCGACCAAGGGAACGGATCGGGTGCATGCAGGGGCTCCGGGCGGCCCACGTTCGCGGACCGATGGGGGAACCTATCGCCGGAACGGGGCCACGCAAGACGAAGTCATCCGTTTCTTCGATGACCGCGCATGGCCCAAGTCGGAGCCTGCTCGTTCCAGGTTCGTGCTTCGGCGACTTTCGGGGCGATCGCGGTCACCGACGCCAGTCTTCGATCCCGCGAGGAGTGATTTCTCGCGATTTCGTCCACGCATCGAATCCGCGGAGCAAAGGGGATCGCACTCCTCCGACACCTCCGGATCCACCACCATGCCCGCGACCCGCCGACTTTTCTCGCCCGGCCTCGAACGCGTCTCGCCAACTGCCATGGGCGTGATCATGGTCTCGACCTTGATCTCGCCGATGGCGATCGCCGCGAAGGAGACCGCCCGATTCATTCCGATCCCATCGACCGAGCGCGAGCCCGGCTCGAATCCGAACACGTGCGCCTACTCGGGAACCGATGGCTACTCGACCGTGCGCGTGAGCGCCGACGGATCGACCGTCAGTGCGCTCACCTTGGAAGGCGGGTTCGTCGACGGATACATCGATCGCTTCATCGTGCGATGGACCGAGGAGACCGGCTCGGTGCGCGTGACGCCCAGCCTCGGTCTGTATCCCTCGGTCGGCGTCTCGGCCGATGGGACCGTGATCTGGGGCGACAAGTGGCGATGGACCCAGTCGGGCGGATTCGAGTACCTCACCGGCTCGCTGTCGTCCTATTCGTTCGTGTTCGGCTGCGCCGACGACGGAACCACCGTGGCGGGATACACCTCGCCCGACTTCTATCCCTTCTGCGGCGACCTCTTCCGCTCGACCGACCTCGTCGGCGAGCCGTGGGAGATCCTGCCGCGAAGCCCGCTCAACCCGGACGGATACTTCTACTTCAGCACCATCAGCGGCGATGGCCGAACCGTGGCGGGAGCAGCCTGCGGCCCCGACGGCACCTTCTCGGCGATTGTCGTGTACGAGGACGGCGAGGTCGTCAACATCACGCCGACCCAGCAACAGTCGAACTTCGTGAACGACCTTTCGTTCGACGGAAGCATCGCCGTCGGGAACGCCCTGTCACCGCAGCTCGTCTCGGCGTTCCGCTGGTCCGAAGCCGCGGGCTTCGAGGACCTCGGCGCCCAGTTCCCCGGAGCCTCGTTCGCGCGAACCTGCAACGCGGACGGGACCATCGTCGCCGGCCAGTACTCCGTTCAGGGTTTCCCGAGCGCGTGGATCTCGACGCCCGAGACCGGACCGGTCGACTTTCGCGAATGGCTGATCACGCGCTTCGGCCTCGAAGCCGAAGTCGGGGACTGGCTCTTCACGGTGATCACCGACGTCTCCGCGGACGGGCGGACCATCGTCGGAAGCGCCTTGGGGCCGAGCGGTTGCGAGCAGGCGTTCGTGGTGCGGATCGACTCGCCCCGAGGCAATTCGGCCGACTTCGACGGCAACGGCGTGATCGACGCGACCGATCTTGCGACCTTGCTCGCGGACTGGGGGCGTTCGGACGCCGACACTGATCTCAACGGCGACGGCGTCGTCGGTGCCGAAGATCTCACCCTTCTCCTTGCCGCATGGGGTCCGGTGAACTGACGATGAACGTCCGCGAGTCCGCGCGGTCGCGTCGGATCGGAACTCGCCGTGAAGATGCTTCCGAACGACGGTCCGAAGGTCCGTCGTCTCGAGGTCGTTCCGCCCGACCCGCGCCGACCGCTCCATGCGACCGAGTTGCTTCGATGCCCGCGATCTCAACCGTCCTTTCCCTGCTCGCCCTCTTGCCGATCGCCCTGCTACTCGGGTGCGCTTCTCACCACTCATCGCCCGAGAAGAGGTCTGATCGACCCTCTCCGCCGCCCCCCGCGGCGACCTCTGCGCTCGACGCCACCGCGACGAACGCGACACCGCCGCCCGCGATTCAGGCGTGGATGGATCGCCTGACCGTCCCTCACTTCTACGACCCCGCGACCGGATTCATCGTCGCCCGCGAGACGACCGCCCTACCGCCGCTTCTCTCGAACGCGCCTCCGCTTGACGAGGCGATCGCCGAGGCCGGCGAGGAGCGCCTCGTCATCGTCTTCGTCACGGCGGACCGCTGCGCACCGTGTCAGCAGTACAAGCAGGACGCCCTCAACGACGAAGCCGTCATCGCGAGGCTCTCCGATCCGCGATGGCTGCCGACGCATCTTGAAGTCGATCGATCGCCCGAACTCGCCGACACGCATCTCGGCTCGCGTGGGATCCCGATGACCTATGCGTTGCGTAACGGGACGGTCATCGCGACGCTTCGCGGCCAGCGTTCCGCCGCGGACCTGCTCGCCTGGTTGGACGCGTTGCCCGAGTAGCGGCTGCCGCGCGCCGCAGGACCGCAGGGCACGAAGCGGCGGTCGCTCTGGCGACTTGCTCGCCCCCCGGTCGCCGGGCGATGGCTTTCTGCCCGACCGTGGCCGGTCTGGCGATGCCTTCGCCCTTCGGAACACGCCCGGCAATTCTTCAGAAACCGACCCGCGAGAGACGGCACATCGCCGTCGCCGCACTATGGTCGAGGTTGGACGTGGCTCGTGCAGGCGCACGTCTTCGAGCGAGACCGCTCGAGGTCGGGACCGGAAGGCACCAAGAGCAACCAGAAGCATGAGCACTCGACCCTCGCCGACCGACCTGATCGCCGCGACGCTCCTCGCCGGCGCCGTCGCTTCGATCGCCTCCGCGGACACGATCACCGTCTGCCCCGACGGGTCGTGCGACTTCACCGATCCCGTCGCCGCCGTGAACACGGCCGTCACGGGCGACATCGTCGAGATCGCCGCCGGCACCTATCCGCTCGATGCGTCGCTGTTGGTGTACGGACAAGCCATCACCGTCCGCGGCGCGGTCGATGTCGAGGGACGCCCCGCGACGGTGCTCGACGGCCAGGGCGCCAGGATCGTTCTCAGCATGACCTCGATCATCGGCCAGCCCACCTTCGAGAACCTCGTGTTCGCGAACGGGCGGTCGGACTACGGCGGCGGCGTGTTCGTCGCCGGTTCCTCGCCCGTGTTTCAGAACTGCCACTTCCACAACAATGTCGCCACTTGGAAGGGCGGCGCGCTCTTCAACTCCTCCGCGAGCCCCACGCTCATCGACTGCGAACTCACGGGCAACTCCGCCGGCAACGCGCGGTTTCCATCGCAGGGCTCGGCTGGCGCGGTGTCGGTCGGCAGTGGGACCACCACCATGATCGGATGCACCGTCAGCCAGAACTCCGCGAGCGGATCCGGGGGTGCCTTCGCACTCTCCAGTTCGAGCAGTCTGGTTCTCCAATCGACCCGCGTCTGCGGCAACAGTGCGCCGAGCGGTGCCCAGGTCTACTCACTGTCGGGTGCGGTCGTAACCGAACTTGACGGTGCCTGCATCTCGGACGATTGCGACGACTGCCCGACGGCGCCGCCCTGCCCCGCCGACCTCGACGGCAGCGGCTCCGTCGATGGTGCCGATCTCGCCTCGATGCTCGCCTCATGGGGCGCGTGCAAGAAGGGCTGCGCCGCCGACCTCGACGGGAGCGGTACGGTGAACGGCGCCGACCTCGCGATCCTGCTTGGCGCGTGGGGCGCCTGCGGCTGAAGCGTGCGAGCGTCAACAAGGGCTCGAGCGCGACGAAGGGGGTCGCGTCGCGGGCGGATGGTCGCGGCCCCACCGATTTCATCGATTGCTCGGTTGCCCCTGCAGCCCTACGCCGTACACTTCGCCCGCGCCGGCGGCCCGAGTCGCCGACGCGCTCCGAGGTGCCTGGGCACGTGGCGACCACGGTCCCTGCTCACATCGGGAACTCGATGACGATCGCGACGCCCCCGATGTCGGTGGCCCGCAATCCAAGCCTCCGCGAACCGTGTCTGGAGAGAGAGCCATCATGCATCGCCGCCATCGTCTCGCCCACCTCGCGATCGCCGCCGCCATCCCGGTGCTTGCCAACTCCGCCATCGCTGGCGTCAGCAACTGGGCGGGATCCATGAGTATCTACAACAACAATTCGGGCTCTCAAGGAAGTTTCATCTTCAGCAGCCCGTGGAGCGTGAGCGACCTGAAGACGACGGTGCTCACCTCGAACCCCACCATCATCGGAGACCGGCTCACCCTGCAGCCGAACTTCAACGCCTACTCCGACGCCCTCGGCGGCACCGATGCCGATCGCGCCTTCTGGACCAACAGCACCGATGGCGGCGTGACCGCTGGCCCTGCCGGCAACAAGTGGATGGTGGCCGACACCTACTTCGAGGACCCAAACGCCATTGCGGTGTCGAGCTACTCGCTGTGGGGCACCGTCGACTCAAACAACCTTGACGCGGGCTACACCGCCGAGGCGTTCATCAAGGTGATCGACCCCGGTTCGTTCACCACGGTGCTGGACCTCCGCGTGACGCTTCCCGCCTCGGGGATCTTCACGGTCACGGCGGACTTGTCCTCGTTCCAGGGACTGAGGCTCCAGACCGGCTTCACGGTGAGCGGCCTGAATGCCAATCCAGTCAACGAGGCGACGCTCGGCGGCGTCACCTTGACGATCACGTCGCCCGCGGCCGTGCCCGCTTCCTCTCCCGGCGCGCTCGCCCTTGCCGGCATCGCCGGCTTCGCGCGGTCCCGCCGACGACGCTGAGCGCCGACGATCGCCCGACGCGGGCGCCCTGACTCGACGAGTCCACGCTCCCCCGTGGCCACCATGATCGGTGTGGCGCCGTCTTGATCGAAGTCCGGCGGCGCTCAGGCGACCGCGCGTTGCGAGATCGAGCTCCGCCGCTTCCGCGGCGGCCTTCGGCCGCGGCCGCGCGTGGTCCACCATGTGCGGCTCCGACTTCAGCCCATTGCGCCGCCTCGTGTCTTGGGCGAGTGACCTGCTCGCGCTGCCGTCATCCCCAGAACTCGCGTCGGCCGCAGCGCAGCTCGCGCCAGCGTCTCCGGTCCGCGGACCTCGACGCGCGTTGCGAAGCCCCCTCCGCGGTCACGACTTGGGCAACGCGTCGATCCACGCGAGCAGATCCGCGGCGGAACGCTGGCCGCGCGACGTCGCGATGATCCGGCCGTCGCGCAGGGCGTAGGTCATCGGAATCGCCCTCGTGCCAAGATGGGTGTCGGCCAGTTCGGGGGACCGATCGACCTCGACATGGGTGGGCAGGAAGCGGCGCTCGGAGAGTCGCGAGACGACGGCGGCGTCGTTGAGCGCGTCGTGCTTGTACTGCTGGCACGGGGCACAGCGATCGGCGGTGACGAAGACGAAAACGAGGCGATCCGGTCCCGCCTGCTTGATCGCGGCATCGAGCGGCGGAGCGGCGGCGAGGAGCGGCGGAAGGGCGATCGTCTCGCGAGCGACGATGAAGCCCGTCGCGGGGTCGTAGAAGTGCTCGACGGTGAGTCGATCCATCCACGCTCGGATCGCCGGCGGAGGAGCCGTCGACGCCGCGAGTTCGTCGGACGCCGACGCGGACGGCGATGCGGCAGGCCCGCCTGAAGCCTCTGCGGGCGCGATCGGCGCCGATCGCGCCGTCGCGGCCACCGGACCTCCGGCCACCGACGGTTTCGGCTGCGAACAGGCGAATGCCAACGACAGGAAGGCCAGCGGGGTGAGCGTGAGAAGACACGATCGTGGGGACATGGTCGGTGGTCCTGCAGGTCGGACGATGCGGCGACTTGGTTCAGGTGGCCACGATAGGCGGGCAACCGTCGGGGTCGCGGACATGCCGCGGGCTCGCGGCCAATCCGCGGCGTGGATGCGTCGATGCGTGACCTCCCATCGCACGCGACACGGCGAAGCCGGCGAGGGCGTGGCAACGTGGCAACAAGACAACACGATGACGTGGCAGCGTGACCATCGCGCGATTCGCTTGCCACCGCCACGTGAACCGTCCGCGATGCGCCGGTTCGCTCAGCGGCCGCCAACACCCAAGAGCTCGAAGACGTCCGGTGGCGCGACCGTCGCCCAGCGGGTGTTGCCGAGGATTCCCGCGAGTTCGATCTCGAGCATGGCTCGAAGATCCGCACGCTCGCGATCGAGCGCGGCCGCGAACCGATCGTCCGAGCCCGCGCGAGCCATGTCGTCGAGCGCCGCGAAGAGCACGACGCCCTGAGTGCCTTCCGCGATCGGCGAGACCGCCAACGCCAATCGCGCCGCCCGCTCCTCGACCGCCCGGACGTTTCGCGTGTAGGCCTCGAAGGCCGCGGCGACCGCCCGACGCTCCTCGCCGGTCGCCGCGACAGTCTCCGCACGCCGAGCCGTCCCTCGTGCGATCGGATCGATCGACCATCCTCGATAGAGCGCCTCGATCGCCGCACTCTCAAGCGCGTCCCGCGACGCCTCGCCGTCGGGTCCGTCGCCCGCGGCCGCGAAGAGCGCCTCGACGAGACGCGCCGTCGCCCGCGCGGCGCGGAGGTTCGCCGCCGAGAGTTCAGCGGCACTGCGTTCCTTGCCACGATGAAGCGGCGTTCCCGCCAAGCCGAGCGACCGCAGGTCCATCGCGGCCGCCTGATCGAACTGGAGCTGCCGGCGCTCGATCGAGTCGGCCATGAATCGCGTCGACGCCTCGGCAAGCGCGATCTCGACGCGCTCCCGCGCCTGCGACTCGAGCTTCGCCTGCCGCACGACCGCGGTCCAGGACGGCAACGCGTCGATGGAGGGACCGAAGGGAGACGCGGCGGCGGCGATCCGCTCTTCGCGAACGAGAAACCGGGCCAGACGCGCAAGGGCGATCACGCGTCGCACCGACGCCGGCTCGCGTGCGGCGCACTCGCCACACGCGGCGAAGAACGCCTCGTCCGCCGCTTCGGCCGCCCGCCAGGCGCCGTCCCGAATCCGCAACGCCTGCAGGAGCGCGTCGATCCGATCCCCCGCGTCCGCCGGTGCGCTGCCCTGTGAGAACGCCAGGAACGTGTCGAAGCGTCGCAGCGAGCGTCGCGCCTCGGTCAGCGGAGCGATCGCCGCCTCGACCTCGCGGGCCCAACGCGACTCGTACGCCGACCACGCGATCGACACGCACTCGGACCATCGGTCCGACCACGCCAGCGTCTCTGCGAAGCTTCGCCCAACGACCGAGCGATCCATCTTCCGCGGCACGCCCCGACGGAGAATGTCCATAGAGTCCATGAACTCGGCGGAAAGGCGTTCCTCTTCGAGCGTCACCACGTCGACGAGACGCAGCCTCGCGACGCGCGGCGGCGGGTCGCTCGCCTCCGCGACCTCGCGCCGCCACTCCCCCATGGTGCGACGCTCGAGCAGGCGAGCCTCGCCGGACGGCGATCGTTCGGCCACGAGATTCCCGAGCGTGCCGCCCGCGTCGGCGACGCGGCCCGCGAGGATCCGATCGAGTTCCTGCAGGATGTCCGGACGCCCGGCCGCGAGACCGACCTCCGCCGCCTCGCTCAGCAGCCAGCTCCGGGAGACCGACGGATCCCAGAAGGTCGAGTCCTCCTGCTCGCGAAGCGCCGAGACCTCGTCGTGCAGCATCTCGCGGAGCGCCTTCCGCCATCGCGGCGCAAACGCCTCGATCTCGGCCCGGACCGGATCGTCCGCCGGAAGATCACGAAGAGCGTCGCGGACCTGCCCTTCAGCCAGAAGGAGAAAGCGAGCCGATCCCGCCTTCGCCGACGGCGACAGGCGGAGGCGCAGTTCGATCGCCTTGTCGGGAGGCAGGATCGCGCAGAGCCGCTCGACCGTCGCGTCCTCCCTCGCCCGCACGGTGCGGCGGGCGGCGAGGAACGCCTCGCCCTCACGTTCGCAGCGTTGACGCATCCGCGCGCGAAGGCGTTCGGCCTCCGCGTCGCTCAGGGCCGCGCCGATCGGCGGCAGCACGCCGCCGAAGACCTCTTCGAAGGCGGCCGCCGCCGCGATCGCGAAGTCTTGGTACTCCCGAAGCGTCCGGCGAAGAAGCGACGGCAGCGACGCATCGCGCTCGGCGACGATCGCATCGATCTGGTCGCGCACCTCGGGCGAGACGCGAATTCTTCCGACCGCCTCCCGCAGCCCCGGGATCGCACCAGAGGGTTCCCCGAGCGGGAACGACGCGAGCAGGCGATCCGCTTCACGCACCGCCCTCGCACGCTCGACCGCGGCGACGATCTCTGCACGCGGCGATTCGTCGAGCGCGTCGGCGGAGAGCACCTCGGCGATCGCCGAGAACATGGCTCGCTCGGCGGCATCCGCCTCCGCGAGCATGCGCTCCTGCAGATCGACCACCTCCTTCATGCGGCGTCGGGTGGGGTCGCGCTTCATGAAGCGCAACTCGTCGTAGAGCGAGTTGCCGGAACGCCACGCATCGCCCGATAGTCCGGTCCGCGACGAGCCGTACGACTCGATCATGTCGCGGTGAAGCGAGACGACGATCGACCACTCCGCGGCAGTTGGCGGCAAAGACAGACCGTCTTCAAGCAGGATCCGGAGCCTCGCAAGCCCCATCGGCGGGGCGACCAGATCGTCAGCGCGGGCTCCCGTCGCGAAGCTGCCCGACACACCGGACAGCAGCACGCCGATTAAAAGAAGAACTCGCCCGGACGATGCCCCTGCGACGCGAGGGTTGAATCGACGCATGGCCAGATGCTACCGATCGCGCCGAGCGCGGCGATCGGTCCTAGTGAGGAGTCGCCATCGCTTCTCATGCACGGCGGCGATGCCGCGCATGCCCCTTGCCGCTGGAAGGTCGGCCGAGACGATCCGTCACGCGGGCTGGTGCTGACGCGACGGCCGCCCTTCTCCCGCAGCGCTCGCCAGTCTCGCTCGGCGGACGCCACAACAATCGGCGAGTCAATCCCAAGCGTGCCGGGTGATTGATCGATGGCACGGGGTCTCTACCGCCCACGCAGCGAGCGACGCGAGCGATGCTCGGCGCTGCGATCGCTTGGCGCCGCGAAGACGCCGCTGATCGTTACGGCACTTCGACCCAGAACCAGCCGCGCAGATCGCCGGCCGCGTAGCCGGTCGCCTGATCCTTCGGATACATCGCCGCGAGCGCCTCGCGCA
>CAZTMB010000077.1:0-13824 GCA_964614695.1 uncultured Isosphaeraceae bacterium | reverse complement strand
GGCTGCTGGCGTCGATCGTGTCGACGGGTCTGCCGTGGCGGGTGCTCGACACGGCAACAGGCATCGAGATGCTCTTGGTCCCGCCGGGGACCTTCGCGATGGGGTGCGTTTATCTTCCTCCGACCAACACCTGCATCTTTGGAGAGACCCCGTCGCACGAGGTGACGATCTCGCAGCCGTTCTACCTCGGACGCTACGAGGTCACCCAGGCGCAGTGGACCGCGATCATGGGCAGCAACCCGAGTGCATTCCCAGGTCCGCAGCGGCCGGTGGAGCGGGTGAGCTGGAATCAGGTGCAAGCGTTCGAGTCGCAGACCGGCCTGCGTCTGCCGACCGAGGCGGAGTGGGAGTACGCCTGTCGAGGCGGGACCGAGACGCGCTACAGCAACGGCAGCAACGATCCCGAGTCGGTGGGGTCAATCGCGTGGTTCGAGGGCAACTCGTTCGGCATGACCCGTTTCGTCGGTCTGAAGGACGCCAACCCGCTCGGTCTCCACGACATCCACGGCAACGTGTCGGAGTGGTGCGAGGACTGGGACTCCAACACGTACTACGAGTCGAGCCCCCCGGTCGATCCACCCGGACCGGAGACCGGGACGCTCAAGGTCTTTCGCGGTGGTCACTGGGAATCGGGCGCTCTCCCACTGGCATCGTGGTCGCGATCGGCGAGCGGCCCCACGATCGCCTCGGACCGAGTGGGATTCAGGGTGGCTCGATCGGCTGCAGCGGACGAGCCGTGAGTGTTCGAGGATCGTCCGCGGAGTCGCGCGACGCGGTAAGGCGTTCGACAATCGGTCGAGTCCGTTGGTCGCCGCAGTGGTGCACGTCGTGAGGTTCGCGGTGTCGAGCGTTGACGAGCATGCTCGGATCGCCCGCTAGACTCGCCCCGTGCCGCTTGCGGAACTGATCGAGGCGTTGTCGAGGGCGGAGGCCTACCGCGAGTGCGGGGTCGGCGACCCGGCCACGCTCGCGCCGATCGAGACGCGTCAGACCCACATCTCGGTCGTGTTTCTCGTGGGCGACTTCGCGTGGAAGGTGAAGAAGCCCGTCGATCTGGGCTTCCTCGACTTCTCCACGCTCGCGAAGCGACGCCGGTTCTGCGAGGAAGAACTTCGCGTCAATCGCCGCACGGCGCCCGAGGTCTACCTCGGCGTCGATGCGATCGTCCGCGACACCGACGGCTCGCTGCAGGTGACCGCGAGTCCCGGCGAACGCGAGGTGGTCGAGGTCGCCGTGCGCATGAAGCGACTGCCCGAGGCGGGGCTGCTCGATCGGCGGCTTGATCGCGTCGCCCGGGGTTCGAACGACGCGGATCGATCGGATCTGCGGCGACTGCTGAGTGCGTTCGCCCCGGACCTTGCGGCGTTCCATGCCGGCTGCCCAACGGGGCCGGGGATCGACGAGCACGGCGGCCCCGACGGGATGCGGCGGCAGTTCGAGGAGAACTTCACCCGCCTCGAGCCCTTCGCCGGCGGCGAGGCGATCGACGTGATCTCCATGCGGCGGTTCGAGTGGTTGCGGACCAAGGCCTTCGAGCGGCTCGAGGCAAGTCGCTCTCGACTCGATGAGCGGATGCGCTCAGGGCGCGTACGGGAAGGCCATGGCGATCTGCACGCGGGGAATCTGTGTGCGATCGACGATCGGCTGATCGCGTTCGATGCGATCGAGTTCGACGCACGCATGCGCTGCCGCGACGAGGCCTGCGAGGTCGCCTACCTCGCGATGGACCTCGAGCATCGGGGCTTCGCCTCGCTCGGGTCCGCGTGGACCCGCGCCTACGCCCGGGCCTCGGGCGATCGGGGGGTCATCGAACTCGCGCCGCTCTTCCGCGTGCACTATGCCGTGGTGCGGACGCTCGTCGAGGCGATCCGCAGCCGCGATGCCGCCGTCGGCGACGCGGAGCGTTCATCGAGTCTCGCCGCGGCGCGGCGATACGCCGATCTCGCGACAGGACATCTGCTGCGGCCTTCGCTCATCGTGACCTGCGGACTGCAGGGGACCGGCAAGAGCACCCTCGCCCGAGCGATCGCGGCGCCGCTTCGGGCGGTCGTTCTTCGCAGCGACGTCATCCGCAAGCGTCTCGCGGGTGTGGCGATCGACGATCGGCGTGGCCGCGATCGAGCGGGGGAGAGCCTCTACAGCGAGGCCTCGACGGCGAGGACCTACGCAGTGCTGCTTCAGGCCGCGGCGGCGGCGCTGCGGCGAGGTCGACATGTCGTCGTCGATGCGGCGTGCTCAAAGGCCTCGCAGCGATCGCTCTTCGTGGAGTTGGCGGGGGAGGTCGGCTGCCCGTGGGTCTTCGCCGAGTCGACCTGCGATCGCGAGGTCGTCCGCCGCCGGCTGGTGGCGAGGGCGTCCGATCGGCGGGAGCCTTCCGATGCGGACTGGGCGGTCTACGAGGCGGCGGAGCGCGGCTTCGAGCGGCCCACGGAGATCGCACCGAGCCATCGCGTCTTGTGGCCGAGCGACACGCCGCCGCAGCGTGGCGTGACCGCGGCGATCGAGGCGCTGCTCTGAAGCAAAGGTGAAGCGAGACCCGCCTTTCCGACGCGCCGCCGTTCCATGGAGCGATGGTGCAGTGCATCGATGTCGGGATCGTGAAGATGCCCGAGAGGCAGTGCCTTCTCTTCCTCACAAGGAATCGAGATCGTCTCGCGCTCGGCGGCTTCAGCCGCCCTTGCCGCCCTTGTTGCCCCAGGAGCCGAGCATCACGCCGAGGTCCGTCCCATTGACGATGCCGTCGTCGTTGAGATCGCTCGCCCAGTCGCTGCCTCCCCAGTTCGACAGGATCGCGGCCAGATCGGCGCCGTTGACGTAGCCGTCGCCGTTGATGTCGGGCGAGCCGAACTTCGGCCGGCTGAAGACCAGCGCCGAGTAGGGGCCGAGGTTGAAGGCCATGCTCACCGGGAAGCCGTCGTAGGGCGGAGCGAAGGCCTGCCCGTCGAAGACCGCGGCGTTGCTGAACTCGGGGTCGTACCGCGAGGCGTCGCCGTTGAAGCGAAGCCGCCACACGCCCGAGTGCGGCATGCCGATGCGGTAGTTCGAGTAGGTGTTCGCGCTGAAGTTGAGGACCACGACGACGTCGTCGCCGGGGCCGCCCTGATTCCAGCGATGGAATGCGAGCACCTTGCCGCCGTGGTTGACGTGGAAGATGTTGATGTGGTCGCCGGAGAGACCCGCGGTGCGACCTTGGAGGTTGCGTCGAAGGCCGATCAGGTCGCGGGTGAAGTCGACGATGCCGGAATACGTCTCCGCCTGCTGCCACGAGAGAGGCTGCGTATCGCTGAATCCGCCCGTCTGCAGGAACTCCTGGCCTTGCAGCAGCATCGGGAGGCCGGGCGTCGTCATCAGCACGCTGATCCCGAGCGTCGAGCGCTTGCGGCTCCACCAGGAAAGAGGATTGCCGGGATCGACCGCCTGTGGGATTCGTCCGCCCGTCGCGGCTTCATCATGGCTCTCGACGTAGATCACCCGCTTCGAGGCGTCGCCGGCGTTCGAGGTGCCCCCGATCACCGAAGCGATCGTCCCCATGTCGCGGTTCGCATCGTTGGGCGTGATCAGGTTGAAGCGCATCGGGTGCATGAACGGCGCGTCCCACTGGCTGTCGAAGCCGGCGCCGCCGGCCCCGGTCGAGCGGGTGATCCACGCGTCGCCGTCCATGTCCTCGGCGATCGAGAGCTTCCACGGCTGCGAAGCGTCGATCAGGTCGTTCATCTCGCGGAGCAGGTTCCAGCCCTCCGCGAGGTCGCCGAGGTTGGTGCGGCGGATGAACTTGGTGGCGTCGAAGCGGAGCCCGTCCATGCGGAACTCCTCGAGCCACATCCGGACGTTGTCCTTGATGAAGTCGCGGACCTCGCTTCGGCCGTAGTCGGGGCGGGTGTCGCCCCACGGGGTGATCGCGCGATCGTCGTTGTAGAAGAAGATGCCGCCCCAAGGTCCCTGGCTCCATCCGTCGAAGCGCCAGAGGTCCATGTCGGTCGGGCCCCAGTGGTTGTAGATGACGTCGCCGAAGACCGCGATGCCCCGCGCGTGCGCCGCATCGATGAACCGCTTGAGCGCGTCGGGACCGCCGTAGGACTGTTCGACCGCGTAGAGGCCGGTCGGGTTGTAGCCCCAGCTGATCTCGCCGGGAAACTCGTTGACCGGCATGAGCGCGATGGCGTTGATGCCCAGATCCGCGAGGTGATCGAGACGATCGATGCACTCGTCGAAGTTCGCCGGCGGCGCTTCGCCCGCATCGAGGCCGAAGGTGCCGGGGTGGACCTCCATCATCACGAGGTCGTCCCAGAGCGGCATCGAGAAGGACGTGTCGCTCCACTCGAAGGCGTTCGGGTCGTAGACGACGTTGTTGTTGGTCGCGCCGGTCAGGATTCGGCCCCGCGGATCGGACTTCCAGAGCGACTGCCCGTTGCCGACGATCACGAACTTGTATTGCGTGCCGGGCCCGATCGACCCGACGTCGCGGCTCCAGAAGCCGTTGCCTTCGGAGTAGAGCGGCGTCGCGGTCTGGCTCCAGCCGTTGAAGGTGCCCGCGACCCGCACCGAGACCGCAAACGGCGCCCACGTCCGGAA
Organism: uncultured Isosphaeraceae bacterium; assembly: GCA_964614695.1. GTDB lineage: Bacteria > Planctomycetota > Phycisphaerae > Phycisphaerales > SM1A02 > VGXO01. The sequence goes on along the minus strand of CAZTMB010000077.1, from coordinate 9,252 downwards.
GGTCACGCCCTGCGAAGCGCCTTGCGTGAAGGGAATCGCACCGACGCCGGGTCGGTTGGAGGGCCCTTGGCCCAGCGAGGGGGGCGCCGCGGCGAGCAGCAGGACGATGGCGAGGGCCGATCGGAGGGCGGTCTTCGTCATGGGCGATGGATCGGTGAGGAGCGGTGGGGACCAGGACGTGAAGCGGTGAATGAGCACGCGCGACGCATGGCGGTGCCGATCGGTTCGCCGGAAGCCGGCTCCGGAATTCAAAGTATGCCTCGTTCGGGGACCAGGCGAGGATCCGGCGGTCGATTCCAAGGGGATGCGTGACCCGGGGTAGGGTCTCATGCCTGGCGACAGGTTCACGGACCACGAAGGCGGCACTCGCCGCGAACCCCGGACCTTCCTGCGTCGTTTTCGCTTGGATCTCGAAGAACCCGTTCCATAATTGACCCGCTGCAGTCGGGATTCCGCCCGGCTCGCCCCCCTCGACCCCCGTTCGGAGACAAGGTCATGCAGAGTCCCTGCCCCCGGATCGCCCTTGCCGCGCCCGCAACCCTCCTCGCCGCCAGCCTCTCAGGCCAGGTCCTCGCGGCAGCGGGGGTGCTCACCATCGATGGCGTTCTCGACAAGGCCTACGGCCCGCCGATCGTCATCCAGAACAACCAGACCGGCTTCGGCAACAACGATCTGGGGCTCATCGCGAACGCCAACGGGTCGGAACTCGACGTGCTTCACGCGACGGTGATCGGGGACACCCTGCACCTCTTCATCGCGGGCAACCTCGAGAGCAACTTCAACAAGCTCGACATCTTCATCGACTGCCGAGAGGGTGGCCAGAACACGCTTCGCAACGACAACGCGAACGTCAACTTCAACGGCCTCAACCGGATGGGCACGAGCCAGTCCGATCCGGCGGCCCTGCCGGGCCTGACCTTCGACGAGGGCTTCGCGGCGGACTACTTCATCGTCGTCAACGGCGGCGGCGATCCGTACACGCTCTACATGGACTACGCGACGCTGCCGACCCTCGGCGGCGGCGAGGGCGCGTACGGCGGCGGCGGGCCAGCCGGCACGGAGATCCTCGCGTCGAACGGGATCCGGTTCGCGATCGACAACTCGAACATCGCCGGCGTCGATGGCGGCGACGGCTTCATCGAGGACGGCGGCGCGGGCGTGGTGACCGGTCTCGAGTTCGCGATTCCGCTCGACGTGATCGGCTTCGACGGCTCCGGCATCAAGGTCTGCGCCTTCGTCAACGGCAGCGGTCACGACTTCCTCTCGAATCAGGTCCTCGGCGGCCTCGGTGGCCTGCCGAATCTCGGCGAGCCGCGGCTTGTGAACTTCGCCTTCATCGTGGGCGACCAGTACGCGACGGTCGTCGAGGGCGACACCGGCTCCTACTGCGGCGACCCCGGCGCCGGCGACTGCTGCAGCGGCGGCAAGACCGCCTACTGCAGCGACGGACTCTGCTGCAACGCGGTCTGCGCCCTCGATCCGACCTGCTGCGAGGTCGCTTGGGACGCGGGATGCGCGGATCTCGCCTCTCAGGTGTGCGTCGCCTGCGGCGGCGTCGAGACCTGCGGGGGGAGCGCCGACGACTGCAACTTCAACGGGCTTGCCGATGGCTGCGACATCGCCTTCGGACTCAGCGCCGACTGCAACCTCGACGGCATTCCCGACGAGTGCCAGACCGAGACCTTCTTCTGCATCGACGGCCGCTACAGCGAGGAGTACGGCGAGGCGATCGCCGTGCAGGACACCCAGACCAACTTCGGCAACAGCGACACCGGTCTCATCGACTTCGCCAACGGCTCGGAGATCGACGGCGTCTACGCCTTCCGCGACGACGACCACCTGCACCTGCTCTTCTCCGGCAACCTCGAGGCGAACTTCAACAAGCTCGAGGTCTTCATCGACTGTGCCCCGGGCGGCCAGAACCGTCTCGTCTCCAACAACGCCGACGTCGACTTCAACGCGCTCGGCCGCATGGGTCCCGACCCGGCGAACCCGAAGGCCGGCCCCGGACTCGCGTTCGATGCGGGCTTCGACGCGGACTTCTACGTCAACATGGGCGGCGGCGGCGGTGGAGGCGGCGTGTACGACCTCTACATCAACTGGGCGACGCTTCCGACCGACGGCGGCGGCACCGGTTCGTTCGCGGGACCGGGACGTGCGGGCCTTCCGAACTTCGTCGAGAACGGCATCGCCTTCTCGATCGACAACTCGAACATCTTCGGCGTCGACGGCGGCATCGAGCTCGTGCCTGACGGCGGAGCCGGGGTGCTGACCGGCATGGAGCTCCGCATTCCGCTCGCCCTGATGGGCTACAACGGCGGACCGCTCCGCGTGTGCGCCTTCGTGAACGCCAGCGGCCACGACTTCGTGTCGAACCAGGTCCTCGGGCCGATCGGCGGCGGCGACAACCTCGGCGATCCGCGGTTCCTCGACTTCGCCTCGGTGCCGGGCGACCAGTACGCCGTGGTGGTGGCGGACGAGAACCTCTGCCCGGCCGACTTCAACGGCGACAGCGTCGTGAACGGCGCGGACCTCGCGGCCCTGCTCGGAGCCTGGGGCACCTCGAATCCGACCTTCGACATCACCGGCGACGGGTTGGTCGGCGGGGCGGACCTCGCCGCGGTGCTCGCGGCGTGGGGCGACTGCCCCTGACGGTTCGCAGGTCCGATTCGCAGCATTCACCCGCGACCCCGGCTCGTCCGGGGTCGCGGTCGTTTCGAACGGGGGACTGGGCAACGCCGGGGGCCTCGGCGATTCGGCGTTGCAGGTCCGGAAACGAAACTGCTTCATGGATGCAACCGAACCTGCACCCGTTGCCGATCGTCGAATTCCTCCGAAGCCCCAGGCGGACCGATCTCCGGTGAGATCGGCCCGGCCGAGGGCGGAACCCGCCCTGCGAACGCAACCTCCTGACCGCCCACGCGGTTGAAGACGCCGACAAAGTCCCGGCGGCACGAGCCGCCCTTGGAAGGATCCCACCCGATGCCGATAGCACCCAGAAGTCTCCTGCTCGCCGCGGTCGCCGGCGCCGTGATTCCCGCGACCCTCGCCATGGCGCAGGGACGCGAACTGCCGAAGTTCGAGGATGTCTCGAAGGGCTACCGCCAGATCCAGAGCACCCAGGACGGGAACTCGCTCTACGGCGTCTGGTTCAACGAGAAGGAGCAGCAGCTGCTCGCGGAGCTTCCGCGGAACTGGCAGCGGCAGAAGTACTTCTTCGCGGTGACGCCCGCCGGCGGCGTGATCTTCTCCGGGCTGCAGGGACCGGCCCGCTACGTCGAGTGGAAGGACTACGGCGACCGCATCGCGCTCGTCGAGCCGCAGCTCGAGATCCGTTCGACCGGCGAGCAGGTCTCGCGGGACTCGGTCGGACGCATCTTCACCGACACCGTCGTGCTCGAGATGCCGGTCGTCAGCCGCGGCCCGAACGGCCAGCCGGTCATCGATCTCGACCAGCTTCTCGTCGGCAACTCGCAGAAGCTCGCGGGCCTGCCGCTCAACGGTCGGCTCGCCAAGTTCACCAAGACCAAGGCGTTCCCTCAGAACATCGAGGTCGCCGTCGAGGCGCCGGACCCGGGCGGAAACTTCAAGACGCTGCACTACTCGATCAGCCTCGTGCCGGATGGCGGCGGCTACAAGCCGCGCGAGGCGGACGATCGCGTGGGCTACTTCACCACCGACTACCGCGATCTCGGCCGCTACGGCACCGAGACCAACTGGACCCGGTACATCAACCGCTGGGATCTCCAGAAGCGCGACCCGAAGCTCCAGTTGAGCCCGCCGAAGGAGCCGATCGTCTTCTACATCGAGCACACCGTGCCGGTCCGCTACCGGCGCTTCGTGCGCGACGGCGTGCTGCAGTGGAACGAGGCGTTCCGCAAGATCGGGATCGACGAGGCGATCGTCGTCTATCAGCAGGACGAGGTCACCGGCGCCCACATGGACAAGGATCCGGAGGACGTCCGCTACAACTTCGTCCGCTGGCTCAACAACGACGTCGCCACCGCGATCGGGCCGAGCCGGGCGCACCCGCTCACGGGCCAGATCCTCGACGCGGACATCATCCTGACCGACGGCTGGATCCGCGCGTTCTACAACTGGTACGACGATCGCCCGATGGAGTCGGCGATGAGCCTCACGCCCGAGGCGCTCGCGTGGCTCGAAGCGCATCCGGAGTGGGATCCGCGCGTGCAGCTCGTGCCGCCTTCGCAGCGTGCCGAGGTCCTCGCCGAGCGCGAGGCCCGTCGGATCGCGGGCGATCCCGATCCCGCCGACAGCCGCAAGGATCCGATCCTCGCGGGCGATGAGAACCTTCAGCAGATCCAGCAGTGGGTCGGCAAGGAGTGCTCGCACTGCCTCGCGGCGCACGGCATGGCCCGCGGCATGGCCTTCGCGAGCCTGCACTTCGACATGCTCGGCCTGCTCGACGGCGCCGAGGGCGAAGGTCAGCTTCTCGACGGCATTCCGGAGAGCTTCGTCGGCCCGCAGCTCGAGCACCTCGTCGCCCACGAGGTCGGACACACCCTCGGCCTGCGTCACAACTTCAAGGCGTCGGCGCTCTACGACTTCGAAGAGGTCAACAGCGAGGAGATGAAGGGCAAGCCCTTCGCGTCCTCGGTGATGGACTACATCGGGACCAACTTCAACTACGACGGCGAACTCGTCCAGGGCGACTTCGCGATGACCACGATCGGGCCCTACGACATGTGGGCGATCGAGTACGGCTACACCTTCGACGATCCGAAGAAGGTGCTCGCCCGGGTCGGCGAGCCGGAGCACGCCTACCTCACCGACGAGGACACCGGCGGTCCCGATCCGCTGGCACGCCGCTACGACTTCGGCAAGGACCCGCTTCGCTGGGCGCAGAACCAGATCCTGATGGTCCAGGCGCAGCGTGCCCGTCTGCTCGACGAGTACGTCAAGGACGGCGACAGCTGGGCGAAGGCGCGGCGCGGCTACCTGAAGACCCTTGGCGAGCAGCGTCAGATGATCGACGTTGCGGCCTCCTGGGTCGGCGGAACCCACGTCAACCGCGTCAAGAAGGGCGATCCCAACACCGGTGATCCGCTCGTGCCGGTCGCGGTCGAGAAGCAGCGCGAAGCGCTCGAGTTCGTGATGGCGAACGCCTTCCGCGACGACGCCTACGGCATCACGCCGGAGCTCGTCAACAAGCTGACGGTCGAGAAGTGGTTCAGCGACCGCTCGGCGCGAGCCGACTCGGCGTGGGCGATCGTGGATGCGGTCGCGGCGGTCCAGAACCTCGCCCTGACGCTCCTCATGAATCCGAGCACCCTCGGACGGATCTACGACAACGAGCTGCGTCTGTCCGCCGAGGAGGACGCCCTCACCATGCCGGAGCTCTTCGACGCGGTGACCACCGAGGTCTACGCGGAACTCGATGCCGATCGGCTCGACGGCGAGTACACGGAGCGGAACCCGTTCATCTCGACCTTCCGGCGCAACCTGCAGGCGGATCTCTGCGACCGCCTGATCAAGATCGCCACCGGCAAGGCGAACATCGCCCGACCGGTTCGGCAGCTGGCCTTGATGGAGCTCGTCGACCTCAACAAGCAGCTCGAGGCCCTGCTCAAGGGATCCAAGAAGAACGGCCTCGACGCCTACACGCGAAGCCACCTGATGGACATGCAGGAGCGGATCAAGAAGGCTCTCGACGGCGTCTACATCGTCGAGTGACGCTTCCGACGGATCGATCACCCCACGACGCCCGGCGCAAGCCGGGCGTTTTCTTGCGCACGGTGGCCGAAGGGCGGCGGAGAGCCTCGGATCGGATTCGAGTTCCAGCGTTCGGCGTTCCGCCGACGCCTCAGCCGAAGACACGGGTTCGGACCGCTCCGCGGCAGTCGCCGCCCGTGCGTCAGAAGCCCGACAGCTCCGGCACGTTCGACGGCACCACGATCTCCGCGGCGGTCTTCGCGACGATCTCCTCGACCGGAACGCCCGGAGCCCGCTCCTTGAGCACGAAGCGGCGGCGTTCGCGGTCCATCTCCAGCACCCCGAGATCGGTGATCACGAGATCGATGCAGCGAAGCCCGGTCAGCGGCAGCGTGCAGCGGGGGAGGAGCTTCGACTCGCCCTTCTTGTTGCAGTGCTCCATCACGACCACGCAGCGGCGCACGCCCGCGACGAGATCCATCGCCCCGCCCATCCCCTTGATCATCTTGCCCGGGATCATCCAGTTGGCGAGGTCGCCCTCCTGCGAGACCTCCATCGCCCCGAGGATCGCAAGATCGATGTGCCCGCCGCGGATCATCCCGAAGCTGTCGGAAGAGCTGAAGAAGCTGTGCCCCGGCACGCCGGTGACGGTCTGCTTGCCGGCGTTGATGAGGTCCGCGTCGACCGCGGCTTCGGTCGGGAAGGGCCCCATGCCGAGCAGTCCGTTCTCCGACTGCAGCCAGACCGTCATGCCCGCAGGCACGTGGTTGGCGACGAGGGTCGGGATGCCGATCCCGAGGTTCACGTAGAAGCCGTCGCGAAGTTCGCGAGCGGCGACGCGGGCGAGCTGGTCGCGATCGAGGGGCATCGCGGGCGGACTCCTGATCGTGATCGTGGGAATCGGGGTCGGAACGGAAGACGCGATCATACCGCTCCCTCGCCGCGGCTCCGACGGTCCGACTATCTTGGCGACCCCGCCGCGGATCGTGAACGCGCGGCGTTCGACGACGACTTGCGAGACCCCGACATGTCCACCACCGCCGCTCCCGCCGCCCGCGCCGCTTCGATCCTCGCGTCGCTCGGACTCCATGCCGATCCTCGCGTGGTCACGCCGGGCACCCCGGGCTCGACGACCTCGGAGAATCCCGCGACTGGCGAGGCGATCGCCGCGGTGCGACTCATGACCGCCTCCGAGTACGAGACGGCGGTGGCGAAGGCCGTCGAGATCCAGAAGCACTGGCGTCGCCTCCCGGCGCCCAAGCGCGGCGAGATCGTGCGTCGGCTCGGCGAGGCGTTCCGTGCGAAGTGCGAGCCGCTCGGCGAACTGGTCTCGCTCGAGATGGGCAAGATCCGACCCGAGGGGATCGGCGAGGTGCAGGAGTGCATCGACATCGCCGACTTCGCGGTGGGACTCTCGCGGCAGCTCTCCGGGCCCACCATGCCGAGCGAGCGGCCCGATCACCGCATGTTCGAGCAGTGGCACCCGATCGGCACGGTCGGGATCATCACCGCCTTCAACTTCCCGGTCGCGGTATGGGCGTGGAACGCGATGCTCGCGGCGGTCTGCGGAGACGCGATGGTGTGGAAGCCGAGCCTGCTGACGCCGCTCTGCGCGATCGCGATGAGCCGCATCGCCGAGGACCTGATGCGGGAGCAGGAGATCTTCAAGCCGGCGGGTCTCGATCCCGCGGATCTGTTCGGGCTCGTGATCGGCACCGATCAGGAGGTCGGCGAGCGGATGATCGCCGATCGCCGCCTGCCGCTGATCAGCGCGACCGGTTCGTGCCGCATGGGCCGTCGCGTGGGCGAGGTCGTCGCGGCGCGGCTTGGCCGCTGCCTGCTCGAGCTCGGCGGCAACAACGCGATCATCGTGATGCCCGATGCCGATCTCGAACTCGTGGTCAGGGGGGTGGTGTTCGGGGCCGTGGGCACCGCGGGCCAACGCTGCACCACGACGCGACGCCTGCTGGTGCACGAGTCGATCGCGGACGGACTCGTCGAGCGGCTCGTCAAGGCGTATCGCACCGTGCCGATCGGCGATCCGCTCGCGGCGGGCACGCTGATGGGGCCGCTCTGCCGTCGGGAAGCCGTCGAGCAGATGGCCGCGGCGATCGCGCAGGCGAAGGCCGAGGGCTGCGAGGTCCTTTGCGGCGGCCTCGAGGGAATCGAGCGGATGAAGTCGCGCGGCGGCCACTTCGTCGAGCCGACGATCGTGCGGGTGCCGAAGGGCAAGGTCCCGTCGATCACGAAGGAGGAGACCTTCGCGCCGATCCTGTACGTCTTCTCGGTGCCGGGCCTCGAGGCGGCGCTCGAGCTGCAGAACGGCGTCGATCAGGGCCTGTCGAGCGCGATCTTCACCGACTCGGTGCGAAGCGCCGAACGGTTCCTCTCCGCCGATGGCAGCGACTGCGGCATCGCGAACGTCAACATCGGCACGAGCGGTGCGGAGATCGGCGGGGCGTTCGGCGGCGAGAAGGACACCGGCGGCGGTCGCGAGAGCGGCTCGGACTCGTGGAAGGCCTACATGCGTCGCCAGACCTGCACGATCAACTACGGCACCGACCTGCCGCTCGCGCAGGGCATCCGCTTCGGGGATTGATCGCATGCACGCCAGCCGAGCCGAATCCACGGAGGCGGCGTGGCCCCGCGCCACGCGGAGCGTCGCCTTGGGCGCAGAGGCGAGCGCATGCCTGCGGCAGCTCGCGTCGATCGTGTTCCGGACGGCGGTCGTCGCGAGTCTCGCGTGTCTCGTGTCGTGCGCCACGAAGTGGCGCGAGCACGAGGCGATGGTCGAACCGGGCATGAGCCAGGCGGAGGTGCTCGAGCTGCTCGGCGAACCTTCGTCGAAGGTGAACGTGCCGCCATGGGGCGAGCAGCCGTCCTACGTGCGATGGCAGTGGAACGACAACCTCAGCACGCTCGCGACCGGCGCGATGTTCCCCGACACCGTGCCCGACCGTGTGCTTGCGGTGAGCTTCGACGCCGAGGGCAAGGTGTCGAACGTCGTGTTGCCGCGTTCGCCGGGCCGGTGACGATCCGGATCGCCGTCCTGGCAGGCACCGCGTCCATGCAGAGAGCAACGTCGCCGCGAGACCTGGCGCGAGGACGATTCGCCATGGTGGACGTGGACGCGAAGCACCGCAGTTCTCCCGCGGAGAACGCAGAGTTCGCCGAGTTGGCAACGGGAGAGGAGGCGACTCGCTTCTCCGAAGCCAGGCGGTGGATCGACGGACCTGGTGTCGCTGCCCCATGAGGGCCCTGCGCCTTTGCGGGAGTCGGTTGGGTCGAAGCGACGGTGGACGGAGGGCCGGCGTCGATCTCGAGGCGAGCTGCCGAAGTGCCGATCGCAGCGAGCACTGCATGGCGTAGTCGCTCCGACGCTCGCCCGCGAGAGGTTGAGGATCCGCCTCGACGGGCCTCCCACGTTCGGCGCGATCCGCGACCGTTCCCGAGAATGAACGAGGCGAGCCGGAGTTCCGGCCCGCCTCGGTGATCTTGCGGATGGTGGCTCGTCGACGATTCAGGCCATCGCCATCTTGGCGGCCTTCGCCTTCGCGTCGTCGAGCGTGCCGACGTACA
>CAZTMB010000076.1:7825-14039 GCA_964614695.1 uncultured Isosphaeraceae bacterium | reverse complement strand
AGAGAGCAATCCGAAGTCGGAAGGCTCCCTTGCGCAGAGTCGCCACTCTCCCGCGTCCGAAGCGTTGCCGACCGACACGAGCGTCGATCGTGCGACCCGCCAAACAGGGGTAGCCACTCCATAGCCAGGGTCGCCAATCGCCGCGACACTCTCGCCATGGCAAATGCCCCTCCGGTACTTCGCGGCGAGGCTCGCTTCATGGCCGCCTTCGACGTGGGAGTCGCGATCGATCTCGATCGCGCGTCGCAGCTCGTCGCCGACGCCGCGCGAGCCGGCCTCCGGGGCACCTTCGCGGCGAAGCCTCGACCCGCCGCCTTCGAGTTCGAGCCGCTGCCGCTGCGACTGCACGAACCACCACCGCCGCCGTGCGAGGTCGAAGGCCTCGAGATCGCCGAGTCCGTCGAGATCACCCTCTACGACTTCGGCGCGGTCTCGGTCCTCTATCGGATTTCGATCGAGGGCTCGCTCGCGTCGCTGCGCGAGCGCATGCCCGCGATCGTCGAGCCGGCGGCGCTGCTTGCCGATGCGCGGCGTCGCGTCGAGCGGCTCGTCGCGGAGCGGATCGCGCCCGCCATCGATCGCCCTGCGCTTTCCGACGACGTCGAGGACTACCTCGTCCTCGTGGTCGCGCCACCGACGCCTGCCTTCTCGAGCGATTCGATCGATCGACACGAGCTCGCCACGCTGCTTCGCGCCGAGACCGAGACGCTCTCGGAGGAGGAGTTCCGCGACGCGCTTGCCGAGAGCCTGCGTTACGCCACGGACGATCTCGTCGTCGTCGACTGGCGGGCGGCCTTCGTTCTCGATCGCGCGCCCGAGCCGGCGGTCGAGGTGCTCGAGTTCCTGAACGTGCAGCTCCTCGAGTTCAGGCATCTCGATCGGCAGCTCGATCTCGCCCTCGCGCAGGCCTACGACACGCTTCGCAGGCCCGGAGGCTTCGCGGGACGCGGCCTGGGCTGGCGCTGGGGCGCCGCAAACCGCGACTGGAAGCGTCTCGCGCGGCTGCAGGTCGATGCGGCGCTTCTCTACGAGAGCATCCAGAACGCCCTGAAGCTCGTCGGCGACCAGTACCTCGCGCGGCTCATGTCCGCGACGGGACGGCGATTCCATCTGTCGCGCTGGGAGTCGAGCATCCTGCGCAAGATCGAGGTGCTCGAGTCGATCTACGCGAAGGTCAACGACGCGCAGGCGCATCGCCGCGCGGAGATCCTCGAGTGGATCATCATCGCGCTCATCGCCTTCGAGGTGGTGTTCGGATTCCTGCCGACGCTGTGGCGGTAGACGCGTCAGCGGCCTGCGGAGCCGTCGGACTGCTCGAGGTCCTGCAGCGCCTTGGCGTCCTCGAGGTCCTTCGGACGGCCCGAGGCGCGCTTCGCGGCGACCAAGTCCGACCGCGAGATGATCCAGTACTCGACGCCCTCGATCGCTCGGGTCTCGCGATGCAGCCAGGCGTCTTCGAAGCGGATCCCCGGAATCGTCGTCAGCAAATCGATCCGGAGTCGATCCTTGATCACGGTGATCTCGTGTGCGATCACCGCTTCAGGGCTCGTGAGCGCGGCCGATCCAAGACCGGCCTCCTCAAGCGCGGCGAGAAGCCGGCGCACGTTGGGCTCGTTCGCCTCGATGAGCAGGTCGAGGTCGAAGGTCGTGCGCGGGACGCCGTGCACGATCGCCGCCACGCCGCCTACGACGAGGTAGCGGACCTCATGGTCGCTCAAGGATCTGAATACGGCCTGGAACAGCTGCATGGCGACCCACCTCGCGAATGCCCGGATTGAGTTTCTGCATCGCCTCGGACCACTCGAGCAGCGTGCGCAGTCGATCCTCGGGCGAGAGCGTGGAGAACCAGCGAACCTTCGAGATCAGGTCCTCTTCACGTGGATCATGACTGACCGGCTCCTGGGTCATGCCTCGAATCGTATCCCGGCGCTGCGTCGAGTTGGAGGATGTGGTGGTCGATCTCGACGAGCATGGCGAGCTCGTGGGCATCGAACTGCTCGCGCCACACCGGGTCACCGCCGAGCAGATCGACGCGATCTTGGCCCGACGCGGACTGGGTCCGATCGATCGCGCGATCCTCGAGCCGCTTCGGGCCGCGTAGCGGCTGCCGAATCCGTCTCGGACCGGTTGCTCCGTCCCGCGGCCGTGGGCTCCCTCACCCCGCGAACGCCTCGGGGCGCACGTCCCACACGCCGAGCTTCGACTCGACCGCACGGCCGAGCCTCACGAGCGTGCCTTCGTCGAAGAGCCGTCCCGTGAAGGTCGCCGAGAGCGGCCGTCCGCGATCGTCGAAGCCCACGCGCTGCACGAGCGCGGGATGGCCGGTCGAGTTCGAGACGACGAGGATCTCGCCCGCGAATGGCGGCGAGACGATCGCGTCGATCGACTCGAAGATCGCATCGAACCGCCGCATCGCCTCGCGGCGGAAGCGATCGGCCTGCACCAGTTCGACCGCGGGGATGAACCAGGTCCTTCGGAAGGTGTTGGGCCAGGCCTCGGGCGCCTGCCAGGCAAGCGTGTCGTCGCGTCCGTCGCGGGTGAGATCCTCGAAGGCGGCGGCGGCCTCGGCGTGAAGCGGCACGAGCAGCACGTCGGAGCCGAACGCAGGCAGGGAGATCTCGACGAGCGACGCGCCCGACTCCTCGAGCGCCGCGAGCACCGGCCGCAACGACGCGCCTCGGCCTTCGAACCACTTCGGGTCGTATCCGACCTGCAGGCCCTTCGCGTCGGCGGCGGGATCGAAGCGCATCGGCGCGGAGACCGACGAGGGATCGCTCGAGTCGAAGCCTTGGATCGCCGCGAGCACGAGCGCGGTGTCCGCGACGGTGCGGGCGATCGGTCCGATCTTGTCCATCGACCAGCAGAGCGACATGCAGCCGGTGCGGGCGACGCGGCCGAAGGTGGGCCGCAGGCCGGTCGCGCCGCAGCGCGTGCACGGCGAGACGATCGAGCCGAGGGTCTCGGTCCCGATCGCAAAGGGCACCAGCCCTGCCGCCACGGCGGCGGCGGAGCCGGCGCTCGATCCGCTCGAGCCGAGCGTCGGATCGAACGGCGCGTTGGTGCGTCCGCCGAACCAGATGTCGCCGTAGGCGAGCGCCCCGACCGAGAGCTTCGCGCAGAGCACCGCGCCCGCGTCGGCGAGCCGCTGCACGACGACCGCGTCCTCGTTCGGGATCCGCTCGCGATAGGGCTCGGCTCCCCAGGTCGTTCGGATCGCCGCGGTGTCGAGGATGTCCTTCGCGCCCCACGGGATGCCGTGCAGCGGACCGCGCCAGCGTCCGGCGGCGATCTCGGCGTCGGCGCGATCGGCTTCAGCGAGCGCTCGTTCGGTGCAGAGCGTGACCACGCACTTGAGTTCGCGATCGGCCCGCTCGAGCCGCCGCAGGCAGAGCTCGGTCAGGCGGCGGCTCTTGAGGGCGCCGCGGCGGATCCATGCCGAAAGACGCGAGACCGGTGCAAAGGCGAGATCGATCTCCTTCGCAGGCAGCGGGCCGGGATCGCCATCGACGTAGCCCGACACGTCGCCGTCGGCGGTGCGGAAGACGAGTTTCGCGCCCGAGGGCATCGCGCGGAAGACCGTCGCCGGCGCGAGCGCATTGGGCAGCGGCCCTTGCGACGAGCGCGTCTCGAACCAGGAGAGCTGCTCGGCGATCGTCGCGGCGATCTGCGCGCGTTCGGCCGGCGTGAACTCGATGCCGGCGAGGCGCTCCGCGGCCTCGATCACCTCGGGCGAGACGCTGCCGGCAGGCGCGGCGTTCTCGTCCTGGGCTCGGGCGATCGAGCGCGACGCGATCGGTGCCGCCATCGCCGGCAGCCCGCCCGCCGCCTCGGCGGCCGCAAGCGTGACGGAAGCCTTCAGGATGAAGTCGCGTCGCGATGGCGGATTGCTGGGAGGGCTCATGGGTGGTGATCCGAGAGCCTCCGATCCGGAGGCGCGTTGCGCTTCGTCCAGGTCGCCTGCCATCGCCTTCCGATGCTAACGACCGTCGAGACACGGTCGATTCACGGCACCGCCGCTTCCGCCGTGCGCACGATCCCCTTGAGCATTCCGCGAAAGACGATGCCGTGAAGGGGCAGCACCGAGTACCAGTACGCGATGCCGAGGAGGCCCCTCGGCCTGAATCTCGCCGTCGAGACGACCGTGCATCCGGTCGCGCCCTCTTCGTTCGGCTCGACCTCGAGGGTGAGGGTCGCGACGCCGGGCAGCTTCATCTCGGCGGTGAGTTCGAGTCGCCGGCCCGGATCGATCGCGGTGACCCGCCAGAAGTCGAGGGCATCGCCAAGCCGCAGATGCGTGGCGCTCCGCCGGCCGCGCCGGAGCCCCGGCCCGCCGACGAGACGATCCATGCGCCCGCGAAGCCGCCAGAGCCAGTCCGCCGCGTAGTAGCCGCGCTCGCCGCCGATGCCGCAGACCGCGCGCCACGCCGCAGCGGGCGCCGCCGCGGTGGCGATCTCATGCCGATCGATGAAGACCGTGCCGCCCGACCAGTGCGGATCGCCGGGCATGGTGCCGGCATCGCTCCACGCGGTCTCGACCTCGCCGCTCGAACGGCGATCGACCGCGGCCTTGATCGCTTCCGGGATGCCGAGGCAACGGTGCGGCATGAGCCGCTGCGCGTCGTCGTTGCGGCACACCACGCGATTGCGAAGGCCCTCCGCAAGCGGCTGGGCGATGCTGGCTCCGAGCGGCGTGACGAGGTGGATCCACAACGAACTGAGCCTCGGCGTGAGGATCGGCACGGGGATCACGAGGCGCCGGCGAAGCCCGAGGGCCTTGGCCATCTCCCGCATGACCTGCGCGTAGCTCCAGACGTCCGGGCCGCCGATGTCGATGGTGCGCCCGGTGGTGGCGGGAGTCTCGAGCGCGGCGATCAGGTAGTGCAGCACGTCGCGCACCGCGATCGGCTGCGACTCGGTGCGGACCCAGCGCGGCGTGATCATCACCGGAAGGCGCTCGACGAGGTAGCGCATGATCTCGAACGACGCGGAGCCCGAGCCGACGATCATGGCTGCGCGAAGCACCGTGACGGGCACGCCGCCGCGACCGAGGGCCTTCTCGACCTCGCGACGCGAGGCGAGATGCTCGCTCAGCCCCGTGCCGGTCTCGCCGAGCCCGCCGAGATAGACGATCCGCTTCACGCCGGACACCGCCGCGGCACGGCCGAACGCCTCCGCGATCGCAAGGTCGCGCTCGCGGTATTCGCGTCCCGCGACGTCCATCGAGTGGATCAGGAAGTACGCCGCGTCGCATCCGGCCATCGCATCGCGGAGCGTCGACTCGTCGCCGGCGTCGCCCTCGACGATCTCGACGCCGTCGCGCGAGGCCCATGGTCGCGCGAGCACCTTCGCGCGGCTTCGCGCCAGGCAGCGCACGCGGTGGCCGCGATCGAGCAGGCGCGGCGCGAGCCTTCCCCCGATGTATCCGGTCGCGCCGGTGAGCAGGATGGTCTGAGGTTCCGCGGCGAGGTCGCTCAAGAGCCCGCTCGGACGCGACGCACTGCCTCCTCGGTCGAGACCGAGAGCAGGTAGCCCATCGTTTCGCGGTCCTGATCGCTCCAGCGACGCTGCGCCATGTAGTCGTTGAGGCGCTCGGCGAACTGCGCGTACTGCCCATCGATGCGCAGGTAGGCGTCCTGCTCGGCGGAGCCGCCCTTCTTCATCGCCATGCGGGCCCGCGCGAGCTTCGTCATGAGCTCGGTGTTCTGTTCGCAGAGCTTGCGGAACTCGGCGAACTTCGGATCGCTGCCGGATCGCTCGAGGCTGTTCGCGTCCTGATAGATCTCCTCGACGCCGTCCTTGGGTTCGGCGACGGGGATCGCGGTCTTCGGCGGCTCGGGCAGCGACGCGTTGCTCGCGCCACCACGCGGCGGAGGCTCGGGTCGGCTCTCTGCGACCGAACCGCCGTCATCGCCTTCGTACGCGCCGTCGTCGGAGGAGCCGTCGTAGCTGCCGGCGTTCGATCCGCCTCCGGTCCCGCCACCAGCGCTGCTGCCAAGCCCCATGCGGCTGCCCGGCGCGGCGAGGCCGGTCGGGGACTCCTCGATGGTCTCCTCGACGAGCACCTCTTCCTCGATCACCGGCGGCGACGTGTCGCTGCCGCCGCAGGCCGAAAGGACAAGGATCGATCCGAGCAGGCACGCGGCGCGCGAGGCGCGAAGCAGGGTGGTTCGCATGGAACCATGCTATCGATGGGGAGAGGAGGAGAGGAGGAGAG
>CAZTMB010000076.1:0-7725 GCA_964614695.1 uncultured Isosphaeraceae bacterium | reverse complement strand
TCCGGGGGCCGGCGAGCCGGATGAGCAGCATTCGGTTGTGCCTCAGCGCGTCCTCGGCGCCGAGTGCGTCATTCACCGGCGGTGCATAGGTTCGGCCGATGGCCGCGGAACCCCATGGGGCTCATCGGGCCCGGGTCGGCCCATGAGGGTCATGGCGCATCGGCCCATCACCCGTTCCCGCCCGGCCTCACGGGCCGCACGGACCCCACGCGGCCAGCACCGCCGCCAGGTCGCCCGCGTTGACCACGCCGTCTCCATCGAGATCGCCGAGGCAGCTGCCGCACGAACCGCCGATCGACCACGAGGCGAGCACGATCGCGAGATCGCCCGCGCCGACCGAGCCGTTGCCGTCGAGGTCCGCCGGGCACGGCTCGCAGGAGTCGGGGATGCCGTTGCCGTTGGCGTCGTTCTCGGCGCCCTCGAGGATGTCGCACGCGTCGATGATCCCGTTCTGGTTGCAGTCGCCGGGGAAGACGCCGTCGAAGGCGAGTCCCCGGACCATGCCGTCGAAGTTCGAGAACCGCGCCAGGAAGCCCTGCGCGTCGAGGTCGTTGGGATCGAGTTCGAAGAGGCCGGCCGCCACCCAGAAGCGATCGCTGTTGGTGTCGATGTCGAGCGCCGTCGGCGCGGTGCCCTGCAGATCCTGAACGAGCGCGCCCACGAAGAAGCGCGTGCCGGGAGGTCCGATGCGGACCGGCGGGATCGTCTCCCGCACAAAGGTGTTGCTGTTCACGCTGCGGGTCGCGGTCTCTCCGATCGAGATCGCCTGCGCGTCGTCGGGCACGCCATCCTGATTCGGATCGCTCCACACCACGAGCTTCGCGGGAATGCCCGCATAGGTGTTGCCCCACATCACCTCGATGCCGCCGATCCATTCCTGGCCTTCGACGACCTCGTAGGAGTGCAGCCACGCCGCGGAGGTGGCGCCGATGATCGACAGGTTCGACTCCCGGGTGCCGTCGTCGACGACGTAGGAGTAGGGCGTCTCGGGCGTCCCGAGCTGGCACTCGTCGGGAACCCCGTCGCCGTCGCAGTCGGCGCTGTCGCCGAAGAGGATGTCGAGCGAATCGATCTCGCCGTTGCCGTTGCAGTCCTCGCATTCGTCCGGCACGCCGTTGCCATCGAGGTCGAGGGCATCGCCCGCGGCGATCTCGCAGTCGTCGGGGATCTCGTTGCCGTTGCAGTCGTTGCCGGCGAGTTCGCAGAGGTCGGGCACGCCGTCGAAGTCGCAGTCGCCGAAGGGACCCTGGCACTCGTCGGGCACGCCGTCCTGCTGGCAGTCCTCGCTCGTGCCCGCGGCGATGTCGAGGCCGTCAGGGACGCCGTTCTGATTGCAGTCCTCGCACTGGTCGGGCACGCCGTTGCCGTCGACGTCGACGTAGAGCCCCGCCGCGATGTCGCACTCGTCCGGCACGCCGTTGCCGTCGCAGTCGCCGACGCGGTCGCGAACGATCGCCCGCAGGATCCAGTTGCCGGCGAAGAGCGCCTCCTCGATCGTCTGGAACTCGCTCGCCGTCGCGGAGAGGTCGTTCGCGTCGATCGGGAAGTCCGAGCCCACGATCCAGCTGCGGTTGGCGACGGGATCGCCCGAGACGTCGAGCGCCGCGGGGAAGTCCTGGTCGGTCACCGGCACCACGCAGCCGACGAAGAAGCGACCGCCTGCGGAGCCGACCTCGACCGCGGGCACCTCGATGCGGCGCAGCACCGCGACGGGTCCGCCGAAGATCGTCGTCGACCACAGGCTCTGCGCATCGGCGGGGCTGCCGTCGCCGTCGGGGTCGTTCCAGACGTGGAGCTCCATCGGCTGGAAGTCCGGAATGAACTGCGTCATCAGCTCGACCGCGAGCAGCGTGTCGGCGCCGGGCTTGATCTCGAAGGCGTTGAGCCACGCCATGTAGGAGCCGTTCGACCGGATCGCCTGCTCGGGACCGCCGTCGTCGTAGGAGAGCTCGAACTCGCCGCCGATCTGGCAGGCATCGGGCACGCCGTCGCCGTTGCAGTCATCGTCCTTGCCGGCGGCGAGGTCGCACGCGTCGATCACGCCGTTGCCGTTGCAGTCGCGCATCGCGAGCTCGCACGCATCGGGAAGGCCGTTGCCGTCGCAGTCGAGCGAGGGATCCGCCGCGATGTCGCACGCGTCGAGCACCCCGTTGCCGTCGCAGTCGGTGCCGAGACCCGCGGCGATCTGGCAGAGGTCGCTCTGGCCGTTGCCGTCGCAGTCCTCGTCGCAGAGGTCCGCGAGCCCGTCGCCGTTGCAGTCGGCGAGCAGTCCCGCGGCGATCTCGCAGGCGTCGATCGCGCCGCTGCCGTCGCAGTCGACACCGCGGGCATCGTCGAGGAGTTGGCTCATGGGCAGGACGCCGCGACTCAGGCGCAGCTCGTCGATGGCGCCGTTGAAGAACTGGTTGAACGCGCCATTGGCGTTGGTGTGCGCCGCGACGACGACCGGCGCGTTGCGCACGATGCGCTCGCGAAGCGGGATCTCGAAGGTCTCGAACTCGCCTTCGACCCCGAAGCGGACGAGGTTGCCGCCGGCGGCGCCGGGGCCGAACGCGACCGAGACGTGGCTCCACGCGCCGCCGGGCGCCTCGAGGTTCGAGGTGACCGCCCAGTCGTAGCCGCGTCCGTCGCCGAAGCGCAGCACGATCTCGCGGCCGGTGAAGCCCTCGGTCTTGCCGTAGTTCTCGCTGACGCTCGTCGGCAGGTTGCCGCCGCGCAGGTAGACCGCGTACTCGAGGCTCGTGTCCGGATCGTCGAGGCGCTTGCGTTGCAGGAGCATCTCGCGAGCGCTGCCGCCGGCGTTCGCCGGGCGCACCCACGCCTCGATGGTGAAGCCCGAGTCGCCGAAGGAGAGCAGGTTCGCGGGATCCTCGATCACGATCCGTCCGCTCGCGAAGCTCCGCGCGAGCGCGTTCGTCTCACCGGTGCGCGGCACCGTCGCGACGGGTACGTTCGCGAAGTTCGAAGAGCCCGTCGCGGTGCCGTCGAGGCCCGAGGGGCTCGAGTCGACGACGATCGCGCCGCCCTGCTCGAAGCGCCAGTACGCCGCGGCCGCCGAGCCCGCGAGATCGCAGTCGTCGGGCACGCAGTTGCCGTCGCAGTCGCTCTCACCGTCGAGGATCGCCTGCGCGTCGACGACGCCGTCGCCGTCGCAATCACCGGCGAGATCGCTCCAGCCGTCGCCATCGGCGTCGGCGAACGCGAGGTACGCCGAGTCGGGAATGTTCTGATACGGGAGATTCGGCGGCGACCACAGGAGCTCCGCGTTCTGTCCGCCGTCGTGGTCGAAGTAGTCCATGCGGATGCGGATCGGCACGCCCGCGACGAGATCGACCTCGACGTTGCCGCCGCCGAAGCCGCCGAGCCGCCACTCGTCGATCACGAGCACGCCGTCGATCCAGAGCCGCGAGCCGTCGTCGGTGGTGGTGCGGATCGCGTACCGACCGGTCACTGGCGGCACGATCAGGCCGGTGAAGCGAGCGCAGAAGTCGTCCTGCGGCACGCCCTCCGGCAGATTCGTGAAGTTCGTGTCGATCCGCGGCTCGACCCTGACCGCGACGCGTTGCGAGAAGTTGCCGTAGCCGCCGTCGGAGCGGAAGTACTGGACGACGACGCCTGAGCCGAGCGATCGCTCGCACGGATCGAGCAGGCCGTTGCCGTCGGTGTCGAGGCAGGGCATGCACTCGTCGGGCACGCCGTCGCCGTCGCAGTCGCGGCTTGCGCCGCTCGCGATGTCCTGCTTGTCGGGCACGCCGTTGCCGTTGCAGTCGCCGGGCCCGGCCGCGCCAAGCGACGAGGCCGTCGCGAGGGCGATGGCCGCGGCCGCGAGTGGTGCGTGGATGGCGTTCGTTCGCAGGTTGGTCGTCTTCATCGGTCTTCCGCAGCGAGGCCGAGGCGGCCTCTTGGTCTTCATCAGGGTCCGCACGCTCCCCACGCCGCAAGCACGGACGCGAGGTCGCCCGCGTCCACCACGCCGTCGCCGTCGAGGTCGCCCTCGCAGCCCCCGCAGGTTCCGTCGATCGACCACGACGCGAGGACGATCGCAAGATCGCCGGCTCCGACGAGGCCGTCTCCGTCGAGATCCGCCACGCAGCCTTCGCAGGAGTCGGGGATGCCGTTGCCGTTGGCGTCGCCCTCGAGGCCGTCGGCGATGTCGCAGTCGTCCGGCACGCCGTTGCCGTTGCAGTCCAACGGCAGCACACCGTCGCTGCCGTAGGCGCGGATCAGCGCGTTGGCGACGAAGAGGTATCCATAGATTGCCGCATCGGAGAGGTTGTTGGGATCCACCGTGGGCGAGATCGCGACCCAGGACTGCTCGGCGATGGGGAGATCGGTGTCGACGCCGACGGGGAACTGGTTGCCGAACTCGTCGCGATAGATGACGCCCGCGAAGAACGAGGTGCCCGCAGGACCCACGAAGGTCGGCACGAGCGAGGTCGCGTTGAACACGTTCGAGTTGCCGTTGGCGGCGATCGCCGGCGCGGTCGCGATCACCGAGGCGTCGTCGGGCGCTCCGTCGCCGTTGGGATCGTCCCACAGCGCGACCTGGTACGGCGTGCCCGAGAAGGCGTTGCCGAGCACCACGCGGATCTCCGCGATCCACTCGCCGCCGGGCTCGACGACGAAGTGGTTGAGCCAGATGTAGTCGACGATGCCGGTGGCGCCGTAGTTGCCCTCGCGCGTGCCGTCGTCGACGAGATACTCCACGTCGAGCGGCGGCGTGCCGAACTGGCACTCGTCCGGCACGAGGTCGTCGTTGCAGTCGAGGCTGTTGCCGATCGAGATGTCGTAGGAGTCGAGTTCGCCGTTGCCGTTGCAGTCCTCGCACTCGTCGGGGACGCCGCTGCCGTCGAGGTCCTCGCTCAGGCCCGCGGCGAGATCGCACGCGTCGGGCACTCCGTTTCCGTTGCAGTCGCTGTCGACGAGGTCGCAGACGTCGGGGATCCCGTTGCCGTCGCAGTCCTCGTAGAGGGCCTGGCACTCGTCGGGCACGCCGTCGCCGTCGCAGTCGCCGCTTGCGCCCGAGGCGATGTCCGCGGAGTCGAGCACGCCGTTCATGTTGCAGTCCTCGCACTCGTCGGGGCGGCCCGAGCCGTCGAGGTCGAGGCTGGTGCCGTCGGCGAGGTCGCAGGAGTCCGGTCGCAGGTTGCCGTTGCAGTCGCCGGAGGTCGAGGTCGATCGGGCGCGGATCTGCCACTTGCCCGGGAAGAGCGCCTCTTCGATCGTCTCGAAGGCGGCCGCGCCGCCGGCGAGGTCGTTGGGATCGATCGGCGCCTCGCTGCCGACAAGCCAGCAGCGCCCGATCACGGTGTTGCCGCTCGTGTCGAGGGCGCCCGGGAAGTCGTCGCTCGTCACCGAGCACCACGCGCCGACGAAGAACGACGTGCCGTCGGGGCCGACGTCGACGTCCTCGATGTCGAAGGTCCGCAGCACGCCGCGGGGCGTGGTGTTCACGCTGCGCGAGACGAGGAGCTGCGCGTCGTCGGGCACGCCGTCGCCGTTGGGATCGCTCCAGACGCCGATGTTCGCGGGCTTGTTCTCGGGCAGGAAGACGAACACCATCTCGATCGCCTCGATGACGCTCGCGCCGTCCTCGACGCGGTACTGGCTGAGCCAGGCCATGTGCGTCCCGACCGAGCGGATGCCGAACTCCGCGCCGCCGTCGTCGAGGCGGTACTCGAACGGCTCGCCGAGCTGGCACTCGTCGAGGACGAGGTCGCCGTTGCAGTCGGTGCCGAGACCGGCGGCGAGGTCGCACGCGTCGACCACGCCGTTGCCGTTGCAGTCCTCGCCCGCGAGCTGGCACTCGTCGGGGAGTCCGTTGCCGTCGCAGTCGATCGAGGGATTCGCGGCGATCTCGCAGGAGTCGATCACGCCGTTGCCGTTGCAATCGGTCTCGCTTCCCGAGAGCACCTCGCACACGTCGCTGAGGCCGTCGCCGTCGCAGTCGGGGTCGCACGCGTCGGGCGAGCCGTCGAAGTTGCAGTCGGAGGAGAGCCCGTCGGCGATGTCGCAGGCGTCCGGCACGCCGTTGTCGTTGCAGTCGAGGCCGCGCGGGTCGTCGAGCAGACGCTGGGGAGGCAGCACGCCGCGCACGAAGCGCAGCTCGTCGAGATCGCCGTCGAGGTGCTGGTTGAACGCACCGCTCGCGTTGGTGTGGGCGCCGATCACGATCGGACCGCCCGAACTCGCGCGGTTTCGCGGCTCGACCTCGATGTCTTCGAAGAAGCCGTCGAGACCGAAACGCACGATCGAACTCGCCGGATCGAAGGCGACCGACAGGAAGTGCCAGGTGCCGTCGACGAGCGTGAAGTTCGAGATCGCCGCCCAGGTCGAGCCGTTGCCGTTGCCGAAGCGGAGGACGACTTCGCGGCCGGAGAGGTTCTCGGTGCGGCCGTAGGTCCAGTCGGTCGAGTTCGCGACGTCGCCTCCGCGCGCGTAGATCGCGTACTCGAGCTGCGCATCGCCCGCGTCGAGAGGCTTGCGTTGCAGGAGCATCTGCCGCGGGGGCACCGGCGGCGCGGGACCAAACGGTGGATCGAGGCGAATCCATGCCTCGATGGTGAAGCCCTCGTGGCCGAAGGAGAGCCGGCCGTCGGGATCCTCGACGAGGATGCGCGACGTGCCGCCGAAGCTTCGGGCGAGTCCGTTGATCGCCTCGGTCTGCGGGATGATCGGCACCGCGACCTCGAGCTGCGAGGTCGTGCCGACCGCGCTCGCAGCGAGGGCGTAAGGACCGCTGTCGAAGGCGCCGGCGGCCTTCTCGAAGCGCCAGTACGCCTGCGGGCTCGCCGGCGCGACGTCGCACTCGTCGGGAATGCAGTTGCCGTCGCAGTCGGAACCGCCGTCAATGATGCGTTGCGGATCGACGATGCCGTCCTGATCGCAGTCGCGCGCGGCGTCCGACCAGCCGTCTCCGTCGAGATCGACCAACGGACGCAGCGCCTCGGTCGGCATCACGATGCGCTCGCCGCCGGGCGGTCGCCACTCGAGTCGCGCGATTGCGCCGCCGCCCGCCTCGAAGTATTCCATCACGATCGTGACTGGCACGTTCGCTTCGAGCGCGATCGAGCCCGACCAGGTGGTCGGGCTCTGCGGCTGCCAGCGATCGATGAGGAGGACGCCGTCGATCCAGAGACGCACGCCGTCGTCGGTGGTCGTCCAGAAGGTGTAGGTGCCCGAGACCGGTGGTTCGATCAGGCCGGTCCAGCGCACCGAGAAGTTGCTGTCGGGCAGTTCGGGGGCGCCGTCGAAGTCGAAGTCGATCTCGGCGTCGACTCGGGACAGGAACCGCTCGGAGAAGTTCCCGGACCCGTCGAGCGAGGTCCAGTACTGGCCGACCAGTCCGTTCGCGACCGCCGCCTCGCAGGGATCGAGCAGCCCGTTGCCATCGGGGTCGAGGCAGGTCTGGCACTCGTCGGGCAGTCCGTCGCCGTTGCAGTCGAGGCTGGTGCCGCTGGCGATGTCCTCCGCGTCCTCGATGCCGTTTCCGTTGCAATCATCGGGGCCGCCAGGCCCGCCAAGTCCGTTTGCAGCCACCGCCCCACCGGCGAACAGACCGTATAGAAGGATGGACCCGAGGGCGTGATGGAAGGCCGAAGCGGTCTCGGTCATGGATCGACGGCTCGCAGGTGTTGGTCAAACCGGGACTTGGCGGCGCCAACCACCAACGGACCGAACATACCTCCGGTTCTGCCGAGTTCCAGAAATGGGCGGGGAAAGAGT
>CAZTMB010000075.1:0-14487 GCA_964614695.1 uncultured Isosphaeraceae bacterium | reverse complement strand
ATGCTTCATCCGATTCGCTAGCCGCTCGCCGAGCATGGTGCGGAAGCGTAGCGGGAGGAGGTGATGACAAGGGAAGAGCCGAGTCTGAGCACGATGCGGCCGAGCCACAATCCGCATGGCCGCTGCTACCCTTCCGTCCATCCTCTAAAGCGTCAGACTGTCGGGAGCCCGCATGGCCAAGGCCGAAGCAACCGTCGAGGAACTCGTCAGCCGGATTGAGCGAGGCCAACTTCAGTTGCCGGAGATGCAGCGACGGTACGTCTGGCGAGCGACACGCGTACGGGATCTTCTCGACTCCCTTTATCGCGAGTATCCATCCGGCGCGATTCTGCTCTGGGACACCGATGAACCCGTGCCTCTACAGGACTTTGCAGTCGAGCAGCAGTCCAACCCCTCCTCCACCTTCTCCCTGCTACTCGATGGTCAGCAGCGATTGACCTCGCTCTCGGCGGTCATTCGAGGCAAGCCGGTCACCGTCCGTGGCCGAAAGCGACCCGTCGAGATCCTCTTCAATCTTGAGCATCCTGAAGGGCTTCCCTTCGTGACGGAGGTCGATGAGGACGATCCGGATGTCGAGTCCGATCTGGACGACGACGATTCCGAAGGGTCACCGAGCCAGGACGAGGCCGATTCGCATGAGCACGAGCTGCAGCAGCGACTCGAACGCATGACCTTCGTGGTGTCGACACGGGCGCTCGAACAAGTGCCGCACTGGGTGAAGGTCACCGAGGTGTTCAGGACCGACGAGGACGCACCGTTTCTGCAGCGAGCAGGCATCACGTCGTTCGACGATCCTCGCTACACGAAGTACAGCCAACGATTGGCGAAACTTCGCCGGATCCGACGCTACGTCTATCGGATGGACGTGCTGCCTCGATCGCTTTCATACGAGGAGGTGACGGAGATCTTCGTGCGGGTCAACTCGCTCGGAGCCAAGCTCCGCGGATCCGACCTCGCGCTCGCTCAGATCACTGCGAAGTGGAAGGGCTCGCTCGCCATCTTTCAGGCATTCCAAGCCGCTTGCCAAGATGATGGATTCCCTCTCGATCTCGGCACGTTCCTCAAGAACATGGTGGCTTTCGCGACAAGTCAATCCCGCTTCCTGACCGTGGGAGGCCTCTCCCGCACGACTCTTCAGAAGGCCTGGTCTGATGGCGAGCAAGGCATGAACTTCGCCCTCAACTTCATCCGTAGCAACGCCGGCATCGACAGCCCAGCTCTGCTTTCTTCGCCATACCTGCTGATCGCACTCGCAGCCCTTGGCCACGCCAATGAGTACGAACTCTCTCCGGACGATTCGAGGCGGCTGCGGCACTGGGCCCTGTTGGCGAACGCGAAGGGGCGATACACACGGGGTTCGAGCGAGACGTTGCTCGACCAGGACCTCGCGACGATCCGCGATGGCGGCGGAATCGACGGGCTTCTCGATCGCCTCCGCACGCAGATGGGACGACTGGACGTCATCCCCGAGGATCTTGAGGGACGCACGCAGCTCAGTGCGCTGTTCAAGACGATGTTCCTCGCATTCCGGGCCGCGAAGGCCGTCGATTGGAAGTCCTCGACGGTGATCTCGCTCGGACACCGCGGCAAGCAGCATCAACTCCAGTTCCATCACATCTTTCCGAAGGCGCTTCTCCGCGGCGCGTATCACCCGCGCGAAGCCGACGACATCGCGAATCTGTGCTTCATTGGCGGGCGGACCAATCGGCAGATCAGCGACAAGCAACCCGCGGCATACATTCCCGACACCATGGGTCGCGTCGGCAATGCGCCGTTCCGGGCCCAATGCATCCCGACCGACCCAGAGTTGCTCGCCGTCGATTCCTACCGACAGTTCCTCGCCCGTCGGCGTGAATTGATCTGCCAGCGACTCAATGAGTTTCTTTCGGTCTGAGGCCGAATCGGTTGCTCGTCCAGCGAGTGTGTTTGCCGGGCAAGTCCGGGCGGTCTCGGCAAACGGCCTTCGCCTGTGAACCCTTCGATGGCGGCCTCACCGCCGTAGATGCCGATCGAAGCCTGCTCGCATTTGGTGTGGTCGGGCGCCTTTCGCTTCAGGCGATCCGAACCGGCGCGACGCACGGCGACCCGGGCATGTCACCTCGCCATCACCAGCCCTGGCTCCGCCAGATCCCGCTCGACCAACGTGATGCGGTTCGTCGAGTCGACGTGCAGCATGATGATCCGGACACCGCGGGACCGAAACGACTCGAGCATCGGACGGTGCCGCTCGCGCCACGCATTGGTGTCGAGTCCGTCGTGGAAGACCACCGTGTAGCGAGTCGCCTCGCGGTGCGGCGGATCGCCATCGACCGAGCATCCGCAACGAGCGAGATGCCGGGCCACTTCCTCGAGGATCGAGTTCGAACCGCGGCGCCCGGCTCGCCCTCGCGCCAACGCGATCAGCACGCGGTGGCACGCCAACGCGTCGCCTTCGCCCGGGATCAGATTGCAGGGAAGCCCAGACCGGTCCGCATCACCGGATCGTCGGTGCCTCCGACCAAGCCCGTCGAACGCGGCGTCGAGCCCACCTTCCTCGACGAGGAACGCGACACTCGACAGGCACTCCTCGACGATGGGGTCCTCGAACGGCAAGTCGAATCGAATCATGAACGCCTCCTTCTCGCGGATCGAACGATGCCGCAAAGGGCGGCATGATGCGATTCACCACGACTACGCGCTGCCTCGCGGGCTGTGACCGGCCAGCGTCGGAAATCATGGGGAACAGCCGTCGCACCCCGGCTTGCACAACCCTCCGCTGACGACATCACGTCGCAGGCGGGCAAGCGGCGACCTCGGGCATCGGCTCGCTCGACGCAACCCTCGCACTCTCACTGACTCCAGTTCGACAATGCCAAGGTCCGTTCCACGTGCGCTCGCGTCTCCTGGTCCTCGAACCAGAGGTAGGTTCCGCGGAGCGCTCGGCTGAGCAGAATCCTGTACCCGCGCTGCAGCCGCTCGATCACCTCCGCCTCGGCGCTGGCCTGCCGCTTGCGGGCCCGCCCGAGAGGGAGTCGCCACGCCGACTCATGCACCTGATCGAGGTTGACCGCCCAGCGATCGCCCCGCCAGACCAGATCGCTCATCCAGAGCAGTCCGACGTAGTCGAAGTCGAATCCACGGACCACGTAGGGACATCCGATCTCGCAAAGATGGTCCGCGGCGATCGCGCTGCCCTGCGGTGCCTGAATGAAGACCGAGTAGTCCTCGTTGGGCGTGTAGTTCCAGATCCTCGCCCACGTCCGCTTGCTGCCGCCCTCGTCCACCTCGATGGCGAAGTCACGCTGCTCCTCGGGAAGTTGATGAGGCCTCAACGCTCCGCGCGACCTCCATGGCCGAGCGTAGGACGCCACGAGCCGCATGGTCTGGCCGGGCAACGCCTGTCGCCGCAACGCGGCCTCGAGCTCGAACGGAGTGTTGAGCACTTGAAGGTCATACGGGCCGCCAAGCCTCCGATGCCAGTCGGGGACCGCCGGTCTCCGATCAGGGTCGCTGACGGGAGAGAGCCCGAGCGTCCGGTCGACCCAGTCGACGTACTCGACCGAGCCGCCACAGCGGAACTGGGTTCCTTCAAGGGTGATGCGCGTGAACGCGGCACCGAACTCCTCCGCGAACGACTCCAGCAGCCCGACGGAAGTGGTCTCGTTGTCCCGATAGCTCTGGGCAGGATCGAGGAGGAAGACCGCGACCTTCGACGCTCGGATGACGTGCCACGCCTGCGGTCCTGCGTGCAGCATCCATCCGGACGCCGACATGCCTTCGCGTCCCTCTGCGGTCGGATCGATCAGTGCGTGCGCCTCGTCGACGATCGAGACGGCGAATTCGTCGTCGGCGCACTTGATCTTGTTCGATTCGCCGACATACCGACGCAGATTGTCGCGCCAGTCGGCGATCAGCGTGGGATGCCCGGATTCTCGCGAAGTCGCGAGCCACTTCTGATTGAGCCCGGGGTTGTAGCTGTTTGCTCCGATCACGACGCCCCGCGCACCACGATCTTCGACCAAGTCCTGGAACAAGGTCTCCCAGTTGGTCCGCTGCGCCTTCGACGTCGCCGTCAGCACCACACTGCCGTCGATCGAGTCCCGGTCGGCGAGTTCGGACCACAACTGAGCCGCGATGGCCGACTTGCCCGATCCGGGAGGTCCTTCGATCACGACGACGCTCTTGCTCGGCTTCGAACGGCGACTGGCCCTCGCCTTCACTGGCGCCAACCGCCGCTCGATCTGGGCAAGGCACAGCTCGAACCCGCGACGCTGCTGATCGAGCAGGACGAAGGGGCGCTGCGCCGATCGCCGGATCGCGAGCGAGATCTGGCGAATGAACCCGCGATCCTGCCGGTAGACGCCGCGCTCGAAGGCGCTCGCGAAATCCGGATCCGGCTTGACGAGACGATCGGCGAGATATCGAGGAAAGCGGACCTCGACATCCTCCTGGTTGCGCGCAAAGACCGGGTACTCGCTCGCAAGCCTGCGATGCGGCTCTTCCTTGTACGCGTCGGCCGCCGACGCGTAGGAGAAGAAGACGCAACCCTCCACCTTGGCCGACGACTCGAGCACCGTGCTGTGGAAGCGGCGGCAGTACTCGACGTACCCCTTGACCTGGTCCGAGGGATGCAGTTCGTCCCGGTAGGCACGTCGCACGATCGCTTCGCGGTCCCCGGGGCGATCGCGGCTGATGTCCCAGTCCTTGAGCTCGACGATCACCGCCGTCGGCTGCTCCTCGCTGCGCCCGAGAAGCACCACGTCCGCCCACGACGGCGAAGCCGGCAACCGGTACTCGACCATCACGTCGCCCGGCCGACCGAGGTGCACGTGGAAGTCGGCGAGCGACTGGCTTGCGAGCACCTGCGCGAAGATCGGGAGCGATGCCCGCCAAGCCGTGCGCTCTGCAGGGCTCGCGCGTCGTGTCTCGTCGGAGAGATCATCGACGAGCTGATCAAGCTCGTAGGCAGCCCGCCGCCGGAAGGTCGTCACATCAAGAAGCATTCATCCCCCGCTCGAAGCCGGCCTGCTCGCGTCCACCTCCGCCCGCGACGATCGCGCCGCCTGCGCCGACTCGATCGCCCCCATGTCACCCGCCCCGCCACCCCCCAGCCGATCGTGCTTCTCCGCACGCCCCCGCGAGAGCGCCACCGGATAGCGATCGGCGTTCCGCGCGAGCTTGCGCTCGGCTGCATCGAGCAGGTGGATTCCGCAGACCGCCGCGAACTCCATCAGCAGGATCAGGATATCCGCCGCCTCGTCCTCGACGCCGTCTCGGGTCCGCGGGTCCTTCAAGAGCTCCGGCGACGCTCCATTGCCGACCCAGCGGAAGTGGTCCATCAACTCGCCGACCTCGACTCCGATCGCCATCGCAAGGTTCTTCGGGTCGTGGAACTGCCCCCAGTCGCGCTCGGCCGAGAACCGCAAGATCGCCGCACGAAGCTGCTCGAAGCGGTCCGGGCTACTTGCTGACGGCGCGGTGGTTTCCGGCGGCATCGACGGATCGTATCGAGGCACGATCAGAGGCACCGCTCCGGGAGGATTCGGGCGATCCATGGTCCGCTCGCATCGTCTCAGGCACATCCATCGCCGCGGCCTTCGTCACGCGCGCCATCGGCGTTCCCGCGCGATGTCGCAGCCGCACCCTCGCCCGCCCTATGCTGCCGAACGACGGGCCCACCGGGGGCCGCACATCGTGGGAGTCATGGCATGAAAGACCGGGCAGTCGCGATCCTTCGCCGGGCGCTGGGGCGGACGGACGCGGACTTTCGGGACGGACAGTGGGACGCGATCGCCGGACTGCTCGAGCGTCGGCGCCTGCTGGTGGTGCAGCGAACGGGGTGGGGCAAGAGCATGGTCTACTTCGTCGCCACCCGCATGCTCCGCGACGACGGTCGCGGCTTCTCGTTGATCGTGTCGCCGCTGCTGTCGCTGATGCGGAACCAGCTCGAAGCGGCGGCTCGAATCGGCATCCGGGCCGAGACGATCAACAGCACCAACACGGAGGACTGGGACGCGGTCGTCGATCGCATCGCGAGCGACGAGCTCGACCTGCTGCTCGTCTCGCCAGAGCGGCTCGCCCACGACGACTTCGTGCAGCGGGTGCTGTCGCCGCACGCGGCGCGCGTCGGGCTGCTCGCGGTCGACGAGGCGCACTGCATCTCGGATTGGGGCCACGACTTCCGTCCCGACTACCGGCGCATCGCGGGAATCATCGCGGCGCTGCCGGGCAACGTGCCGATCGTCGCTACCACTGCGACCGCCAACGACCGTGTGGTCGACGACGTGCGGCGGCAGCTCGGCGAACACGTCGAGGTGGTGCGTGGCCCGCTCGCCCGCCGCAGCATCCGCCTGCAGACCCTGTCGATTCCCAGCGCTGCCGGACGCATGGCGTGGCTTGCCGAACACCTGCCGACGCTTCCTGGGAGCGGAATCGTCTACACGCTCACTACCCGCGACGCGGACCGGCTCGCGGAGTGGCTTCAGCGGAATGGGATCGACGCGGAGCCATATCACGCCGGCATCGACACCGCCAACCGCGAGGCGCTCGAGCAGCGGCTCCTTCGCAACGATCTCAAGGCGCTCGTGGCGACCACGGCATTGGGGATGGGCTTCGACAAGCCGGACCTGGGCTTCGTCGTCCATTTCCAGCGCCCCGGCTCGGTGATCCACTACTACCAGCAGGTGGGTCGAGCCGGACGTGCGGTCGCGGACGCCTACGGGATTCTCCTGCACGGCGACGAGGATGACCAGATCGTCGAGTGGTTTCAGCGCACCGCATTCCCGCCCCAACGAAACGTTCGGGTGATCCTCGACGCGATCGCGGACTCGCCCGAGGGACTGCCGCTCTCGGAGATCCACGCGGCGGCGAACCTTCGCAAGGGCGAAGTCGACAAGACGCTGAAGTTCCTCTCGCTGGAGTCGCCGTCGCCGATCGTGAAGGTTGGGAAGCACTGGCGCGCGACTGCCGCCGCGGGACGTTATCGCCTCGACGAGCAGCGGATCGAGTCGATCACCCAGATCCGCCGCGACGAGCAGGAGGAGATGCGTCGCTACATGGATCATCGCGGCTGCCTGATGGAGTTCCTCTCGCGTTGCCTCGACGATCCGGGCGCGACGGCCTGTGGACGGTGTGCCGGCTGCTTTGGTGGCCCACTGATTCCAGAGTCCTTCGAACGCGACCTCGCCGTCGCCGCGACGACGTTTCTTCGGCGAAGCCATCAGCCGATCCAACCCCGCAAGCAGTGGTCCCCGGGGGTGCAGCTCTCGAATCCGGCCTTTCGCGGCCGAATCAAGCCGGACTTGCTTGCAGAGCCGGGCCGCGCTCTCTGCCTGTGGCGCGATGCGGGATGGGGAGAGCAGGTCGCGAACGACAAGCAGGTCGGGCGATTCGACGACGCGCTCGTCGCTGCGTGCGTCGAGATGCTCGCGTCGTGGCGACCGGAGCCGCCGCCCGCGTGGGTAGCATGCGTGCCGTCGCTCGCCCGCCCCGGACTGGTGCCGGACTTCGCATCACGGCTTGCGGCCGCCCTCGGCCTGCCGTTCATTCCCTGCATCCGGAAGGTCCGACACACCGAGCCGCAGAAGGACATGCTCAACAGCGTCCACCAGATTCGGAACATCGACGGCGCCTTCGAGGTGGTCGATCCGCCCTCCGCGCCGTGCCTGCTCGTGGACGACGTCGTGCACTCGGGATGGACCCTGACGTTGACGGCGGCACTGCTCCGCCTCGCCGGCGTACCCCAGGTCCACCCGATGGTGCTCGCACAACGGGGAGCAGACTCGGAATGAGCCTTTCCGCAGCGACGATGAGTGAGGACGCCAAGGCGGTCCTGCTGGTCTGCGGGCGATTCGGAGGATGCGGCGGCACGGAGCCGCTCGAGTTGCGTCACTACAACGAACTCGTCCAGTGGCTCGCTGCCAACGAGCTCCGACCCCGAGATCTGCTCGACCGAGATCGGGGCCGAGCGGCGGGACAGTCGACCTCGATCGGCGAAGCCCGACTCGCGGCACTCCTCGACCGCGGTGTGCAGCTGGGACTCCTCGTCGAACAGTGGAGCCGCGCGGGGCTCTGGATCGTCGGGCGTTGCGACGCCGAGTATCCGCAGCGATTGAAGTCGCACCTGCGCGAGCAGGCCCCTCCGATCCTCTACGGTGCGGGGGATCGATCGCTGCTTCAGGGCGGCGGCGTCGCGATCGTCGGCTCGCGGAACATCGACGAGGCCGGTGCCGCGTTCGCCCGAACGGTCGCGGAGTCGTGCGCAGCGAACCGCCTGCCGGTCGTGTCCGGCGGCGCTCGCGGCGTCGACCAGATCGCGATGTCGGCGGCGCTCGAGGCCGGCGGCGCCGTGATCGGCGTCCTCGCGGACAGCCTGCTTCGCGCGAGCACCGCACGCGAGACCCGGGACGCGATCGCCGATGGCCGGCTGACGCTTCTCTCGCCATGGCATCCGGAGGCCGGCTTCAGCGTCGGTTCGGCCATGGGACGCAACAAGCTGATCTACGCGATGGCGGACCGCGCGCTGGTTGTGAGCGCGGATCACGCGAAGGGCGGCACGTGGGCTGGCGCCGTCGAGGAGCTGCGTCGCCCGCGACACCGTCCCGTCTTCGTACGGATCGATGCCGGCTCGCCGATCGGCAACTCGAAGTTGCGCGAACTCGGTGCGATCGCCTGGCCGACCGCCGCGCTGCGCGAGCGCGCCGACCTCGTCGCGACGCTCGAGGGGGCGAGTGCGAATCCCAAACGCGACGCCATCGAAGCGCCCCGCGGCAACGGTACGCTCTTCGACGATGCACCAGCGACGATGCCATCGGCTCCCGCCTCCTTGCCCGCGTCGTCGTCAGGCATCGCGAGAAGGCAGGACGCGCCATCGATCGCCGCCGACACGACTAGTTCCGAGACGTTCACCCAGCCGGTCTCGCCGGACGTCCGTGTCATTGACCCGTCACGCCTTGCCCGGGTCCCTGTGTCGCCGGAAACTCGCACGGCCTATGACGCGGTGCTTCCGCTGATTCTCCAGCAACTTGCGACGCCGATCGGCGTGGACGAACTGGCGTCCTCGCTCGACGTCGCCAAGCCGCAACTGACCGCGTGGCTCAAGCGAGCCGTCGCCGACGGCGTGGTGCGCCGCCTCGCGCGGCCCGTGCGGTACGTGCAGCGCGAGGGGTGAGCACCCGCCTTCGTCGCGCGGAACCATCTCCCGAGTCCCACGATCCTCGGCATCGCGCAGTCGCGTTCGCCGGACTCGCCCCCATCAAGGAGCCCACCCATGAACCGTCCCGGGATCTCCCACGTGCTGGCCGGCCTCGCCGGCGCATCGCTCGTCGTCCTGCTCGGCTTCGCGAGCGGACCGCAGGCGACGCCCTCTGGCGCCGCCAACACCGCGAGCAACGACGAGGTCGTGCGCCTGCTGCGCTCGATCGACCAGAAGCTCGACTCGCGGCTCGTCGAGACGCCCGCGACCGTCGGCCAGGCGGTGCACCGGGTCGGGTTCATCGCGGGGAACCCCGGCAAGGACATGCGGGCGCTGCTCGCGGACACCAGACGGCTGGTCGGAGACATCGACACCACCAAATCGCGCGCCCGCCACTGGAGTCCTTGATCGGCGCCGAGAGCGCACGTGCCGCTTGCCGCGCGCGCCATGTGACTTATGCTTGACCCATGGCTCCGGGAGCGTACATCACCCTCGTTGCATCGCTTGTCGCCGGCCCTTGGATGACCGCGACGAATGGGGTCCACACCGTCGCAACCCAAGCTTCTTCTTCCGAAGGCGCCGCGTGCGTTGCCGAACCGCCGCCGTCCACACCACCGCCGACACCGCCCCCGACTGCGACCGGCGTTGCGATCCACGAAGGCCAAGCCGGCCGAGTCCTCTACACGCTTCGCGATGGGAACCTTCACGAAGGCCAGGCTGGCGCCATCCTCTACACGGTTCGCAACGACCGAGTGATGAAGGGGCAGAGCGGCCCGATCCTCTTCACCTTTCGCAACGGCAAGGTGCATGACGGCCAGGGCGGGCCGATCCGGTTCACGATCAAGAACGGCAAGGTGCACGAGGGTCAAGACGGCAAGGTTCTCTTCACGATCAGCGGAACTTCGCTTCGCGAGGGCCAGGGCGGCCGGATCCTCAACACCTGGAAGGGCCGGCTCTCCGACACCGAGATCGCCTTGCTTGTGTGGTTGAAGATGCGTTGACGCGATCGCGCGTCATTCGCGCTCAAGCCGTAATACTCAAAAATCCCCCGCATCAAGGAGCACATCGATCGCGACCCCGGCCGATGCGCTTCGGCTCATCGTTCGTCTTTTCGCGCAGCATCCACGGCTGCTCTCGCCATCGTGTCGCGGTCGCAGCGATCGCTGCAGTGACGCTTTCCTCGCGCCGACGGGCCGATCGCTCTTCCTGCCGCGGCATCTTGGAGCGCCTCGACGCGTCCGCCTTCGACGTTCAGCACACCCGCGGCTACGGAATCCGCACGCGACCGCTCATCGCCCCCATCCCTGCGGAGCAGTGCTCCACGCAGGCAGATCGACGGCTCCGATCGACGCTTCGTCGAGGTGCTCGGAGGGCTCGCCACCAGCCGTGCCCGCCGTCGGCTCGGGCGCATGAACGTCCGCTTCCGCTCGTGCGCTGACCACCCTTGCCGGGTCCTCGGACGGTGTCGTCCGGAGCCAGTCGACGACCATGGCCCCCAGCCACCCGACCAAGAAACTCGCCATCAGCGCCACGGCGCCCGAGCCGCTGCAATCACCCGAGCGGAGCACACGCTTCGTCACGTCCGGCGGCGGTCCGATCTGCGGGACGGCGGCGGAGCCCGGCGCCATCGCCACGCCTCGATCCGCGACGCGGCGGCCAGCGCCGTGGGCGTTTGCTCGGCCTTCCGGCAACCGCGCGAGTCGCTTCATCGCTCCACGCCCACCTGCACGAACTCGCCCCACGGCGGGCGTTCATCGGTCGTCATGACCCAGATGGTCGGAAGCCCCGGATCGTCGCCGAACTCGCCGTACCCATCGGTCAGATAGACGACGACGTCGGCGGCGATCCGCTCCGCTTCAAGGTGGACGAAGACTGGACGGAAATCCGTTCCGCCGCCGCCGGTCGGCATGGGGAGCGCTTGATACGGGCTCACCCAGCGCCCCGAGTGCACGGCGGCATCGCAGTCGAGGACATACACGCTGCAGCCGAACTGCCGACGGATCGCGTCGATCTCGGCGTGGGCCTGACCGATCTCGGCATCGCCCATCGAGCCCGACGTGTCGATCGCGAAGGCGATCCGCGGCGCCTCGAAGCCGACGAGCGAAGGAAGGTAGAGGCCGGCATGCACATGGCGGCGATTGCAGGGCACGAAGGTGTACTGCTCCCGCCCATCGCGGGAGACGCCGAAGCGAAGGAACTGCCGCAACTGCGCCACCCAGTCAACCTTCGAGCGAAGGTGCTCTTCCACGAATCGCTCGAGGGCGGCCGGAAGGTTGCCCTGCTTCTTCGCGATCGAAGCCGCGGCAGCCACACGGCGGTTCCACTCCTCCTGATCGCCTCGACCATCCCTTGAAGACGGCATCGGCATCCGGCACTCGCGGACCGTCTCGCTGCCGCCTTCGCTTCCGCCGT
This sequence comes from uncultured Isosphaeraceae bacterium, assembly GCA_964614695.1. Lineage (GTDB taxonomy): Bacteria > Planctomycetota > Phycisphaerae > Phycisphaerales > SM1A02 > VGXO01. The sequence continues at coordinate 2,903 of CAZTMB010000075.1, read as the reverse complement.
CGTAGTCCATGTCGCGGCCATCTGAACCAGCTTCCACCGCCAGCTTCTCGGCGTTTCGCACGATCCGCTCGTGGATCTGCTCGGCGCTCAGGCCTTTGAACGCCTCGTCACGCAGGATGCCCTCCGGCAACGCCTCCGCGAGGCCGAAGCACTCGTGGAGCAGCTGGTTGATCGCGTAGTCCGCGGCGATGTTCCACAGCAGCGGGTCGCGAACACCCCGCCGGGCAAAGTGCCCGAACGCGACGTGGCAGACCTCGTGGGCGAGGACGAACATCAGCTGGAGGTCGGTGATCGACTCGGTGAACGACTGTCCGAACGTGATGCGGCGGCGGTCGTCCACGCAGGCGGTCGGCACGCGACCGGCCAGGTCGAGATGGATCGAGCACGACTCGAGCAGCATCGCGAAGAATGGCAGCCGCCGGTGCATGGCGAACATCGCGCCGTTGAGGCGTTTCGAGAGACGAACCAGTTCCGCGGCCGGCCGCTTCTGAGCCATCAGACCGCCTTCGTCTTCTTGGCTCCAAGAGAGTCGAGCCCGCCGCCGTACCTCGAGAGCAGCGTCTGATGCTCGGCGACGAACTCGGCGATTCCCTTCGTCAGCAGGAACGACGTCTTGAGCTCCTGCGGCCCCTGCATGCACGGCAGCACGAAGAGGCACGCGACCTCGGGCGGCATGCGGGAGACGATCTCGCACGCTCGCTCGACGACCGGCTTCGGCGGCGCCCCATCCTTCGCCTGCAGCATGCGGCCAGCGAGCGCCACCGCCACCGCGAACGTCACCGAGAGGCGCTTGGGATCGGGCGTCCAGTCCGACTCGCCCTTGAGCAGCTTCGTCACATCGGGCATCGCCTCGATCTCGTCGCGATACGCCGCGAACGCCACCGCGCTGCCGCGCCCCACGAGGCTGGTGAACGCCTCGACGTCCTCGATCTCCTGCTTCAGGAACTGCGAGACGCGATCCCACCCGCGCGGCGACGCGAAGTTGCCGTACTCGTCGTTCGGCTCGCCGACCAGGTTCGAGGGGCTGAAGTTGAGGAAGGCGACAACGTGCGGATGCACGTCGTGGGCGTACGCCCAGCGGGTCCATCGCTCGACCGAGGGCTCGTAGTCGAGGATCGCGAAGCGGTTCCGCAGCGGCGCCGAGAGCGGGTTGACGTGCGCCCGATGGCTCGCGCGATTCCCGCAGGCGACGATGTACCAGCCGTCCCCGAGGTGGTGGGGTCCGCAGCGGCGATCGAGAATCAGCTGCAGCGCCGCGTTCTGCACCGCGACCGGCGCCGTGTTCAGCTCGTCGAAGAGCAGGATGCCCGTGCCGTCCTCGGGCAGGAAGTCCGGCCGCGCCCACTGCACACGGCCATCCGCGACGATCGGCAGCCCGCGCAGGTCGACCGGATCGAGCATCGAGAGGCGCACATCGATCACCGGGTCGCCATCGGCAGCCTGATGCACCTGCTGGCTCTTGCCGACGCCCGGCGCGCCGAAGACGAGCGTCGGCACGCCGGTGAGGCGGTTCGACCGGATCGTCTCCACAAGGTCGTAGGTGACGGCTCCGGTCCGGATCTGCGAATTCATGCGAAGAGGTTCCTTGGCGGTCTCAGTGCTCGTCTACACGCTTCGTTCACACGCTCTTGTGGATGGCATCTCGCGCGAGCCCATGCCAAACCCGATCGAGCCACTGCCGACCGTCACCCGCTCACTGCCGTCGTGCTACTTCACTCCTCCGACAGCTTGTGCATCGCGTGAATCGCCTTGAACGCCGCCGACTTGCGGACGCGCTCGGGGTAGATCGTCTGCTTGGTCTTGCCCCACATCCGCGTCGCGAACTCGAGCCACGCTTCGTCGCTGAGTTCGAACGGCAGCGAATAGCACTCGCCTTCTTCATGGTCTCGCAGGCCCTCTCTGATCCACCCCCAAGCGTGAAGGCGACCGTCGACATCCACCACCCATGTGCTATGGAAGCCGGCATGGACTTGCGACACGCGGCCTTCAATCGAGGAGGGCACGTCGCATTCGCCCTCTCGGTTGCAGCCCCAGAACACGAGGCGCCCATCCGAGAGCAACAGGCCACCGTGCCCCTGGTAGTAATCATTATTTTCACCGAATTGTTGCTTGAACTCTGCACCGAGACACCGCTTGATCGACTCTCCGGAGATCTCTTCCGCCAGTTCTTGGCCGAGTCGGTTCGTCATTGAGGACCCTGAGCTGAGTATCAGCTCCATCGCGGCCTCGCCCTCCAGCTCCCACGGGAGTGAATCGCACAGACCATCCCCCCAAATCCGCGTCCGACCATCCGCAAGCAACGCCGCTGTGCAGCGAAGAGTGTACTCGTCACCAGACTCAGTGTCGTCAATCGCGGCCACCTGCACTGCAGGCCCGAGGTCCGCGGGGACATCGCACTCGCCGTCGTCGTTGCGGCCCCAGCACACCACGCGACCATCCGCGAGCAACACCACCGTGTGGAACGGCGAAACATCCACCTGTACCGCCTGACCGATGTCTGATGGACGGCTCTCGTCTTCGTCGTCGTCCTCCTCTCCCCAGGACACCACTTGGCCGTCCGACAGCAATGCCGCCCCTCGCTCAAGGTCGGACCTCGCCACCTGCACTACCGTCGCGTCGCCAACAGCATCTCCCACACGCAAACCTTCTTGCTCTTCCTCGTCGCCCTCATCGTCACCTACTTCGTCTTCAACATCGTCTTCCTCGTCTTCGCCTTCTTCGTCTTCAAGATCGTCTTCGCCTTCTTCGTCTTCACAATCGTCCCTCACTTCGCCCTCGTCTTCGCACTCTTCGTCTCCATGGTCGTCGTGATGACTCATCGCAGCTTCTCCATTTGAGTTCTCCAGTTCGACACCGCATGCTCGCATGCGCTCCGCCGGCATCGTCGTGTCGCGGTCCCCGAC
>CAZTMB010000074.1:0-14587 GCA_964614695.1 uncultured Isosphaeraceae bacterium | reverse complement strand
CTCTCCTGCTCTCCTCCTCTCCTGCTCTCCTCCTCTCCCCCCCCATGAACCCCGACCTCGAACGCCGCATCGCCCAATTCGAGCGGATGGCCTCCGCCGACCCCGACAACGAGATGGCCCACTTCTCCCTCGGCAACGCCTACCTGCAGGCCGGCCGCGCGGCGGAGGCGGCCAAGTGCTTCGAGTCCTGCATCACGATCGCGCCGGAGATGAGCAAGGCCTACCAGCTCGCCGGACAGTCGATGATCGACGCGGGCTGGGAGGACAAGGCCGTCGAGGTCCTGACCAAGGGCTACGAGGTCGCCGCCGGCAAGGGCGACCGGATGCCGCAGGAAGCGATCGCGAAGCTGCTTCAGTCGATCGGCCGCGAGCCGCCGAAGCTCGCCGCCGAGGTCGAGGCCGCCGCCGCGAAGCTCCGCGACTCGGGCACCTTCATCTGCCAGCGCACCGGCCGCGCGGGGCACCAGATGGCGAAGCCGCCCTTCAAGGGCTCCGTCGGCGCGTGGATCCACGCCAACATCGCCGAGGAGACCTGGCAGGACTGGATCCGCCAAGGCACCAAGGTGATCAACGAACTGCGGCTCGACCTGTCGCGCGAGAACGACGCGGCGACCTACGACCGGCACATGCACGAGTACCTCGGGATCGACGAGTCGGCGCTCGCCGGCAAGGCGTGATCGAACGCCGCGTCGCCCTTCCGGAACAGCCATGAGCGGCGGCCTGCGGCTCTCGAAGGTCGAGTTCTTCGGCAGGACCCTCGCCGAGTGCCTCGACATGTTCGTGCTCACGCTCGACGACCTGCGGCACGGTCGAACCCTCGACTGCCCGAGCGGCCCCGACAGCTTCGTCGCCGAAGCGAACGACGCAGGCTGCGAGCTGGTCGGCATCGATCCGCAGTTCGCGGCCTCGCCCGAGGCACTGCGCGCCCTCGGCCTCGACAGCCTCGTCCGCTGCGAGCGGATGATTCGCGATCGTCCGGAGGCACTCACGTTCCTCGACGTCGACGCGTTCCTTCGCGCGAAGCACCAGGCGCTCGAGCGATTCATCGCCGACTACGAGGCGCACCGCAGCGATGGCCGCTACGTCGCAGCGTCTTTGCCACATCTGCCCTTTCCAGATCGCGCCTTCGATCGCGTCTGCGCGGCGAACTTCCTCTTCTCCTACGCCCCGATCGAAGCAGGCGGGCTGTACGAGGGACGCGAGTTCGACCTTCCGTTCCACCTTCGGGCGATCGACGAGATCGCGCGGATCGCCCGCCGCGAGATCCGCATGGCGCCGATGGGCTCCTTCGATCCGCCGCCGCGCCCGCACGCCTATCGCGATCCGGCGATGGCCCGACTTCGCGAACTCGGCTTCGCGGTCGAACTCGTCCCGAGCCGCTTCGACAGCGGGCTCGCCGCGTTCAACGACGTGCTCGTCGCGCGCCGAACGGCGTGAACGGCCTCACGCCGCCGCGCGGCGCTGGTAGACGATCCACTCGATGAAGAGCAGCACGAGCCCGACGCCGAGAAGCCACGGCCAGAGCTCCATCGTGCCGCCGCGGCCCGCAATCCCCTCGACCCGCTGATCGCCGAGCACGATCGCATCGGCCGTGTCGAGACGCCCTTCGCCGGCACCGAAGCGGTTGACCGCGACGAACCGCCGCTCCTCGACGCCGTCTCGCCGCCAGCGCACCTCGTGCACGCCCGCGCGGCGGACCGGTCCCCACGTGACCGCGCCGCTTGGGGAAGGATCGATCGCGATCGCCTCGCCCTCAGGGGGAACGACCTCGACGTTCGTCGCGCCGACCGGCACCGTCACCACCAGCGTGTCGCCCGGCACGAGCCCCGCGACCGCCGCGGCATCGTCGATCGAACCGAGATGCTCGATCGCGTTCGCGGTGAAGTTGACGAAGCTCCGCAGCAAGGGCCAGTTGCTGTCGAGCGGATCGAACGCGACCTGCAGCACCTTGACCTCGCCGCGATCGGCCCACATGACGAGCGGTCCCCCCGTGCCTTCGGCGAGCACCTCGACGTCGCCGCGCGGCGCGATCAGGTTCCACGAGGCGATCGCCAGCTCGTCGAGATTCGCGTTGCGGAAGACCGGATGCTCGCGGCGCATCGATCGAACCGCCGCGCCTTCACGCACCCCGAGCGCGTCGAATCCCTCGATCGGGGCCGCCGGCCCGAACGCGAGGTACCGCCCCGGCGGGAGCGATCCTGGCTTCGCGCCATCGAGGATCACCACGTCGTAGCCGAGCGTCGCCGACTCGCCCTTCGCCTCGAAGGCGCTCGTGGTGATCGAATCGCTTGCCGCAAGCGGCAGACCGTCGAGCAGCATCGAGAGCACGCCGCCCGGCTCGCCGACCCGCAGCACTCGCAGGCGTCGCGGCGGCGGCACGACGAGCGTCGCGCGATCGTCGGAAGCCAGTCCGTTCGCCTCCGCCGGCGTGCCCGACTCGGCGGCGAGCGAGAGCGTGATCAGCGCATCGCGCGGCTGCTCGAAGGGCACGAACGCGATCTCCGCGCGTCCGGGCTCGAGCACGCCCGTCGCGTCGTCGACCTTCGCCGCCGCGATCGAGACCGGCTCGGGACGCACCGCCTGCACGACGCCATCGACCGCGATCGCCGGACGCACCGAGACCGGCTCGGCGCCGGCGTTGAAGAGGCTCGCGAAGACCGCGATCGCTCCGGGCCGATTCGCGGGGCGCTCCGCCGCGGCGATCTCGAAGCCGACGTTCCCGGTCGCAGAACCGATCGGCTCGAAGCGGAGCGTCTCGCCCGCCCGAAGCACGGTGGTCGCGAGATCCTCGAGACGGCCGTCGGAGAAGAGATCGATCGAGAGGGCCTCGGGTGCATCCTGCGGCGCTTCGGGATCGGTGGTCGTCGCGAACGCCCGCGCGAGATCGAGCGCCGGTCGCAAGTCGCTGCCGCCATCGCTCGGCTCGATCGCCTGGATGGCCTCGATCGCCTGACGAGCGTTCGCGGAGAACGGCGAGCGCACCTCGGCCCGCTCGTCGAAGGCGATCACCATCACCTCGCCCTCGCCGCCGCCGAGCCATCCCCCGCCAAGGACCTCCTCGATCCGCGCGACGGCGGCACGCTTCGCGCGTTCGAGTCGCGTCGAGCCGCCCGCCTCGTCGATCGCCTGCATCGAGCCGGAGCGGTCGACGAGAATCACCGTGCGCCCGCCGCGGGATCCACCCTCCGCAAGCGGCTGGGCGACCGCGGCCGCCAGGGCCAGCAGCACGAGCAGTTGCAGCAGAAGCAGCAGGTTCGGTCGCAACCGCTGCCACGGCGCGTTCGCCTCGAGATCCTCGACCGATCGCCGCCAGAGCAGCGTCGAGGAGAACTCGCGACGCTTGCGACGCAGGCGCAGGAAGTAGAGCACCACGAGCGGCGGCACCACCGCCGCCAGCGCGAGCAGTCCGGTGAGCGGCGTGAGCCAGGTCACTTGAGGAGCCCCCGCCGCCGCAGCACCTCGAGCATCAGTTCGTCGATCGGCCGCGTCGTCTCGACCGGCACGTGCACGATGCCGCGCCGCACGCAGAAGTCGCGAAGCGCCGCGCAGTAGGCCTCGAGCCGTTCGCGGTACTTCGCGATCACCGCGGGCGTCGCGGTCACCTCGGTCTCGCTCGCATCCTCGAGATCGACGAGCCGCAGGTCCCCGGAGATCTCCCGCGACGCCGGATCGGTCTCCTCCGGAGCGAGGATCTGGATCGCGAAGACGTCGTAGCCGCGGCCCGCCGCGTAGGTCAGCCCCTTCTCGTAGCCCTCGCGGAGCAGGAAGTCCGACAGCACCACCATCACGCCGCGGCCCTGCCGCGACAGCACGAGCGATCGCATCGAGTCGGCGAAGTCCGCGCCGCCGGAAGGTTCGAGGCCGAGCAGCCACGAACCCACCTCGCGGGTCTTCGCGCGGCCGCGCAGGTTCGCGAGCCGCGAGACGCCGCCACCGCCGAAGCTCGCCAACGAGACGCGATTGCGGTTGACGAGCCCGACGTATCCGAGGGCCATCGCGAGCCGCTGCGCGTAGGCGAACTTCTCCGGATCCCCGAAGGCCATCGACGCGCTCGCATCGATCACCACGAGAAGCGACAGGTCCTCCTCCTCGAGGAACATCTTCAGGAAGAGCCGATCGAGCCGGCCGTAGATGTTCCAGTCGACGAAGCGCAGGTCGTCGCCGTGGACGTAGGGCCGGAAGTCGGCGAACTCGACGCTCCGGCCCCGCCGCTTCGAACGCCGCTCGCCCTGCAGCTTGCCCGAGAAGATCTTCCGGCTGACGACATCGAGCCGGTCGAGTCGGGCCATGAGGGCGCCGTCGATCAGTTCGTCGACCCGAGTCGCGCGGCGCATGCTTCGCGTCTCGCCGCTCATGCCTTGGCCTCCGCTTCGACCGGTTCGATCGGTTCGACCGGCTCGCGCGGCACCTCCGCGAGGATCGCCTTGAGGATCTCGTCGGCGCTCCGGCGGGCCGACTCGGCCTCGAAGCTGCGGGCGATGCGGTGACGCAGCGCCGGAAGCGCCATCGCGCGTAGATCGTCACCGGACACCGCGTAGCGTCCGTCGAGAAGCGCCGCGACCTTCGCCGCCGAAACGAGCGCGATCAGTCCGCGGGGGCTCGCCCCGAGGGCGATCCAGCGCGAGACCTCGCGCGGCGCGTGCGGCCCGCCCGGGTGCGTCGCCAGCACCACCCGCGCCGCATAGTCGGCGATGTGCGGCGCCACGTGCACCCGCCGAGCCAGCGCCTGGGCCTCGAGGATCGCCGCCGCATCGAGCCGCGGCGAAGCCTTCGCGAACGACGCCCGCGTCGTGCGGGTCACGATCTCGTCGAGTTCCTCCCGGGTCGGCTGCGGCACGAGCACCTTGAGCAGGAAGCGATCGAGCTGCGCCTCGGGGAGCGGGAACGTCCCCTCCTGCTCGATCGGGTTCTGCGTCGCGAGCACGAGAAACGGCTTCTCGAGTTCGCGGGTCTCGCCGCCGGCCGAGACCGATCGCTCCGCCATCGCCTCGAGCAGGGCCGACTGCGTGCGCGGCGCCGCGCGATTGATCTCGTCGGCAAGAAGCAGGTTCGTGAAGATCGGCCCCGCGCGGAACTCGATCCGCCGCGTGCCGCCCTCGCCGTCGTCGGCGATCACCGTGGTGCCGGTCAGGTCCGCGGGCATGAGGTCCGGCGTGAACTGCACGCGCCCGAACCGCAGGCTCAGAGCATCGGCGAGGGTCCGCACGAGCAGGGTCTTGCCGAGCCCCGGCGGGCCTTCGAGCAGGACGTGGCCATTCGCGAAGAGCGCGACGAGCACCTCCGCGACGACCTTCGACTGCCCGACGAGGACCTCGCCGATCTCCGCCCGCAGCAGTGCCACGCGGCGCCGGAACGCCTCGCACTCCTCGCGCACCGACTCGATCGATGGATCGGTGACCGAAGGAGCCGACTCAGGCATCGCCGCCTCCGGTCTCCTCGCCGCGAGCCCGACGCTTCGCCCGCAGGAGCCGCGAGGTCGCGCGGCCGTCGTCCTCGGCAGGCGCGTCGGGCGTCTTGGACTTCGGCGCGTCGGTCGGTGCCGGCCTGACCGACGTCGGCGGCGGCACGCTCGTCTCGGGCCGGGCGGTCTCTTCCCTCGGAATCCCCCGCTGTGGCTTCAACGGCTCTGCCCCCGCGGCCAGCGGCGCCTCCGTGCCTCGCTCGCCACCCGCCCGCGAACGAGCCCGCTGCCACGCGGCGACCGACCCGTCGGCGGTCGCGGGCTTGCGACCGACGAGCCGCGCGAAGGGCGCCAGCAGTTCCGCCGGCTCGAGCCCCAGTCTGCGAACCGCCACATCGAGCAGGAAGAGCCCGAGCGCGATCAGCACCAGCAGATCCCACGCTCGCTTCGGCGCGATCGGCACCGTGACCAGTTCGCGCAGAAAGAGTTCGGTGAGCCGCGGATCGCCGATCGAAAGCACCCGTCCGCCGGTCTTCTCCGCGACCGCACGAAGCCGCGCTTCGTCGTCGCGCTGCGCCAGATGCTCACGCGGATAGGGCACCGTCACCGCGCCGAGCACGTTGGCCGCGCGGCCGTCGGGCCCCGGCACCGCGACGCTCACGAGGTGCGCCCCGAACGCCTCGAGCGGAAAACGCCCGGATACCCGACCGGGCCCGGCTTGCCGCAGCGGCAACGTCGCGACGGTGCCGTCGGGCTTGACGACGCGGCCTTCGGCGCGAAGGAACCCGCGGGCCTCGCCGGCCTCGGAGAACGACTCGACCTCGACGATCGCCTCCTCGCCCTCGACCCGCGTCGCGATCGTCACGTCGCGCGGCGCCGCCGGGCGCATCGCCCAGCGCACGACCTCCTCCCAGAACGCGGGCCCGCCCGACCACTCCGCCCACGCGCGGCCCCATCGTCCGCCGAAGTCGCTCGTGAAGGCGACCGCGCGTCCGGTGCCGTGGTTCCACCACGCGAGGATCGGGTCTTCGCTCTCGGTGGTGCGACGATCGAGCGCGACGCGAGCAAGGCCCTCGGCGGGCACCGTGAGCACGTAGCCCGCAAGCGGCGGCAGCGGACGCGCCTCGCGAATCGGCCCCGCGGCGTCGCTGCGGAAGGTCGGCACGAACGGCTCGGGCTCGACGATGAGCGAGCGGCTCACCACGACGGCTTCCTTGATGAAGATCTCAGGAAGGGCCTTCGGATCGAGCACCTCGTAGAAGCGTCCGCCGGTGAACTCCGCGAGTCGCTCCATGTTGGTGCGGTCGATCGCCGAGCCATGGCCCGCAACCATCACGGTGGTGACCGTGACGTCCTCGTCGATGAACTCCTGCACGAGCGACTCGCTCGGCGGGAACGCATCGCCGTCGGAGATGATGATCACGTGCCGCTGCCCGAAGCGCACGCCGCCCTCGGCCTCGAGGTCGCGGACGCCCTGCAGGTAGAGCTCCATCGCCGGGCCGAAGTCGGGCATGTCGCCGACGTTCATGCGCCGCGCCGCCGAGATCGCCCGGGTCTTGTCGCCGACCGGCTGCAGCGGGTACGCCCAGGTGCACTCGTTGGCGACCCCCCACTCGAAGGTGATGATGCCCGCGTAGTCCTCCGGCGTCAGCGCATCGATCGCGGAGATCGCGACCTGCTCGCTCCAGTAGTTCGCCTCGGCCATCTCGCAGGAGTGCATGATCAGGCCGAGCACGCCGCGGACGAGCTGCCGCTGCTGCGGCGGATCCATCTGCACCGGGATCGCCTTGGCGGTCTCGGAGTCGATCCAGCCGCCCGCACCGAAGGAACGGTCGCCGCCCATCATGAGGAGGCCGCCGCCGAGGTCGTGCACGTAGCTCGCCATGAACCGATCGGTCGCCGCATCGATCGCCCACCGCGGCAGGTTCGCGAGCACCACGAGATCGAATCCCGAGATGGTCGCCGCCGCGGCGCCGGCGAGCTGCTCGACGCTGCGGCGCTCGACGTCGAGACCACGGCTCGCGAGGGCCATCTCGATCGCGGCGCCTTCGTCGCCCTCGTCGAGGACGAGCACCCGCCCCTCGCCGCCGGCAAAGACGACCGCGGCGCCGCGGTTGTTCTCCTCGACCGCGTCGGCTGCATCGGGATCGGGCTCGAAGATCGCCTCGAAGCGATGCGCTCCCGCGCCATCGAGCATGACCGGCACGAGGAAGGTGCTCACGCCCGCCTCGAGCGCGATCGGCAGCGACGTGCCAGGCGAGGCGGGATCGAGATCGACGAGTCGCCCATCGTGCCGGAGCGTGATGCGACCCGTCGCCGCGCGAGGGCTTCGCAGGGTCATCCGCAGATCGACCGCCTGGCCGATCCTCGCCCGCGTCGGGGCGCGAAGCTCCTCGAAGACGATCTCGCCGTCGCGGCGATAGCGGATCGGCAGCACGTCGATCGGCACGCCGTTGGCCCGCGCCAGATCCGCCGCCTCCGCGACCCGCTCCTCGGTCTCGTTGCCGTCGGAGACGAGCACGATCCGCGCCGCGGCGTCCTTGGGCACGATCGCGAGGGCCATGCGCACGCCCTCGGCAAGGTTCGTCGCCTCGTCGGCGCCGGCGTGTCCGCCGAAGGAGAGCACCGTCGACGCCTCGGGAAGCGCCGCCACTTCCGCCCGCTTCGCGACGGTGACGAGGGCGAGGCGATCCTCAGGTCGCTCCCTCGCCTCGGCCGCGGCCTTGAGGAAGGACTCCGCCTCGAGCAGGAGATCCGGCGGCACCGAGCGGCTGGTGTCGGCGACGACGATCACCGCGAGGTCCTCGCTTCGCTTCACCCAACTCGGTTCGGCGAGCGCCGCGGCGAGCAGCACGATCACGACCGCGCGTAGCGAGAGCGAGATCCAACGCCGCGCCGACGAGAGCGTGCCCGCGGCGCGGCGGGCGAGCCACCACGCGAGCGGCACGAGCAGCAGCAGAAGCAGCCAGCCGGGATGCTCGAAGCGGATCGGGAAGTCGCTCACCGTGTCCGATCCCCTTCCGCCGAGACCGGCGGATCGATCCGCATCGGCCCGATCGACTTCGTCGCGGCGACGGCGAGACGATCGTTGCCCGAGTCGAGCACCGCGACGACACCGTCGCGCACGTCGACCGCCCAAGGATACTTGAGGCGCCCGGGCTCGACGCCGAAGCCGCCCCACGCGCCGAGGCTCGAACCGTCCTCGGGATCGAGCCGCTGCACGCGGTTGTTCCCGAACTCGGTGACGAGCAGCGTGCCGTCGGCATCGAAGGCGAGGCCGTAGGGATAGGCAAGGCGCCCCGGCTCGCGGCCGAGACCGCCGAGCACGCGCTTCAGGTTCCCCTTGAGATCCGTCACCACGATCCGATGGTTGCCGCTGTCGGCGATGAAGAGTTCACCGTCGCGCATGGCCATCGACTGCGGGCGGCGAAAGCGCTCGCCGGTCTCGGAGCCGTCGAAGGCCCAGAGCAACTCGCCCTGCGACGAGAACGCCTGCACCCGATCGGCGCCGCCGTACTCGCTGACGAAGAGCGTGCCGTCGTCGAGCCGAACGACGTCGGTGGGATAGATGAAGTGCCCAGGCTCGGTGCCGTAGGAACCGAAGCGCAGGAGCTCGCGTCCCTCGCGATCGAACGCGATCACCCGGTGGTAGTGCGTGTCCGGCACGAGCACGGTGCCGTCGGGTTCGACCGTGATGCCGGTCGGGAAGCCCAGCCGGAACTCGGGCATCTCCCAGCCTCCGATCACCGCGCCGGTCGCGTCGAGCCGCTGCACGCGGCCCGTGCGATCGACGACCCAGAACGATCCATCCTGCGGATCGATCGCGAGCGCCCGCGGCTTGCGGAATCGGCCCGGCACCGAACCCGGCCCGCCGAGGACTTGTTCGACCGGCAACACCGGTGGCAGGCCTGCCGCGCGATCCGATTCGGCCTCGGCGGCGGCGTCGAACGCCGTGCCCCGCTCGCCACATCCCACAAGCAGTACCGCACCGAGCGGCACCATCATGCGAGCCACGATCGTCAGCCGTCGCCCACCACCGACGCGTCCAAACCACCACGCCACCGCGATCGCCGCGAGCAGCCCCACCGCGAGCATGGCGATCGTCGCGAGGACCACGGTCTCGCCGCGCTGGTAGTGGATCGCGTTCAGCACGGCGGTCGCGATCGTCGAGTCTCCCGGCGGCGCGAGCCGACTCGCCAACGCCACTTCGCCCAGCGAGAGCGACGCGACGACGAGGCCTGCCGATCCGCCGGCAGCCATCGCCCGAGGTGCCTCGGCCCGAAGCACCTCGAAGAGCCGCGCCGGCGCGTCGGTCGCGGCGAGATCGCGCGCCGCGGCCCCGCGTGTGCGGGCGAACCACCACGCCGCGGCGGCGGCCACGAGGCCGAAGCGACCCACGTGTCCCACGACGAGGATCGCCGGCGCGTCGTAGACCGTCTCGAGCAGCGGACGGTTCCAGACGAGGATCGTCGCGCTCGCGACCACCGCGACCGGCGCGCCCGCCACCGCCGCCAGCATCAGGCTCTCGAACGCCGCGAGCCCTCGCGCCACCCGCGATCGATCGATCCACATCGCGTAGAGCGCGACCGCGAGGATCGCCGCCACCACGCCCGAGGCGATCGCCACCAGCGCGGTCGGCGCCAGCGACTCGCCGTGCAGCGTGAGGAAGGCGCGGAGCGCCTCGCCGCCGATCCCCGGCTCGCCGAACACGCCCACGAGCAGCATCGCGAGCGGCGCGATCGACGTCGCGATCGCCGCCGCGATCGCAAGCCGCGTCCACCATCCCATTCGCGGCGCGGTGCGGGGCTCGACCTCCCACTCTTCGCCTCCGCCCGATGCGGCGGGCTTCGGCATCGTCGCCGCCACGGCGACTAGCAAGAGGCCGGGAAGGAACCCGGCGGCTCCGGCACGCACGACTTCGCCGGGTGAAGCGCCGTCGGCATCGAGCGTGCGGAGTTCAAAGCCGTAACTCCGCACGCCGGCGAGGTCGAAGGCGACCGTCGTCGACCACAGCAGCACCGCGACGGCGATCGCGCCACGCAGAAGCGGCACGAGATCCTCGCGAAGCGCAATCGCCACGCGGCGGGAGGTCGGCAACGCGTCGAGCGCGGCAAGCGCCTCGACCGCGCGGCGTTCGCCTCGATCCGCCACACGATCCGCCGCGACGCTCCACGCCGCGATCGGCCACGACACCGCGAGCAGCCCGCAGACGAGGCTTCCTTCTCGCAACCACGACGTGGCATCGTGTCGGGCCGCGAAGTCGCCGAACACGGTGCCCGGCCCGACCGAGATCCAGATCCCGTAGAACGCGAGCCATCCCGGAATCGCGAGCGGGAGGATCGCGGCGACGCGCAGCCACTTTGCTCCGGAGGTCGCAAGCCTGCGTCCGGGAAGCCAACCGAGAATCGCCGCCCCGCCGCCGATCACGCTGGCCCACGCGACGGTGCGCCACGCCGCGGCGGCGAGGTCAAGACCGCCCGCCCGCTGCGCCATCGTCTCGGGGACGACTTCGGCGAGCGCCATCGCGAGCGCCACCACGATCGGAACGGCCACGGTGAACACGATCACGCTCGCCGACACCATCGCCATCGTGATCGCCGAGCGACGCAGCATCATGACGAGGTCACGCGTCGCCCGACGGCGCGTCGGTGTCGTCGGACTCGCCCGATGCGTCGTCGGCAGGATCCGACTCGGCCTCGGAGACGTCGCGGCCGATCGGCGCGACCTGCGGCGCCGTGAGCAGACGCATCGCGATCGCGACCGCTTCGTCCATCGACCGCGAAGCGCGGCCGTAGTCGAGCCGCAGCGGATCGGGCACCTCGAGCGCCGCCGCCTGGGCGGCGTCGTCGCCCTCGAGGGCCTGGAGATGCACGAGCGGCACATTGCGCGACGCGGTCTTCATCAACGCGATCTCGGCCTGCTTGGACAGGAGGAACTCGAGCAGCCGCACCGCGGCGTCCGGATTCGGCCCGCCCTTGACGAGGGCCGCGGTGTTCGGCACGACCAGCGTGCCGCCGCCCGGCGCGTCGTCGGGGGCGTGCCGCGGATAGACCAGTGCGACCGCGAGCCCTCGATCCTGCGCGACCCACACGTCGTCGGTGTCGGTGAGTCCGACATCCGCCTCGCCCGAGGCGACCGCGTCGACCACCGCGGCGTTGCCGCCGGGAAGCATGCGGATGCCGTTCTCGGCGAGCCCTTCGAGAAACGCCTCGTAGTAGCCGGGCATCACCTCGCGATCCCAGGTCCGCTTCATCGCGCCAAGGTGCCCGCGCGTGGTGCCGAAGCGCGGATCGGCCATCACGATCCGGTCCTTCCACCACGGCCGCGTCAGATCCATCCAGGTGCGCGGCACGCGATCGGCGGGAACGCGATCGGGCGCGAAGACGATCACCCGCGCGCGACCGGAGAACGCATGCCACCGTCGCTCGGGATCGCGCCACGCCTCGGGCCACTCGGCGAGGCGATCCGACGGTGGCGCCGCGAGCAGCCCTTCTTCGGCAAGTTGCGCCATCATGAACGGCTCGCTCGACCAAAGCACGTCCGCGCGGGGCCGCGACGCTTCGTCGCGAATCCGGTTCACGAGCCCGGTCGTCTTCGTCGCTTCGGTGTCGTAGCGGGCGACGACCTCGAGCCCCGACTCCGCCTCGAACTCCGCGAGCAGCGGCCTCGCCACGTAGTCGTCGGCCGAGACGTAGATGACGACCTGCTCCCGCGGCTCGCCGCAGGCGACGAGCAGGAAGCCGAGCACCGCACTCGCAATGACCTGAATCGGCCGCCCCGCGATCCCAGTCATGCGTCACCGCCCGAAGCGGGCGTGGGGGACTCCGCCGGCGGCGGCGGCGAACTCGACGCAGGCTTCACCAGCTTCTTGAGCGAGCCGAAGTAGTGGCGGTGCGCGTCGCGCAGGTGCGGAGGCACCGGATCCTCCTCGGTCGCCGCGCCGGGCGCCGCGGCCTCGAGGTTGCGATCGATCCGCTCGAGCGGCACGCTCGCCTCGCCGACCTCGATCTCGCCCTCGATCAAGGTTCGCATGATCACGTCGCCTTCGCGCATCACGCCCGCTTCGCGGACGATCTCCGTGCCGGTCTCGGTCTCGGCGCGAGGCGCGATGCCGCCTCGCCCGCGACCGCGACCGCCCATGCCCGGCCCAGGTTCGTCGCTCTGCCCCGATCCGGGCCGCATGAAGCCCTGTGAGCCGAGGCCTCGCGCCTTCGCGCGGCAGGCGCCCTGCGCTGCGCGGGCCTGCTGAAGCATCTGCTGCATGGACTGCATCTGCGAGAGCATCTGCTGGGCGTCCGACCCGAACTCGCCGCTCTTGGCGTTCTGGCCATTCGGCGCGTTCTGCCCGCCCTGGCACTGCGACGCCATCTGCTTCATCGCCTTCGACAACGCCTTCGACTGGGACTGCGACTGCTGCGCGGCCTGCGCCATCTTCATCAGTTCCTGCCGCTGCGACTCGTTGAGGTTCGACGCGTTCTCAAGAGCCTGCTTCAGCCGCTCGAGATCCTCCGGCGAAAGCTCGCCGGCCTGGGCTGGATCGACGCCGGCGGCGCGAAGCGCCTCGTCGAGAGACTGCTGCTCCGCCGCGAGCTTCTCGAGCTGTTCGGCAAGCTTGGCGAGTTCCTCCGCCAGAGCCTCGCGCTCCTCGTCGGTGAGTCCGCCCTCTTCAGGCGACTTCTCGAGCCGCTCGCGCATCGCCTCGATCGCCTCGGAGGCCTTCGCGTAGTCGCCGAGCCGCATCGCCAGCGCGAGTTCCTGCGCGAGTCCCTCCGACGGCACGTCGAGTTCCGAGAGCGCATCGCGCATCGCCTCGGCGGCCGCGGCGTCCTCGCCGGCGAGCACCGATTCGAGGCGTTCCTCGAGCGCGGTCATGCGACGGATCGCTTCGAGCCGGATCTCCTCGGGATCCTCGAGCGCCTCGAAGGGATCCTCGCCTTCCTCGCCGAGCAGATCCGAGTCGCCGAGCGCCGATTCGAGCTCAGGCTGTTCGCGGATCGCCGACTCGAGATCGGCGAGCGCGTCGTTGGCCTCCTCGCGGGCGGCGAGGGAGTCCTCCGCATTCGCCGAGGGCGTCCACGAGATCGCGGGCACGAGCGCCTCGACGAGCACCGCCACGACGAGCACGGGAATCGCCCACCACCAGCCCTGCGGGGTGCCGGGCCGCAGCGAGCGCCGCAGTGTTGCGCGGAGGGCCGGATCGGCGGCACGGCGTTCCGCGTCGGCGACCGCGGCCCGCGCGAAGGGATCGTTCGAGCCACGGCTTGCGATGGCGATGGAAAGCCGGTCGCGAAGGCCGAGCGTGCGATCGGCTTCGATCGCGGCCTCGAGCGGCGTCGGCGGGTCGATCGCGCCGCGGATGGCGATGGCGGCGATGGCGCAGGCGGCGATCACCGCGCTCGTGATCCACCACTCCGGCATCTCGATCGGCAGCAACTTCCCCGCGAGGAAGGCCGCGAGCAGGGCGATCGTCGCCGCGATCGCGGCCCGGGGCACCGCTTCGACGGCGCGGCGAAGTCGCAGCCTGCTTCGCGCGACAGACACGAGCCGTTCGCATGAGGTCATGGAGGTCGAGGCTCCTCGGGATCGGGTGTGGCGGCGGAGTCCCTTCGGCCGCTCGGCAAGCGTACGTCGCAAACCGACCCCGGGCGTCGCCGGTCAGGCGTCTTTCGATTCGTCGTCACGGACCCCTTCGCGGCGGTACTTCGCCCGGCGTTTCGCATACTCCGCCGGCGCGATCGGCAGCGAGATCGGCTCGCCGGCCTTCCACTGCCGATGCAGCTTCTCGAGAAACGGCACGCACCAGCGGCAGCCGGTGCCTGCCCCGAGGCACTCGGAGATCTGGCTCGGCACCTTGGGATCGGTCCGGCGAATGAAGTTCGCGATCTTCCGCAGGCTGACGTGGAAGCACAGGCAGACCTCGTCGTCGGGGTCCATGCCCGCGGGCTCGTCGGTCGGCGAGGCGTCGCTCACGCGGGAAAGGTAGCGGCGATGCGCGACGAACACCTTCCGACTCCGGACGGCCCCTCCGTCTCGCTCGCTCCGCTCGCGAGCCACCTCCCCGCGACTTCGTCGCGAGGAGGAGTTTCGTCCAACGCGCGAAGGAACCAGGCGACGTTCATTCGCGCGATCGAACCACGGCGAACTCCTATTCGCGCGATCGGCGCAACTCCTCCCCTGTGGAGCGAA
>CAZTMB010000073.1:0-14767 GCA_964614695.1 uncultured Isosphaeraceae bacterium | reverse complement strand
CCCGGGGCCCATCGCCCCCCTTGGCCAAGGGCCCTTCAAACCCTTGAAGCCATGCCGCTTGCCGGTACACTCCCCGATTCTTCACTCGGGCCGCGGCGGACGAGACCTTCCTGGTCGAGGCCCCGCATGAGGCGTCCGGTCGCGGCGACCATCGCTTCAGCCCGCTCAAGCCGCGGTCCCGGACTCCGCTTGGACTCCGCCCGCGCTCTGTTTCGAGGCGTGCTGGCAGGAATCGAGCCTCCATGGCGACCGCGTGCGGCTTTCGCGAATGCGTGACGACGGTTCCGACCGAACTTGAACGTTCGGGACGTGGAGTCCGTATCGACCTCGGCGTCGCTCCCGGTTCGCGTGTTCTTCGTGGCCCGTGGTGTAACGGTAGCACACTTGGTTTTGGTCCAAGGTGTCCTAGTTCGAATCTAGGCGGGCCAGTTCTCACCACCGCGATCGCTCGGAGGCTCGTCCCATGACGAACGCCCCCGCCGCGATCGTGCTCGCCGCCGGCAAAGGCACGCGGATGAAGAGCGACCTGCCGAAGGTCCTTCATCCCGCCGCCGGTGAACCGATGGTGCGCCATGTCGTCGACGCGCTTCGAGAGATCGGGGCCTCGCCGATCGTGCTCGTCGTCGGTCACGGCGCCGATCTCGTCCGAGCGGCCTTCGCGCGGCCGGAGGATCACGATCTGCGCTTCGCGATCCAGGCCGAGCAGCTCGGCACCGGCCATGCGGTCCAGTGCGGCCTCTCGGCGCTCGCCGATCACGAGATCGACCGCGACATCGTGGTGCTCTGCGGAGACGGCCCCCTCGTGCGCGGCCGCACGCTCGCAGCCTTGCTCGAAGCGCATCGCGCGAGCGGCGCCGCGGCGACGCTCGCCACCAGCCGCGTCGCGGATCCCACCGGCTACGGCCGCATCGCTCGCGACGAGACGGGCCGCTTCCGCGCGATCGTCGAGCATTCCGACGCGAGCGACGCGGAGCGGGCGATCGACGAGATCAATCCCAGCGTCTACGCCTTCCGGGGTTCCGTCCTCGCCCAGGCATTGCCGAGAGTCGGACGCGGCAACGCGAAGGGCGAGATCTATCTGACCGACGTCTTCGCGCTGCTGCTCGCCGACGCGTCCGCCGGGCGCCTCGCCGCACCGGCGGTCGAGGTCGTGCCTGCGGTGCCGCCCGAGGAGGTGCTCTCGGTGAACGATCCCGTCCAGCTCGCCGAAGTCGATCGGATCCTGCGGAGCCGGGCGTCCTCCGAAGGAGCCCGACCGTGAGCGCCGGCGACCGCGAGCACCTGAAGATCTTCTCGGGCACGTCGAATCCCGCGCTCACGCGGGCGATGTGCGAGCACCTCGAACTTCCGATCGGGCAGTCGGCGGTCGAGCGGTTCCCCGACGGCGAGATCCTCGTGCGCCTGCACGAGGACGTCCGCGGCCGCGACTGCTACGTCGTGCAGTCGACCTGCGAGCCCGTCAACGCGAACCTGGTCGAACTGCTGATCTTCCTCGACTGCCTTCGACGGGCGTCGGCACGCCGGATCACCGCCGTCATTCCCTACTTCGGCTACGCGAGGCAGGACCGCAAGGACGAGGGCCGCGTGCCGATCACCGCGAAGCTCGTCGCGAACCTCGTCGCCGAGGCCGGCGCCGATCGCGTGCTCTGCATGGACCTCCATGCGGCTCAGATCCAGGGCTTCTTCGATCTGCCCGTCGACCACCTCACCGCGGCGCCCGTCCTTCTCAAGCACTTCGACTCGATCCGCGAGCGGATCGGCGACTGCGTGGTCGTCTCTCCGGACGTCGGCAACGTCAAGGTCGCGAACATGTTCGCCAACTCGCTCGGCTGCGAACTCGCGATCATCGACAAGCGGCGCAAGAGCGGCACCGAGGTCGTCCTCAAGAGCCTGATCGGCGAGGTTGCCGGCCGCAACGTCCTGATGTTCGACGACATGATCTCGACCGGCGGCACCGTCTGCGAAGCCGCGCGGCTTGTGAAGGATCGCGGCGCTCTCGAGGTCCACGTTGCCTGCTCGCACGCGGTGATGGCCGGCCTCGCGACCCAGCGGCTTGCCGACGCGCCCTTCACCAACGTCGTCGTCACCGACACCATTCCGCCCGGGGACCGGCTTGCGGCACTTGGCGACAAGCTCGTCATCCTCAGCGTCGCCAGCCTGCTCGGCGAGGCGATCCATCGAATCCATCACGACCAGTCGGTCTCGGCGATGTTCCGGACCGGGGTCGGCACCAAGCGTTGACCGTTCGCAACCCCCGCCGGGCGCTTCGCCCGAGGCTGGATCACCAGAGGAGTTTTCTTCGATGAGCCACGAGACCCCGACCCTTGAAGCCCACGTTCGCGATCGGCTCGGAAGCCGCTACGCGAAGCGGCTCCGCGCCGCCGGACGACTTCCCGCCGTCATCTACGGCCATGGCGAGCAGCCGGTCGCCGTGACCCTCGATGCGAAGGAGACGCTCCGGTATCTGCATCAGGGCATCCACGTCTTCCACATCGCCACCGGCAACGGACAGGAGACCTGCCTCGTCAAGGATCTGCAGTTCGGCCACCTCGGCGACGACGTGATCCATCTCGATCTCTCGCGAGTGAATCTCGACGAGGAGGTCGAGGTCAAGGTCCACCTGCACTTCGTCGGCGCCCCCGCCGCGGCGGCGAAGGCCGGCGTCGTCCTCACCCACGTCCTCAACGAGGTGGAGATCCGCTGCAAGGTTCGCGACATCCCCGACGAGATCCGCGTCGACCTCGAGAAGATGGTCGGCGAAGCCCTCACCGTCGCCGATCTGCCGATGCCGTCGGGCTGCAAGGCGACCACGTCGAAGGATGCGATGGTGGCGCACCTCGAGTTCGTGTCCGAGGCCGCCGAAGGCGAAGCCGCCGCATCGCCGTCGGCCGCGAGCCCGGAGGTCGTCGGCGCCCGCAAGGAGAAGGAGGGCGAGGGCTCCTGAGCCCCGCCTCCGCGGACATGAAGCTCGTCGTCGGTCTCGGCAACCCCGGCTTGGAGTACCGCGGAACTCGGCACAACGCCGGGTTCGACGCGATCGATGCGCTCTCGGAGCGCTTCGGCAGCGGCGGGCGCGAGGCCCGCGCGAAGTTCCAGGGGCTGCTCGAGGAGATCGCGATCGGCGACGAGCGGGTGCTGCTTCTGAAGCCGCTCACCTACATGAACCGCTCCGGCCTTGCGACGAGCGAAGCGCTGCGTTTCCACAAGCTCGACGCGAAGCAGGATCTCATGGTCCTCGTCGACGACATGTCGATCCCCTGCGGCGCCGTTCGCCTTCGCGGCGAAGGCGGATCGGGAGGACATCAGGGCCTCAACGACATCGGACGGGCGCTCGGCCACAACGCCTACGCCCGCTGCCGCATCGGCATCGACGGACCGGGCGAGCAGGACTGGTCGAGCTACGTGCTCGGACGGTTTCGCCCGGAGCAGCGACCTCTCGTCGACGAGGGCGTCCGCCTTGCCGCCGACGCCGTCGAGATCTGGGCCCGCGAGGGTCTCGCCGCCTCGATGAACCGCTTCAACCGCAGCGACCGCAGCGACGGCGACGTCCGCCGTTCCGCCGCCAAGACCGCATCAGACCCTTCCCGCCCGAGCGGCGGGAAGGCCTCCCCGCCCGCGGGTCCCACCGCCACGTGATTCCGCCCGCGGCCACCGTTTCCGTCCACCACGACTGCACCTTCATTCCAAGGACTTGAACCCGATGAGCGACAGCACCACCACCGCGGACGGCGTCCGCACCCGCCTCTACGAAGGCATGTTCCTCTTCCCGCAATCCGCCGCGTCCGATCTCGGCGGCGCGGTCGAGCACATCCGCGAGATCCTCGCCCGCAGCGGCGCGGAGATCGTCAGCCTCGTGAAGTGGGACGAGCGCCGGCTCGCCTACGACATCGCGGGCAACAAGCGCGGCCTCTACCTGCTTGCGTACTTCCGCGCCCCGGCACCGAACCTCGCCCGCATCGAGCGGGACTGCAACCTCTCCGAGAAGCTCCTCCGCGCCCTGGTGCTCAAGGCCGAGCACATGCTCCCCGAGCACATGCAGAACGAGGAGGGCATGAAGCGGCTCGCCGACGAGATCGCCCTTCGCGGCGAGCGGGCGATGGCCGAGGCCGAGCAGGCCGAGGTGGAATCCGAGAGCGGCGACGAAGTCGGGAAGTGATCCGCTCGATCGCTCGGGATTTCGGCAGGCGGCGTCACGGGACTCGCGGAGGCTGTTAGGATCCTGTCCGGTATGGCTCCCATCCCCTCGCAGGGGCGGGCGAGCCGTGTTCCGGTCCGTGAATCCCCCTCTGCTCCCCGACAAGCCCGCCGAGCCTTGCGGCGAGCGACTCGTGCGAGCAGCTCGCCCGAGCGATCCCCTCAGACCCAGCGGTCCCCCCAAGAAGGAAGGAGCCCCCGAGATGGCGAACTACAACAAGGTCCTGCTGATGGGCAATCTGACTCGAGACGTCGAGCTCAAGCAGACTGCCGGAAACCAGTCCGTCGCCGAGATCGGTCTTGCCGTCAACCGCCGATTCAAGGATCGCGACGGCAACGACCGCGAAGAGACCACCTTCGTCGACTGCGAGGCGTGGGGACGCACCGCCGAGGTGATGGCCCAGTACCTCGCGAAGGGACGCCCGGTCTTCATCGAGGGTCGCCTGAAGCTCGACACCTGGCAGGATCAGAGCGGCAACAAGCGCTCGAAGATGCGGGTGGTGATCGAGGGCTTCCAGTTCGTCGATTCGAAGGGTGGTGGCGGGAACTCGGGCGGCGGTCGCAGCGCGGCGCCGCAGCGCGAGCCTGCCGCGACCTCGTCCTCGATGGACGACGACATTCCATTCTGACGTCGCGGCCTCTCGAGTCGTGCCAAGAGAAGACACCGTCCGCCACCGGACGGTGTTTTTTCGTGGGTTCGAGTTCCGGCAGGCGCCGGGGCGAACGCCCCTTCCATAATGTCCGCCCCATGTCCAAGAAGCCCCGCACCGGATCGAAGATCCCCTTCACCACGCGCCATCGCCGCCTGCTGATCCTCGGCGGCGTGATCGCGTTCCTCGGCCTCGTTGTGGCGGGGCTCTACGTCGCCAAGGAGTGGCGGCGCGCCGCGTGGATCGCCAGCGAACGGGCGGAAGGGCTCGCGGCACTCGAAGCCGGCGATCCGCAAGGCGCCCTCGAGCATCTTGGCCCGATCATGAACTTCTCGGGGGAGGACCGCGAGGTGCTCGAGGCGCTCGCCGAGGCTCGCGAGGCCGTGCCGCTCGAGAACGGCGGACACGTCCTCGCCGCGATCCGCCTCCGGCAGATGATCGCCGAACTCGATCCGGAGGACCTCGAGGCCGCGAAGACCCTCATGCGTCTCTATGCGATGGCGGGCTTCGCGGCGGAGGCCGAGCGCCAGGCCGAAGAAGTGATCCGCCTCGCCGGCGACGATCCGGAGGCGCTTTCGATCAAGATGCAGGTCGCCTCGTCGCGTGGCCGCACCGACGAAGCGGAACGGATCGCCGCGCGTCTCGTGAGTTCCGAAGCCGCGGACATCCAGTCGCTGCGGGCCCGGATCTCGCTGCTTGCGGCGGAGAATCTCGACATCGACGCGGCCATCGCGCGTATCCGCGGCTGGCAGTTGCCTCCTTCGCTCGAAGCGGCGCGTCAGGCGGTGATCGCCGATCTGCAACTTCGTCAAGGCAAGCTCGAGGCCGCCGTCGCCACCGCCGAGGCCGCCACGCGCCTGCCGGTCTCGGATCTCGAAGCCGCCGCCTCGATCGCGGACTCGCTCGATCGCGGCGGCCAGTCCACGAAGGCGACCGCCTATCTCGAACAGGCGATGCTCGCGGCGGAGGACAAGGAAGCGTTCATCGACTACATCATCCGCCGCCACGCGCGGGCGGGACGGCTCGAACTGGCCAAGCGCGAACTCGAGCGAGGCGAGAGCGTCGCAGGGCGCAACCGCGAGCCGCTGCTCCGCTGGCGCCTTCGTCTCGCCGCGGCGGGGCTCGCGGATCCGAGCCTCGATCAGACGGTCGCCTCGCTCGAAGAGGCCTCGTCGCTCTCGCCGCCGCTCGAACGCCGCGCCATCCGAACCTGGGCCGAAGCGGTGCGTCTCGCCGCGACCGACCCGGACTCGCCCGCGGCAATCGCCGCGATCGACGCGGCCATCGAGGTCAGCCCGCGGGACAGCCTGCTGCGACTCCTTCGCGGCGAGCGCCGTTTCCGCGAGTCGAAGTTCGACCTCGCGATCGAGGATCTTCGCGTCGCTCACGACGCCGAAGCCCGATCGTGGGTCCGGGCGGGTCTGCTGCTCGCCGTCGCCCTCGAGGGCTCCGGCGCCGCCGGCGCCGCGGTCGAAGTGGCGAGCGAGCAGCTCGGGCGCCAGGGCGATCAGCTTCCGGTCATCGTCACCTTCGCAAGCCTCTGGGCGAACTACGAGGCGTCGGGACGCTCCCTCGACGATCTTCGACTCACCACCGTGCCCACCATGCCGCTCGAGGAGTTCCTCGCGATGGTGCTCGAGCGGAGCGAGGGCGATCCGCGCATCGCCGTGCTGCTTGCGGAGGTCGGGCAGCGAAAGGGCGACGTCGCCATGGTCGATCGCGCCCTGGCCACGCTCGAGACGCCGCGCCAGCTTCCGCCGCCGCTCACCGCACGCCTCGCGCAGGCCGCGGTCGAGTCCGGATCGGCGAAGGCCGAACTCGCCCTCAAGGTCCTCGAGGCGACAGCGCCGGGCGATCTGAACGGCCCACGGCTTCGCGCGGTGCAACTCGCGAAGGCCGGGCGCGCCGAAGAGGGCTTTCGACTGCTCGCCGCGGCGCTTGCCGAGCCCTCCCGCAACGTCGACGAGGCCACCCGCCTGGCGATCCTCGCGGCGTTCGCGCGGCGGCACAGCATCCCGATCGTCGACGAGATCGAGTCGCGGCGGTTGGCGCTTCTGGAGCGAGGCGAGGGCGGCTCGCCGCTCGAACTCCTCGCCGTCGAATCGGTCTGGCAGGACGAGGCCCGCGCCCGCCGAGCGATCGATCTCGCGAGCGAGAAGCTCGGCGCGTCCAACCCCGAAGTCGTCAAGGCCGAAGCCCGTTGGACGCTCACCTTCCGGCCCGACGAGGAAGTCCGCCGCGCGCCGCTCGCCGAGAGCCTGCTCGTGCTCATGGATCGCGGCAGCGAGGATCCCGCGGTTCCCTTCCTCCTCGCCCGGCTGCTCGCCCTCGCCGAGCAGCCCGACGAAGCGCAGATCGAGCGGGCGCTCCGCCGCCGCATGCAGCTTGCGCCCAACGACCTGTCCCCGTACGCCGAACTCGCGGGCCTGCTGCTTCGCTCGGGCAAGCCCGGCGCCGCGGCGGAACTCGCGGACGAACTGCTCGCACGAGCCGGCGAGCGGAGCGACTCGCGTCGCCAGGCGGCCCTGATCCTCGAAGCCGCCGAGCAGTTGGAGGCCGCCGAGAAGGAGTTCCGGGCGCTGGTCGCGAAGGAGGGACTCGAGTCCGATCGCCTGACGTTGGCCCGGGTCCTTGATCGCCGCGGCACCGAGACCGCCAAGGCCGAGGCGAAGCGCCTCGTGATCGAGACCGCCAACCTCCCCACCGCGTCGGCGGAGGCGGTGCTTGCCGCGGTCGACGTCGAGGTTCAATCGGGCGATCCCGAAGCCGCATGGCGACGCATCGAGGCGCGACAGGCCGCGTCCGGCGATCTCGATCCGCCGGTGCTCGCCGTGCGGCTCTGGTTGCTCGCCGGCGAGCCGGAGCGTGCCGCTCAGGCCGCGGCCGCCCTCGAGGCGCTGGGCCGCAGCGACGCGCCCGCCGTCGCCACGCTTGCCGACTGGCTCGGGAGCGTCGGAAGGCTCGACGAGGCGGTCTCGCAGGTTCGGGCGAGTCTGGTGCAGGATCCGCAGCAGCCGGTGCTGCTGGCATGGGCGGCGGATCGATCGAATCACCCGGGCTGGCGGCTCGACGAGGCGCCGCAGCTGCGCGAGGCGATCGTCGGCATGGCTCCGGGCCTCGTCGCCCTCGCGGAGCTGCAGCGGGACGCCTCGGCGGCAGACGGCTCGATCCGAGCCGACGACGCGATCCTCGAGCGATCGCTCGCCTTCGTCGAGACCTACCCGCGGCTTCCGGCGGGCTGGCGTACGGCGGTGCTCGTCCATCTCGCCGCGAATCGCCGCGAGGCCGCCCTCGATCTTGCGAGGCGTGCCGCGACGGCGCTCCCGCGGGTCCCGATGACCCAGGAGACGCTCGCGAGGCTTCTGCTCGAAGAAGGTCGCCCGAACGATGCGAGACTTGTGATCGAGCAGTTCGCGAAGCTCGAGGATGCCGACGCGGCGTCGGTCGCGCTACTCGACGCGGAGTGCCGCCTGGCCCTGCGCGATCCGCTTCGGGCGATCGAGGTGCTCGATGCGGCGGGCAGTTCGCTCGCGTCCGTTCCCGCCGCCCGCGTCATCCGCGCCTCGGCGCTGCTGCAGCTCGGGCGCATCGACGACGCCATCGCCGCCCTTGATGGCGATGCACGCACCCTCGCCGGCATCGCCATGCCGATTCTTCCTCGGCTCGATGCGGCCTCGGCCCGACGCGTCGTCGACGCCCTCGCGCCGCTTCGACGTGAACTGCCGCTTCTCAACGCGGAACTCGCCATCGCGATGGTGCAGGCGTACCCCCGATCGGGCGATGAAGCGAAGCTCGCCCTGGCGGAGGAACTGGCGACGGCCTTGCCGGCAGACCCGCAGTTCGCCCTGCTGCGGGGCGACCTCCTCGCTGAGCGAGGCCGGCTCGACGAGGCGATCGCGAGCTACCAGACGGCACTCGCTTCGATCTCCGCGTCCGATCGGGCGCAGCTTGCCAACTGGTCTCGACTCGATGCCGATCGTCAGGCGGCGCTCTCGGGCGCTCGCGCGATCGCCGCGAGCGCCCTGAACAACATGGCCTACCGCCGGACCGAACAGAATCGCGTCGACGAACAAACGCTCGCCTGGATCGACGAAGCCTCCGCGATGATGCCCGACGTGGCGGCGTTGCGGGACACCCGCGCCCTGGTGCTGCTCGGCCTCGACCGTGTCGCCGAGGCTCGCGTCGAGGCCGAGGCAGCGGTTCTCGCGATCCCGGACGACCCGGCGATGCGATTCACCCTCGCGACGATCCTGACCCGTGCGGGGGCCCGTTCCGACGCCAGCCGCCAGGTCGCGGCGGCGATCGCCAAGCTCGACGAGGAGCCCGGGTCCTATCCAGCCCTTCGCCAGAAGCTCGAGCGTCTCGAACGGGCGATCCCGCGGAGCTCGACGCCGGCGACGCCCCGTCGCGATCTGCCCGGCTACCTCGACACCCCGGGACGGTGATCTCGTCGGGGAACTTCGTCCCGACCGACGCGATGTGGCGAATCGACGGCTTGCCCGCGGGGAAGCGTCAGTAGAATCCCGCCTTCCTTCGGTCGAAGGAGCGAGCCGCCGTCGGCCCTCCGGACCTGCAAGCCGAAGGCGCGAGGTGCTCTTGGAACCTCCCAGTTCGACGACTCCCGCCACCGAGTCGACCACCGCCGCCATCGATCCCTGCGCCCCGATCCCGACGCTTCCCGCGTCGTCATCGTCGCTCGCCGACGCGTCGAGCGTGGTCGAGATCCCGCCGCGCCGCGGAGCCCCGAGCACGGTGCTCATCGTCGTCGACCAGCCCAAGGCGTGGCCCTTCGACGCGATCGCACCGGAGTTCGAGGGCGTCGAGATCGTCGCCTCGCGGCGATACCTGACCGACGCCCGCTTCGCGGCCCTGCCGCGGACCAAGGTGCTGAACCTCTGCCGCAGCTACCGCTACCAGACCTTCGGCTACTACGTGAGCCTGCTCGCGACGGCACGCGGCCATCGGCCGATCCCCTCGATCGAGACGATCCAGGATCTGAAGCTTCCCTCGATCGTGAAGGCCGCGTCGAGCGAGCTCGCCGACGCCGTCGAGCGGTCGCTCGCGGGCGTCGAGGGCTCGAAGCTCGAGTTCACGCTGCACTTCGGCCGTGCCGCCGATCCCCGCTTCGATCGCCTCGGAGCGGCGATCTTCGGACGATTCCCGGCCCCCTTCCTTCGCGTCTCCTTCGCCCGCAACGGCCACTGGGCCCTCGACGGGCTCCGGGTCGTCGGCGCGAGCGACGTGCCCGATGCGGAACGTCCCTTCGTGCTGCAGCAGGCGAAGCGCTTCTTCGAGCGGCCTCCCCGATCGCGGCGTCCCCGCACGACGCCCCGCTTCGAACTGGCCATCCTGCGCGACGAGAAGGAGGCGATGCCGCCCTCGAACGAGAAGGCGCTGCGGCGCTTCATGCAGGCCGCGAACGCCCTGGGCATCCATGCGGAGTTCATCGGGCGCGACGACTACGGCCGCCTCGCCGAGTTCGATGCGCTCTTCATCCGCGAGACGACCGCGGTGAACCACCACACCTACCGGTTCGCCCGTCGCGCCGCGGCGGACGGGCTCGTGGTGATCGACGATCCGGAGTCGATCGTCCGCTGCGGCAACAAGGTGTACCTCGCCGAACTGCTCGCCCGCCATCGTCTCGCCACGCCGCGCACGGTGGTCATCTCCCGCGACACCGCGGGACTCGTCGCGAGCGAGATCGGGTTCCCCTGCGTGATCAAGCAGCCCGACAGCTCGTTCTCGCGAGGCGTCGTCAAGTACGAGACGAAGCCGGAGTTCGAATCGGCGGTGCCGACGCTCTTCGAGAACTCCGATCTGCTGATTGCGCAGGCGTTCGTGCCGACGGAGTTCGACTGGCGCATCGGCGTGCTCGACGGGCAGCCGCTCTTCGCCTGCAAGTACTTCATGGCCCGCAAGCACTGGCAGATCGTGAAGCGCGAAGGCTCGCGGGTCGAGCCGGGCAACGCCGAGACGCTGCCGGTCGACAAGGCGCCCGCGTCGGTCGTCTCGCTCGCGGTCCGGGCCGCGAGGCTCATCGGCGACGGTCTCTACGGCGTCGATCTCAAGGTGCTCGACGGCAAGCCGGTGGTGATCGAGATCAACGACAACCCCAACATCGACGGCGGCATCGAGGACGCGATCCTCGGCGACTTCCTCTACGAGCGGATCCTGCGGGACTTCGCCGATCGGGTCGAAGCGCACCGACGCCAGCCTTCTTGACCGTCGGCCCGCCGCGAGCCGACGGCGCGGCATCCCCCTCCCGCTACCCTTCGACGATGCCACGATCCCTCACCTCGAGCCGGCGCTTCCGCGCCTACCTCGAGGACGCTCGCCGAAAGCGATCCGCCTCCCGACAAGCCCGCACTGCACTGTCCCGCGAGGGCTCCGAGAAGAGCCTGAAGCGGACGCGCGGCTTCGGCACGCTCTTCCGCACCTTCCTCGGCCTGCTCGGTCGCCATCGCGCCGCGATCTTCTTCGCGCTCGCGACGCTCACCCTCTCGACGATCCTCGGGCTCGTCCCGCCGGCGGCGACGAAGTTCGCCATCGACTACGCGTTCAGCGGCACGGGGCTTCCGGAGGTCTGGCAGGCGAAGCTTCCCGCGTCGTGGAACCTCGACGACCCTCGGCGGCTGCTGCTGGTGCTGTGCCTCGGCGTCGTCGCGATCAGCCTCGTGCGTCTCGTGATCGGCGTCGCGGGGCGTTGGCAGGCGACCCGCGCCTCGCGGCGGCTCGCCGTCGACATGCGGCGCCTCGCGTTCGATCACGCGGTCAGGCTCCCCCTCGGGCGCGTGCAGGAACTCAAGTCGGGCGGCGTCGCGAGCATCCTGCGCGAGGACGCCGGCAGCATCGCCGACCTCGTCTTCAGCATGCTCTACAACCCGTGGCGGGCGATCATCCAGCTGCTTGGATCGCTCGCGATCCTCGCCGCGACCGACTGGCGCCTGCTGCTCGGCTCGCTCGCGCTGCTGCCGACGGTGTGGATCACCCACCGCACCTGGATCGGCCGCATCCGCCCGATGTACCGCGACATCCGCGATCAGCGCCAGGCGATCGACGCGCAGGCGACCGAGACCTTCGCGGGCATGCGGGTCGTGCGCGGCTTCGCGCGGCAGCGCAGCGAGGCGAACCGCTTCGTGCGGGGCGGCCACTTGATGGCGCGACAGGAGCTGCGGGTCTGGTGGTGGGCCCGCGGCGTCGAGATCGCGTGGGAACTGATCATTCCCGCGGCGAGCGCGGCGCTGCTCTTCTACGGCGGCCTGCAGGTCCTCGACGGCACGATCACCACCGGCGACCTCGTGATGTTCCTCACCTACCTCGTGATGCTGCTCGGACCGATCGAGACGCTCGCGAGCAGCGCGACCGGATTCCAGACCCAGCTCGCGGCGCTCGATCGCGTGCTCGATCTCTGCGACGAGCCCGAGGAGCTTCCCGATCGTCCCGGCGCGATCGTCCTCGACGCGGCGCAGGTGCCCGGACGGGTCGAGTTCCGCGGCGTCTCGTTCCGCTATCCCAAGAGCGACGAGCCGGTCCTCGAAGACATCTCCTTCGTCGCGGAGCCCGGCATGATGGTCGCCCTCGTGGGGGCCTCGGGCGCTGGCAAGACCACCCTCTCGAACCTCGTCGCGCGGTTCTTCGATCCGACCTCCGGGGCGATCCTGCTCGACGGCCGCGATCTTCGCGATCTGCGCCTCGCGAGCTATCGCCGGCTGCTCGGCATCGTCGAGCAGGACGTCTTCCTCTTCGACGGCACGCTCGCCGAGAACATCGCCTACGGCAGCCGCGGTGCAACGATCGAGGGGATCCGCCGCGCCGCGGAGATCGCCAACGCCGCGGAGTTCATCGACGCGATGCCCAAGGGCTACGACACGCTGATCGGCGAACGCGGCGTGCGCCTCTCCGGAGGTCAGCGTCAACGCATCGCGATCGCGCGGGCGGTGCTCGCCGATCCGCGGATCCTGATCCTCGACGAGGCGACGAGCGCTCTCGACACCGAGAGCGAGCGCCTCATCCAGCAGGGCCTCGAGCGGCTGCTTCGCGACCGAACCAGCTTCGTGATCGCCCACCGCTTGAGCACCATCGCCCACGCGGATCTCATCGTGGTGCTGCGGCACGGTCGCATCGCCGAGACCGGCACGCACGAGTCGCTGATGGCCTCGAGCGGGCTCTACCGCGAGATGGTCCTGCGCCAGACCGCGGCGCCCGAACGCGCGAAGCCTGCGCGGACGGCGCGGTGAGGCGAAGGTGCCTCCGGCGAGTCGTCGCTTGGGCTCGCGACGCCAATCGTCGGCAGGTCCAACCGAAGCGCCGGAGCCCACATCATCCGCTCGACTCCAGAGCGACGGCCAGGCGCCTCAGGGCGCGAACATCTCCTGCAGCACCGTGAGCGAGTTCGAGAGCGTCGCGGGCGACACTCGACCGAGACGCTTGACGAGACGGTCCCGATCGACGGTACGGACCTGATCCAGCACGACATGAGCGGCCCGCCCGCCGAACCGGCATGCCACGCGGAAGGGATAGGCATGGCTCCCGGTCGTCATCGGCGCCACGATGAAGGTGCCGAGGTGTTCGTTGAGTTCGTCCGGCGAGACCACGAGGCACGGCCGCGTCTTGCGGATCTCGCGCCCACGCGAGGGCGCGAGCGCCACCAGATGCACCTCGCCGCGGCGGATCGACCCTCGGCTCACCATGCCCAGTCCTCCCGCTCGAACCGCGTGCCCTGCGCGGGGTCGACGAGCCCCTGATCACCGCGCTTCGCAAGCGAGGCCGCCGCGTCGGACCATCCCGAACGCGGCGAGCGGACCGACGTGATCACGATCGAGCCGTGCTCGACGCGCAGTTCGACCTCGTCGCCGTCCCGGTCGAGCCCGGCCTCCTCGATGAGAGGCTTCGGGAGGCGGATGCCACGGGAATTGCCGATTCGGACGAGCTTCGCGCGCATGGTGCCGATCTCCAACGTGTACCCACGTTGTATGCACGGCCCCGGATTCGGATCAAGCGGGTGTCGAAGCGTCATCCGGGCATGGTGACCCGAGATCGCGGCTCGCCTCGATCTTCGGCAGAAACTCCGTCCGCCCCCGAAGCCATCACCCGAACGCCCGAGTCACCTCGATCACGCGACGCTCCGCGATCGCATAGACCCGCTCGCCCGGTGCCGGCTGCACCCGCACGCCGCTCGCGAAGGCGGTGAACGCCGGCAGCACCAGCGCGGAGGCCGAGGCGTGAAAGCACGGCAGCAGCAATCGCCGCGTGCCGCTGACGAGCGAGGCCATCGGATGCCAATGGCCCGCGATGCTCGGCCACGAAGCGGGCCTCGCCGCCTCGGAACTCGACGCCACCGAGTTCGATCCTCCGCTACTCGCCGTCCCGGTACTCGAGGTCCTCGAACTCGGTGCTGCGGAGCTCGAGGTCTCGCGACTCGACGAGGCACTCGGCGTCGAGCCGCCATCGCCGCCCTCGGGATCGTGCCGCAGGCGAAGGCCGCCGCCGTCGAGTTCAAGGGCGATCTCGTGGCCCGCGTCCTCGATCGACCACGAACCAAGGTGCCGAGAGGCTGCCCGATCGTGATTGCCGCCGACGAGCCGCATCGGCACGGAGTGCGCCGACCGCCAGGCGGCGAAGCGATCTGCGGTGCGCGGATCGGCGCCGCGACGGCTGTGCAGGAGATCGCCCAGCACGACGACTTCCGCGGGATCCAACCGTGCGAGCACCGACGCGAGCCGCGTCAACGTCTCCTCGAGGATTCCTTCGGGCATCGCCACGCCTTCGCGGCGATACGCCTCGGGCTTGTCGAGATGAAGGTCCGCGACGAGCAGCGTGCGGGTCGCCTCGACGAACGCCGCCCGCTCCGGGACCAGGCGCAGCGACACGCCGCCATGAGAGATCGACAGATCGCCCGAGGCCTGCTCGCGCGACGCGGCGGC
>CAZTMB010000072.1:1470-14792 GCA_964614695.1 uncultured Isosphaeraceae bacterium | reverse complement strand
TCGCGCCTTCACGGCAGAGTTCCGCGAGCGCCTGATGCAGCTTCTCGTGGTCGGGGTGGGTCTCGAGGCAGTTGAGCAGGTGGTCGATCCGCTTGAGCAGGTCCTGCCCCGGATCGAGGTTCGCGATCGCGGCGTCGCCGAGTTCCTCGAGAGCCTTCGCCATCCAGGCCGGCGTCGGCGCGGACGGCTTCTTCGGCGGATCGATCTTGGTGCGGATCGTGACCGGCCCGATCGCGACGATCGGGCATTCGTTCAGGCGGGTGATCGGCTCCCGGCAGACGACGGCCACCGGCACCTCCTGCTCGAGCGCGAGCAGCCGAAAGCGCCGCGCATCGGCGCCGACAAGCGGAGGCTCGACGAGATGGATGCCCGGAGCGGCCTGGGTCTGCTCGTTCGGAGCCTCGGCGAGCACGCGGACCTTCTTCGCCGCCTCGAACGCCTCGGCGAGTCGTTGCCGCCGGACCTCCTGCAGCGGCAGCAGGATCCGCGCCATGGCGTCGAAGTCGTCGGCGGCGCGGGCGATCGAGAGGGCCTTGGTCGCGAGGCGCTCCGCCTCGAACCACGCCCGACGCCGCGATGCGGCCTCGGCTCGCTCCATCAGATCGGAAACGCCTTCGGCGCGTGGCTTCGCCATGGACCGAGATGATGACCGCGGCGGGCGGCGTCGGCAAGTGGAGCACGTGCGTCGGCGATCGCCGACGGGATCACGCCTGGTCGGCGTCGACCATCATGAAGCGGATGCGGGCCTCGGCGGCGATCTTGTCGCCCACGAGCGCCTTCGCCTGCACGCTGCCGGTGCGGGCGGTGCCGCGAAGCGCCACCACCTCGAGCAGCACCTGGTCGCCGGGGGTCACCGGCTTGCGAAGCTTGACGCGATCGAGGCTGAGCAGCACCGCGATCTTGCCGGTGTGCTCGAGCCTGCGGGACATGAGCAGTCCACCCATCTGAGCCATCGCCTCGACGAGCAGGACGCCGGGCATGATGGGCGTGCCCGGGTAGTGGCCTTCGAAGAAGGGCTCGTTGATCGTGACGTTCTTGAGGCCCACCGCGCGACGATCGCCATCGACCTCGAGGACGCGATCGACCATCAGCATCGGATAGCGGTGCGGCATGAGCCGCAGGATCGACCGCGCGTCCATGACCGCGTCGCCCACGGTGAGGGCGGTGCGCTCCGCCGCGAGCATCTGCTCCCGAAGTCGCAGCCCGAGCAGCCGATTGAGGGCGTGTCCCGATCGCGTGGCGACGATCCGTCCCTGGAGCGGACGGCCGACGAGCGAGAGGTCGCCGAGCACGTCGAGCACCTTGTGCCGGACGGGCTCGTCGGTGAAGCGAAAGGCGTTGTCGATCGGTCCCTTCGGGCCGATCACCAGCACGTCGCGCGGCGACAGGTGCTTGCCGAGCCCCTGGGCCTGCAGCGCTTCGGCCTCCTCCTGCAGGCTGAAGGTGCGCGCCGGCGCGATCTCGCGGCGGTAGTCGAGGGTCGACGGATCGAACGCCATGGTCTGGCGGCCGATGCGGTCGGAGTGGCTGCCGTAGTCGAGTTCGTAGACCACCTGAAGGCCCGGCCGATCGGAAGGCAGGGCGGCGATCATGCTGTCGCCCTCCTCGATCACGATCGGCTCGCGGATCCGGAAGATGCGCCGCGGCGCGTCCAGCTCGACGATGCCCGCGCCGACGATCGCATCGACGAACGGCATCGCCGAGCCGTCGCCGCAGGGCAGTTCCGGGCCGTGCAGCCGGACGATCGCGTTGTCGATCCCAAGACCCGCCAGCGCCGAGAGGCAGTGCTCGACGGTGTCGATGCTCGCCTCGCCTTCGCGAAGCGCCGTGCGTCGAGCGCGGGGAACCGAGTGCTCGACCGTCGCCGGGATCCGGACCGGCGGATCGAGATCGGCCCGCTCGAAGACGATGCCGCTGTCGGCCGGGGCGGGGAGGATCCTCGCCTCGGCCATCGCGCCGCCAAGCAGGCCGCGACCCGCGACGAGCACCTCTGAGGCGAGGGTGCGCTGGCGGGCTTCGGCGCTGGGCGGGGCGACGGACTGCAGCATGGTCACGCGTCTCCCATCCGCTGCTTGAGCTTCTTGACGAGGTCGGGCAGCTTGCGGACCGCGATCGCCTCGCGCATCGCCTGTGTGCGCTCCTGCGCGGGATAGCCCGCCCACGTCTCGCCGTCGGGGATGTCGTTCATCACGCCCGACTTCGCGGCGATCGTCACGCCGCGACCGATGTTGATGTGGTCGGCGACGCCGGTGCCGCCGCCGATCATCGTGCCGTCGCCGATCGTCACCGATCCTGCGAGGCCGACGAGCCCCGACAGCACGCAGCACCGGCCGAGCCGGCAGTTGTGGGCGATCTGGCAGAGGTTGTCGATCTTGCTGCCGGCGCCGATCACCGTCGATCCGAACTTGCCGCGGTCGATGCAGGTGTTGGCGCCGATCTCGACGTCGTCCTCGATCACCACGTTGCCGAGGTGCGGGACCTTGATGAGACCTTTGCCGCCGGGGGCCGGGCGATAGCCGAAGCCGTCGGTGCCGACCGCGACGCCGCAGTGGAGCGTGACCCGGTTCCCGATCACGCAACGCTCACGCACCGTGACGCTCGCGTGCAGCACCGTGCCTTCGCCGATCGTCGCGTCGCGATAGAGCCGCACCCCCGCGACGAGGATCGACCGAGGACCCACGCGGCATCCGGCACCCACGCAGCATTGCGGCCCGATCGCCGCGGTGGGATCGATCGTCGCGGTCGGATCGACCACGGCGCTCGGGTGGACGCCGATCGGCGGCGACTCGGGCGCCGGCGCGAACCGTTCGAGGATGGCGATCATCGCCGCATCGGCGTCGTCGACGCGGATCACCGCCCGCGAGGAGTCGCCCGCAGGCAGCGAGACCTTCCGGCTCACCAGCGCCGCCGACGCGGCGGACTCGGGCCATCCGGCTGCCCACTCGGCGTCGGCGATGAAGGTCAGGTCGCCGGACTTGGCGCGATCGACGGACTCGAGCCCGCGAATCGCCACGTCGCCGGGGCCTTCGAGTTCGCCTCCGACGATCTCGGCGAGGGCGGCGGCGGTCAGATCGGCAGGGAGCGTCATGGTCGCGTCGCGTGTCCGGAGGGAATCAGCCCTGCGCCGCCTCCATCGCGTTGAGCTTCGCGATGAGGTCGTCGGTGACGTCGAAGGAGGGGTTCGCGTAGAGGAATCGCCGCGAGGAGATCTGCTGGAGCATCCGCTGCGAGTCGGTGGGCTCGATGGTGGGGATGGAGTCGTCGACCATCACGTAGTCCCAGCCTCGCTCCTTGGCGAGGGACATCGCCGCGTCGCGGATCGTCATGTAGATCTGACGCATCGACTTGGCCTGCTCGGCCTCGGCCTTCGCGCGGGCGAATCCTTCGAACGCGCGGAACTCGGCGATCGCCTCCTCGATTCGCGTCGCGACCTCGAGCTGCGCGGTCGATCCCGGCTGGAAGCTCTCGAGTTCGGCCTGCAGCTCCTCGATGCCGTCGCGCAGCTTCTTCCGCTGCTCGTCGAGGTCGGCGGCCACTGCCTTGAGCCTCGCCTCGGTCTTCGCCTGAAGGTCGATCGAGTTGAAGACCCGCTCGAGATCGACGCTCGCGACGACGGCGGGTCGCTGCGGGGCGAAGGCGGCGAAGGCGAAGAGCGCCCCGCCGATCAGGAGGGCGAGGGCGGTCGCGGCGGAGCGTCCGAAACGTGGAAGGGATGCGTTCATGGGAAGTGGGCTTTCTCAGGTTCGGTCAGGGACGCACGGCGCGGGCGTTGTTCATGCGGACGACGAGCTGCTCGGTGATGTCGGTGGCCTTGGCGGCGTAGAGCAGCCGACGGGCCTCGATCTGCAGCTTCACCTGCTGCTCCTGGCTCATCTCGATCTCGCGGGAGACGCTGAGGGGCCCGAGGCTGTCGTTGACGAGCACGACCTCGTAGCCCTCGGCCTCGGCGAGGCGTGCCGCCTCGTCGCGCACGGCGCGGTAGAGCGTCTGCCACCGCAGGCTCTTCTCGCGATCGAGCTCGAGCTGCTTCAGGCGGCCCCACTCCTCGAAGCGAAGCCGCATCAGGATCAGATCCTCGCGGGCCTTGGCCGACTCCGATTCGCCGGTGATCCCCTCGAGCTCCTTGATCCTCGCCTCGAGCGCGGCTTGCCGGGTCTGGAACTCCTGGCCGATCCGCTGCTGCAGCGAGGTGAGGCGCATCTCCCAGTCGGCGTTCTCGTTCAGCCGGTCGAAGACCTTGCCGAGATCGACGGTCGCGAACTTGCCTGGAGCGGCGAGGGCCGGCTCGCGGGCCTCGAGCGGACGGAGCAGGACCGCCGCGGAGAGGACCGCGGCGGCGAGGACGACGGCGTGTGAGGATCGGAGCGCCATGAGGGATCTCGTGCGGAGCGAAGGGCCCGAGCGGCGTGCCGACCGCCTTGGGCAGGGAAGTCGCGGATTGTAGTGGTCGCGCCTCGCCGCCGCCGAGCGATCGCTCGCCTCAGAACGGCAGTTCCGCGGAGAAGCTCAGAAGCTGTTCGAGGTCCTCCTCCTGCTTGAGGATCGGGAACCCGAAGTCGAAGGCGATCGGCGCCGGACCGAGCGCCTCCAGGTAGAGGCGGAGTCCCAGGCCCACCGACACGCGGTACTGGTTGAACCCCGGATCCGCCTGCACCGTGCCGCTGTCGACGAACGCGACGCCCGCGACGAAGGTGTCGATGATCGGGACCTCGTACTGCAGCCCCGCGAAGAAGAGCCAGTCGCCGCCGATCGGCTCGTTCACCGGCGTCGTCGGGGCCGCGATCGTGCCGGTCGCCTTGGGGCTGATGGTCCGGAACTCGAAGCCGCGGAAGCTGCGGCCGCCGAGATAGAACTTCTCGTAGACCGGCGCATCGCCGCCGAGGATCCAGCCGACGTCGGTCGAGAACCGCAGGGTGCTCTTGCGGCCGAGGTAGTCCTCGTCGATCGTGAAGAACGTCGTCAGTCCGCCCGAGACGGTCGTGAACGACGTGTCGCCGCCGAGGGCCTGCCGCACGCCGAGGTTGATTCTCGCGCCCCGGGAGGGCCGCTGGAAGTCGTCGATGGTCGAGCGGACGAGATTGATGCCGACGGTGGGAAGCGTGGTCGGTCCGCGATCGTCGTAGACCTCGATCGGCGTGTTCGGATCGAAGTTGTCGAGGCTGATCCGCTGCCACCCGAGCACGAGACCGACGTTCCAGCGGTCGCCGAGCCGGCGGCCGAAGCCGACGCTGAACCCGTACCGGTTCTCGCTGTAGTCGGGAAAGATGCGGTTTCGGTAGAGCGCGTCGGCGTTGAAGGAGATGTCGGTCTCGAAGAGGTGCGGGTCGCCGAACGCGATCGAGTAGTTGCTGACCTCGGTGCCGGGCGAGATCGCGAGGTTGAAGGTCTGCCCCGCGCCGCGGAAGGCCCGCCCTTGGATGAACTCGGAGAAGGACATCGGCGCATCGGCGATGTCGAAGTTCCGCTGCGTCAGCGAGATCTCGCCGAAGATGCCGTTGTCCGATCCGAGGCCGACGCCGAAGTTGACGCTGCCGGTGTCCTTCTCCTTCACCTCGATCAGCAGATCGCGCACGCCCGGGGCGCCGGGGCGAGGCTCCTGGATCGTTGCACGCACATCGTTGAAGAGGTTGATCTGCCGGATCCTGGCCTCGGCGAGCTCGAGTTCGCGGGCGTCGAGCGGGCGGCCGGGGCGGATGCGGATCAGCCGGCGGATGACCTTGTCCTTGGTGAGCAGGTTCCCCTGCACGAGCACGAGCCCGGTGGTCGCCCGCTCGCCCTCGAGCACGCTGAGGATCAGGTCGACCTCGGGCTCCTCGCCGGTGCGGACGTAGGAGTCCGAGACCCTCGCGTCGACGTAGCCGAGCGCAAGGTAGGCGTTTCGGACCGTCTCGACCGACTTGCGGACCTGCGCGGTGCGGAACACTTCGCCGGGCTGCAGCTCGATGAGGGACTCGATCTGCGTGGGGGAGAGGACCCGCAGCTCCGCCGGCCCGGCGACGCCGAATCCCTGCACGATCACGTTGCGGAGCCGGTAGCGCCTTCCCTCCGAGATCACGAACGTCACCTTCGCCTCGCGCTGGTCGGGGCTCAGCTGCACGCGCCAGTCGGTGCGGACGTCGACGTAGCCGAGATCGCGGTAGTAGCGGTCGATCTTGGCGGCGTCGTCGATCAGGAGCTCCGGATCGAGAAGTCCCTTGTTGAAGATGAAGAAGGACTCCGATGTCTTGATCTGCGCGGAGAGCCTTCGGGCCGGGATCGCCTCGTTGCCGACGAACTCGATCTCCTGGATCTTCACCCGCGGCCCCTCGATGATCCGCAGGATCAGGATGCCGGTGTCGCGCAGGCGGCTCTCGTCGACGGTGACCTCGACGAGGTAGTGGCCCTTCTTCTTGTAGAGCTCCTTGATGCGGAAGACCGCCTGCTCGAGGAGGAAGTCGTCGCGCGGCCCGCCGGCGTAGAGGGGGATCGCGGCTCGGAGTTCCTGGTCGGAGATCAGCTTGTTGCCGACGACCTGCAAGTCGAGGATGAGCGCCTGCTCGACGAGGCGGTAGGTCACGCGGACCGTGCCGTCGGGAAGGATCTCGGCGTTCGCGTTCACCGAGGCGAAGTGGCCGAGCCGGTAGAGCGTGGCGACGTCGTCGCGGATCGTCCTCGGGTCGTAGGGCTGGCCCGCGGCGACGCGGATGTTGTTGAGGATCTCCTGACGCTGGATCCGGTCGAGGCCCTCGATGCGGACCTCGCCGATCGGACGGTCGCGCAGCGACTCGTTCTCGAGATCGCCGAAGTCCTGGGCGAAGGAGCCCGAAGGGGCCGCCCCGATCGCGGCCAGGACGACGAACAGGGCGGTCAGCCAGCGAAGCAGGGATCGAGACGCCCGCGATTGGTCAACCGAGCGGATCGCCCCGATCGCGGCAGGGCACGTCGACCCGACGCCCGACGGGGCGCCGGGGCGTCCCAAGTCGTCGTGGGAAGGCGGCCGCATGCGTGGGCGGAGGGTATCGGTGGCGAGAACGGGTCACAAGGAGGGCGGCGATCGCCCGGGACCTTCGATCGCTTGTCGAAGGCCCGGCGGTCGTCAGACTGTCCGGATGCGACCGACTCGAAGCCTCCTCTTCGTCCTGCCGACATGGGTGTTCGCGGCGATGCTCGCGCGCAGCGCCGAAGCACAGGCGCCGCCGCTCGATCGCGCGGCGATGATGGCCCAACGGATGGTCGAGGGGTCGCTTCCTGCGCCGATGTCGCGCGAGGATCTCGACGTCGCGATCGCCGCCGCGTCCAACCAGTTCGGTCTCGGCGACGTGATGGAGGCGATCCTGCCCGAGGACGCCAGGACGACGGCGATCACCGCGCTCGACGAGCAGGTCGCCGAGTGGTCGCGGCTCGGTCGACCCGCGCTGATCGAGGTCGTGCGACGCGAGGTGGCCGCGTCGGGCGGCATGAGCGAGGCGGTGAGCCGCGAGACCATGGAGGCGCTCGAGGCCCTTTGGGCGATCGAACTGGCCGCGTTCGCGTCGCTGCGGGACGCGTGCCCGGAGGAGATTCGTCCGGTCGTCGACCGGGCCGAGGCGCTCCGTGCGGAGCGGTTCTGGGTGGGCGAGACTTCGATCTTCGGGCCCCGCTTCGAGACGCTCGATCTCGAGACGACGATTCGCGGGTGTCTCGCGCTCGGGGCACCGCTCGATCGAGCGTCTCAGGCATCGCTCGATCGGCTGCTCGCGGACTACCGCGCCGATCGCGTGCGGCTGCTGCGGGTCCT
Source organism: uncultured Isosphaeraceae bacterium (assembly GCA_964614695.1). GTDB lineage: Bacteria > Planctomycetota > Phycisphaerae > Phycisphaerales > SM1A02 > VGXO01. Next base: position 7,036 of record CAZTMB010000072.1, on the reverse strand, counting down.
TCGCCGGGCGAACCTCTCGACCGCCGCGGATGCCAATCGCGTGGCGATCGACGCCCAGCGATGGGCCTTGGCGAAGCGGCAAGCCGGCGACGAGGACTCGCTCGATCCGCAGATCCTCGTGGCGCTCGCGATGGCGGCGCAACTGCTTCCGACGATGGAAGCCTGGCAGCGGATGGGGACGCTGCAGTCCGGCGTCGCGGAGTCGGCGGCGACGCTCCTTGGGCCGGCGCGAGGCTGGTGCGTCTTCGCCGCGATCTGGGACGCGCATCCGCAGATGACGGCGGCAGTGCGGGACGAGCCCGTCGGTGCTCGGGTCGCCGCGTGGATCGCGGCTCGCCAGCAGGCCGGCGATGCCGAAGCGATCGTTCGCGCCGAGGCATGGCTCGCCTCCGACGCCGCCGCGGTCGCCGCGTGGATGCGGGAGATGCTCAAGGCGAACGAGGCGGCCTCGGCGACGATCCGCCGAGCGGTGTCGGCGCAGCCGATCGATTTCGACGCGATCGCGGAACTCGTCGCGGAGACGGAACGCAACCCGCCGACCCACATGCGGCTCGCCGAGGAGCGGATGCGTTCGGTCGAGATGCTGGTGGGGGAGCGGTAGGACGCGCGATCGCGCGACGAACGACCCGCGATCACCGCGTCGTGGCGAGATCCAAGGCGACTTCCAGCGACGCGATCGCGTCCTCGAGTCGCCCAATCGCCGACTCGAGTCGCGCCAAGCCTTCGGAAGCCTGCTCCTCTTCGCCGTCGGCGATCGGTTCCGCGACGATCGGCATCGCGGTCGAGCCGTAGCCCGTGAACCGGTCGGTCGCGATCGAGAGGTTGCGGAACCACGGGCGATCGAAGAGGCCCTGTTCGTTCCACCACGCGCGGTCGAGGGCGATGAGCGCCGCGTTGATCGAGTCGAGAGGATCCGACGCTGGCCTCGCCTCGCTCGCCGCCTCGCTCGCCGCCTCGCGTCCGTTCGCCGCGCGATCCGCATCGGCCGCGAGCGCCTCGAGACGAGCGTCGACCAGGTTCGCTCGGATCGCGAGCGAGTCGAGCCGCGTCGCGAGCGCTTCGAGCCGGAGCGAGATCGTTCCCATCGCCTCGGGCACCTCGATCGCCCGCAGCTTCGCCGCCGCGTCGCGGGCGATCGCCTCGCTGCGGATCGGAAGCACTTGCTCGAAGGCAAGAAGCGTCGCGAGGTTCGCGGTGTAGCGAGCGATCATGAGCGCGGGCTCGTAGTCCTCGCCGACGATCGACCGATACCACGCGAGCGTGTCGTAGTTCGTGTGGTAGCTCGTGCCCTCGCTGCCGCCGGAGTGGATCGTGGCGACCGGCATGGCGACGTGCCCGACGAAGGCGACGTGATCCGAACCGCCGCCCGAACCGCCGGGCGAGAAGGTGCGGCCGTCGGCTTCGGCGAGACGGAGCACGCTGCGGCCGTCGCCATCGCGGGCGGCGGGCGTCATCGCCGCGGCACGACGCGCCGCGGCCCTCAGGCTCGGGCTTGCCGACATCGAGAAGTTCGGGCCCATCGAGGCCATGTCGAGGTTGAGGTAGGCGATCCCATGCTTCGCGAGCCGCTCGCGTTCCGCCTCGACCCACTCGGTGCTGCCGATGATGCCGTACTCCTCGGCGCCCCATGCGGCGAAGACCAGAGTGCGCCGCGGGCGGATGCCGCGACTCGCCAGTTCGCCGAAGCCTCGCGCGACTTCGAGCAAGGCGATCGTGCCCGAGTGCGGATCGGCGGCGCCGAAGCCCCACGCATCGTGATGGCAGCCGATCACGACGACCTCCTCGGGATGCTCGGAGCCCTCGATCGTGGCGATCACGTTGGCGGTGTCGGCGAGCCGGCGCTCCTGCTCGACCGCCAGGCGCAGACGAAGCGCTTCGCCGCCCTCGACGCGATAGGGAAGATCGAGCCCGCCTTGCCATCGCTCGCCGCCTTCGAGCGTCGCGACCTCGCGTCCGGTCATGCGTCGCAGGATCTCTCGCGCCGCCGCGTAGCCGATCGGCTGCACCGGCACGGTGAACAGGCCGGCATCCTCGATCGCTTGCCGGCTCGCTTCGGCCAAGGCAGGCTCGAACGGCGTGAGCACGTCGCCGGGCTGTTCGCGGGTGAGCACCGAACCGCGCTGGATGCAGGTCTCGTTCGCCCAACCGCCGCCGTCGGGCCAGACCTTGCCGCGCCCGAACCCCGCGTCGGCGGGATCGGTGAAGAGGAGCACGCCCGAAGCGCCGTTCGCCTCGGCATTCCGCACCTTGTGCCCGCGGTACGCGCCTCCATAGCGAGCGAGCACGATCTTCCCGGCGACATCGACACCCCAGTCTCGGAGCATCGCGTAGTCGGCCTCGAGGCCGTAGTTGACGTAGACGACCTCCGCCTCGACTTCGCCCGAGCCGGAGAAGGCGTTCCATCCCCAGCCGAGATCGGGATGCGCCGTCGAAGGATCCTCGAGCAGATCGCGCTCGCGGATCGGAAGCGGGACGACGCCGCGACGCGATCCTCCGGCGTCGCGCGGTTCGCCACCGTCGACCGGCTCCTCCGTCTCGACGATCTCGAGCCGCGCGGAGATCGGATAGGCCAGCAGCGGCCTGAACCACCACGGCTCGCTCTCGAGGCCCATCGAATCGAACGCGGCATCGAGCCGCTCGATCGATCGATGGTCCGCCTCGGTGCCGGCGACCTGAGGCTCGAAGGCGACAAGGTCGTGCCACGCGCGAAGCCTCGCGGCATCGGCGAGCGCGGCGGCCGGCGACATCGCGGCGGAGGCATCCGATCGCGAAGGAGCGTCAGCGAATGCTGGCGTGGTCGCGGCACCCGACAGCCACGCGAGCGCGGCGAAGATCCGAGCGGGGCGACTCGGTTCGATCGATCGCGCGGCGGGTCGAGAGAAGCTCATCGCAGCACTCCGAGAAGGAAGCGGGGAGGATACGGCCCTGCGCGACGCATCTCGCGAGATCGCAAGCGGTAGAGTCGCGTCCCTCGCCCGATGCCCGGGCGTGGCCCGCGTCGGGAGCACCCTCGATGAAGATCCTCGTCCTCGGCGGCACCGGATTCCTCGGACCTCACGAGATCGATCTCGCCGAGGACCGCGGCTGGGAGATCACCATCTTCAACCGCGGCCGCACGCCGGTCCGCATGTTCGAGGACGACTTCTCCGAGGTGACGCGGCTCTTCGGCGATCGCGATCCGGCGAAGGGCGATGGGCTCAAGTCGATCGAGGAGGCGGTCGCCAAGGGCGCCCGCTGGGACGCGGTGATCGACAACTCCGGCTACGTGCCGCGCGTCGCGAAGGCCTCCGCGTCGCTCCTCAAGGACGCCTGCCGGCAGTACCTCTTCGTCTCGACGATCTCGGTCTATGCAAGCGACGCGGAGCCCGGTGCCGACGAGTCGGCGCCGCTCGCGACGCTCGACGATCCCACGACCGAGGCGGTGAACCAGTTCTACGGCCCGCTCAAGGCCGCGTGCGAACGCGAGGTGCAGGCGGTCTACGGCGATCGCGCGACGATCGTGCGCCCCGGCCTCATCGTCGGCCCCGGCGATCCGACCGATCGCTTCACCTACTGGCCGGTCCGCTGCGAGCGCGGCGGCCGCGTGCTGATTCCGCAGGCGAGCCCTCGCACGCAGTTCGTGGACGTGCGCGATCTCGCGGACTTCGTCGTCGGCTGCGTCGAGCAGGGGCACGGCGGCGTCTTCAACGCGACCGGTCCGCGAGGCCCGCTCTTCTTCCGCGAGATGCTCGACGGCTGCAAGGCGGTGGTCTCCTCGCCGGTCGAGTTCGTCGAGGCGTCCGACGCGTTCCTGCAGGAGCACGGTGTGCGTCCCTGGATGGGCGAGAACTCGATGGCCATGTGGATTCCCGAAGGCCCCGACACCGCGGGCTTCTCGAGCCGTTCCAACGCCGCGGCGGTCGAGCACGGCCTGACCTTCCGCCCGCTCGCCGACACCGCGAAGGCGACGCTCGACTGGTTCCTCGCCTCGCCTCGGGCTGCCGAGCCGCTCGGCAAGCGGGCGGGCCTGACGCCGGAGAAGGAGTCGGAGCTGCTCGCGCTGCTCTGATCTCCCGACCTCGCTCGAGTGCGGTCTCTCGTCGGGGCAATCGCGCGTTCGCGACGGCTCAGGCTTCGTCGGCGTGCTGCCCCGTCTGCACGCCCCAGAGGCGTGCGTAGAGCCCATCGGCGGCGATGAGTTCGTCGTGCGTGCCGCGTTCGACGACGCGTCCGCCGTCGAGCACGTGGATCGCGTCGGCATGCCGGACCGTCGAGAGCCGGTGGGCGATGACGATCGTGGTGCGTCCACGGCAGACCTTCGCGAGGGAACGCTGCATCGCGGCCTCGGTCTCGTTGTCCACCGAACTCGTCGCCTCGTCGAGGACGAGGATCGGCGCGTCCTTGAGGATCGCCCGCGCCATCGCGATCCGCTGCCGCTGGCCCCCGGAGAGCTTCTGCCCGCGCTCGCCGACGATGGTGTCGTAGCCCTGCGGCAGGCGTTCGATGAAGGCGTGCGCCTCGGCGAGCCGCGCGGCGTGCTCGATGCGATCGAGGCTCGCGCCCTCGTCGCCTCCGTAGGCGATGTTCTCGCGCACGGTGCCGTCGAAGAGGTAGACGTCCTGGCTCACGAGCGCGATCGATCGCCGCAGGTCGGCGAGGCGAAGCTCGCGCACGTCGAATCCGTCGAGCGTGATGCGCCCGGCGTCGGGACGGTCGTCCTCGTAGAGCCGGAGCAGGAGCTTCACGATCGTGCTCTTGCCGGCGCCGGTGGCGCCGACGATCGCGGTCGTCTGCCCGGCCGGGCAGGCGAGGTCGAGGCCGTCGAGGACGAGCGCCCCCGAGCCGTAGGCGAAGCGGACCGCGTCGAAGCGGACTTCGCCTCGCACGGCTTGTCGCGGCAGCTCGCGCGGGCCGTCGACGATGCGCGGGGCGACGTCGAGCAGGTCGAGGATGCGCCGCGTCGAGGCCATCGCCCGCTGATAGAGGTCGAGCACGGCGCCGATCCGGGTGAACGGCCAGAGCAGCCGCTGCGTGAGGAAGACCAGAAGCCCGTACGCGCCGACCGCGAGCGTGCCCTCGAGCGCGAGATGCCCGCCGTAGACGAGCGTCACCGTGAAGCCCACGAGGATCACGATGCGGATCAGCGGACTGAACGCGCTCGAGAGAAGGATGGCCCGGCGGTTCGCCTCGGCGTACGCGAGGCTCTCCCGCTCGAGACCGCGGCGCTCCTCGTCCTCCGCGGTGAAGCTCTTCACCGTCGCCATGCCGCCGAGCGTGTTCGAGAGCCGTGCGTTGAGATCGCCGACCCGCGATCGGACCTCCGCGTAGCGGGGTTCGAGCCGCTTCTGGAACCAGAGCGAGCCGAGGATCACCGCGGGGACCGGCAGCATCGCCCACCACGCGATCGCCGGCGAGATCACGAAGAACGCCGTCGACACCGCGACGCCGGTCACCGCGAGCTGGATCAGGTCGTTCGCGCCGCCGTCGAGGAAGCGTTCGAGCTGGTTGACGTCGTCGGAGAGGACCGACATCAGCCGGCCCGTGGAACGATCCTCGAACCAGCCGAGTTCCAGCCGCTCGACGTTCG
>CAZTMB010000072.1:0-1370 GCA_964614695.1 uncultured Isosphaeraceae bacterium | reverse complement strand
CGCTCGACGTTCTCGCCCATCAGGGTCGAGAAGAGCGTCTCCGCCTCGCTCGCCGCGTCCCAGGTCACCTTCATGAGCGTTCGCTTCGCGGGATCCATGGTGGTCTCCCACAGCTGCTCGGCGTCCATTTCGCCGAGACCCTTGAAGCGCTTGACCTCGATGCCGCGGCGGCCGATCTCGCCGAGGCTGCGCAGGATGCTCGGGATGTTCGCGACCTCGACGATCTCCTCGTCTCCGCCGGCGGCGGGCGTGTCCGATGCGGGCTCGCTCGCGGCGTCGGCCGCGACCTCGGTCTCATGGCCGTCGCCGGCCTCGGCGGTCGCCTCCTCGGCTTCGCCGGAGGCCTTCGTCTTGCGGCGGCCCTTCGCATCACGGACGAGCCAGGCGTACCTCGTCGGGAGCCGCTCGCCGCTCACCGACTCCTCCTGCACGAGCGCGTAGTCGTCGATCGAGATCCGCTGCTTCGCGAGCGTCTCGAAGAGCCGCTCGAGTTCGCGGTTCTCGTGCAGTTCCCGCAGCATCGCGCGCCGCGCCGGATCGGCGGCCGCCTCGCCGACGGTCTCGATCGACAGGTTCTGCGCCTCGGCGAAGGCGATCGCGTCGGCCTCCGACCAGAAGAGCCGCTCGCCGTCGGGGAAGGCGAGGTGATGGGTTGGCAGGCGATTCGCGCCGGAGGGGTCTTGGGCCCGCTGCGAGAGCAGTTCGGCGAACACGAGCCCGCGGCGGCGCGAGACCGAGACGAGTTCGTCGAGTCGGTGCAGCGTGCGCAGAATGCGGCGAAGCTCGTCGCCCTCGATCCGGTGCGCCACGGCGCCGGCGTCGTCGCGCACCGCGAGGCACGCGTGCTTCAGGGCCAGGTCCGCGAGCGTCTCGGCCATCTGCTTGTCGCTGATCACGTACTGGTGCTGCTTGCCGCGGCTCACCATGAAGAGCGGCGGCTGCGCGATGTGGATCTTGCCCTGCCGGATGAGCTCGGGCATCTGCCGGAAGAAGAAGGTCAGCAGCAGCGTGCGGATGTGCGAGCCGTCGACGTCGGCGTCGGTCATGATGATGACGCGCCCGTAGCGGAGCTTCGCGATGTCGAAGTCCTCGCCGATGCCGCACTGGAGCGCCTGCACGAGCGTGCGGATCTCCTCGAAGCCGAGCACCTTGTCGAGCCGCGCCTTCTCGACGTTGAGCAGCTTGCCGCGGAGCGGCAGGATCGCCTGCGTGACGTGGTCGCGGCCGCCCTTGGCCGACCCGCCTGCGGAGTCGCCCTCGACGATGAACATCTCGGTGCGCTCGACCTCGTTCGACGAGCAGTCGGAGAGCTTGTGCGGCATGCCGCCGCCGTCCATCTCGCCCTTGCGGCGGATGAGCTCGCGGGCCTT
>CAZTMB010000071.1:0-15214 GCA_964614695.1 uncultured Isosphaeraceae bacterium | reverse complement strand
AGGGCGATCGCGGTCTTCGCGTCGAGGTTGTCGAGGTGATGGATGAAGATCGCCTCGGGCGTCGAGGGAATCTTGGTCGCCCCGAACTCGAGCTGTCCGTGATGGCTCAGGATGATGTGCTGCAGGACCAGCAAGGCCGGGGCCGGCAGGTCCTCGCCGGCACTCCGCACCCGCGCCGCGAGCGATCGAAGCAGCACGAGGCCCTGCACGGTGTGCCCGAGCAGGTTGCCCTCCGCCGTGTAGGAGAAGCCCTTCTCCCACGCGAGCTCCATCGTCTTGCCGAGGTCGTGCAGGAAGAGACCCGCGAGCACGATGTCGCGATTGAGATCGGGATAGAGCGGCAGGATCGCGTCGGCGATCTTCAGAAGCTGCAGCGTGTGCTCAAGCAGGCCGCCGATGAACGCGTGATGCAGCGAGGTCGCCGCCGGCGCGCGGCGGAACCGCTCCATCAGCGCCTCGTTGCCGAGGAACTCGCCCATGAGCGCCCGCATGCCCGGATGCGAGAGCGATCCCAGGATCGCCCGCAGTTCCGCGAACATCTCGTCGAGATCGCGCGAGGAGGTCGGCAGCAGGTCGAGGATCTGCTCGGGCGTCGGCTCGACCGGCTCGATCTGCTCGACGATCAGCTGCCGCTGGTTCTGATAGCGCTGCACGTTGCCGCGCACGAGCGCGAATCCCGCCGCGACGAGCGGCCCGAGCGCCGACTCCTCGAAGGTCCACTTCCTCGCGGCGATCTCGCCGCTGGCGTCGCGAAGCAGGCACTTGAGGTAGGGCTTGCCCTGCCGCGTGGTCGCCAACTGCGGATTGACGAGCGAGTAGACGCCCTCGACGTACCCGGTGTCGCCGAGGTCGCGGAGGAAGGGATGCGGGATCGTGCTCATGGATTCACAGTCGGGGCGAGGCGAGCGGAGAGGTCGACTCCGAGAAGATGGAGCCGAATGGCGAAGCGGCGAGTCTAACGCGACGCCACCGGCGATCCGAGACGGGAGACCGTTCCGCCGCAAATCCGTTCCGAGGTCCGATCCGTCAGCGAGCCTGCGAACGGATCGCCTGCTGCGCGTCGGGAATCGCCGCGAGCAGATCGGTGGCGAGCAGCCCTGACTCGCCATGCTCCGAAGCCCAGCGATCCGCGGCCGTCCCATGCAGATGGACCGCCGAGCACGCGGCCAGAAGCGCGGATGCGTGCGGCGGCCGATCGCGAGCCGCGGCGATCCACTGCGACCACAGTCCCGCGACGAGTCCGGTGAGGACGTCGCCGCTTCCGCCCGTGGCGAGGGCGGGATTGCCTCGGGACTCGATCTCGACCCGCTCGGGCGAGGCCACGCAGGTGTGGTGCCCCTTGAGGACGACGACCGCGCCAAGGCGTTCCGCGAGCACCCTTGCCGACTCGGGCCGAAGCCGAGGATCGATCGGATCGAGATCGCCGCAGCCGCACGCCTCGGCGAGCCGGCGAAACTCGCCCGGATGCGGCGTGAGGATCGCGGGCGTCGCGAACGCCGCGGGAGGCGACTGTCGCGCGAGCGCGTTCAGTCCATCCGCATCGAGGACGATCGGAAGTTCACGCGCGGCGGCCGCGCCAAGCAGCATCGGCACGAAGCGAGCGACCTCGGCTCCTTCGCCGAGCCCCGGGCCGATCGCCAGCACCGTCGCGCGTTCGATCGCCGGCTGCAGCGCGTCCATCGCTCCCGCGGGATCGATCGCGCCCGTGCCATCGACCGGCAACGCCAGGCCGGTCGCGGACGGCGCCAGCGTCAGTCCGGCGACGAGCAGCGGCGCCGGCATCGCGAGCTCACAAAGCCCGCAGCCCGCCCGGAGCGCGCCGAGCGCCGCGAACGCCGGCCCGCCGAGCATGGTTCGGGCGCCGACCGATCCGCCGACGACGAGCACGGTGCCGAAGGTGCCCTTGTGTCCGTCGGCCGGCCGCGGCGGCAGCGTCGTCGCGGGGTTCATCGTGGGTTCGCCTCCCGCTCGACTGCGATCGACATCGCGCCCATCAGCGGCAGAGCCTCGCTCCAGACCGGATCGAACACGCCCTTGGAGAGATCGGAGAAGCCGATCGCAAGCCGCCGCCCGTCCTGCGGCCTCGCGACCGTCGCGTCGAGATCGATCCACTGCCCATCGATCCACGCCTGCGTCCACGCGTGCCACGCGAAGACGTTCGCCTTGCCGCCGAAGCGCTCGGCGTGACCGAGGCCGACCGCGATGCGGGCGGGGATCCCGCGAATCCTCAGGAGCGCGCAGAGCAGCGTCGCGTGCTCGGAGCAGTCGCCTTGGCGGGTTCGCGCCGCCTCGGCGGCGCTTGCGAACGCGACGCCGAGATCCTTGTTCCGAAGGTGGCCTCGCACGAGCCGACGCAGCGACTCCGCGAGGTCGCGAGGCTTCGACTCACGCGGCGCGTCGGCGAGTTCGCGAAGCAGCGGATCCTCGAGTTCAAGAAGCGCCGACGCGGCGAGCATCGCCTCGCCCGGATCGGTCGCGGTCCCGACCCGAACGGGCGACCCGAGCAGGATCACCCGCGCCGACGCCGCGTCGATCCGCTCGAACCGCTGCCCCGGCGTCGAGGGAAGGTCGGGAAGCGATCCATCTCGAAGCGTGACCCGCAGCGCCGCGTCGCCCGTGCGCGGAAGCCGACCTTCGAGCGGGATCACCGTCGCGCGAACCACGTCGGGAAGATCGCCGCGCCGCCAGGCTGCGGCATCGGCCTCGCTCGCGATCGTCGCGACGAGTTCGCCGAGGCCCGTCGGCGTGCGGCTCGAGAGCAGGCGACCGTCGGCGCTCCAGAGCTGCCGCGAACGCGTCGGCTCGCCTTCGGTCGCGATCTCCCACTCGACCGCCGGGATCTCCCGGCCCTGCCAGCGCAACTTCGAGTCGCCCTTCCGGACCGCGACCGTCTTCGACACTTCGAGTCCGCGGTCGAAGGAGAGCACCGCGAGTTCGATCCGCGACGCGCCGGCCTCGCGACGGCTTGCCGCCACCGCCTCGGCCTGCGCCGGCGCGAGCCACCCGCGGCCCGCGGTGCGGTCCGGAAGCGGCGCCGTGCTGCGGCGTTCGCGATCGCCCTGCGACTCGATCGTCTCGACCGCGTCCTTCGAGAAGCGCCACGAGGTCGTCTGCGTCTGTCCGTTGGAGACGAATCGCCGCGTCGCCATGATCGGCTCGCCGTCGAGCGACTCGACGACCTCGAGCTCGATCGCGATCGCAAGATCCGTGCCGTCGCGCGAGACCGCCATCTCCGTCGCCTCACGGCTGCGGATCGTCGAACCCTCGCGGGACGCGGTCCGATGCATTCGCCCGCACGGGGTGCCGTCGAGCGTGAGCACGTACCAGTGGTCGCGAAGCGTTTCGACGTCGGCGACTGCGACAACGGTCGTCGGCGAAACGACGTTGCCCGATGCCGGCGACATGTTCCCGCAGGCCACCGCCGCCACCGCGAACGCCGCAAAGGTCCGCCGCACGCGGCATCGCCCGCCAACGGCCTCCGGCTCGGCGATCGCGGGCCGCGCGAGCAACTCAGCCGTCCTCGGGCGCCGGTGCGGCCGCGTGGCCGGTGTTCCGCAGCAGCGGGAAGAGGATCACGTCGCGGATGCTCGCGCGATCCGACAGCAGCATCACGAGCCGATCGACGCCGAGACCAAGCCCGCCCGCGGGCGGCATGCCGACGCGAAGCGCCTCGATGAAGTCCTCGTCGAGACTCCGGAAGGTCTGCTCCTCGTCGTTGCCGCCCTGCAGCTGCCCCTGAAACCGCTCGAGTTGGATGTCGGGGTCGTTGAGTTCGGTGTACGCGGGGCCGACCTCCATGCCGCCGATGAAGATGTCCCAGCGCTCCGCGAGCTCGGGTCGATCCGCACGCGGTCGCGTGAGGGGCGAGATCGCGCTCGGCCAGTCGGTCACGAAGGTCGGGCGCCGCGGATCGATCGTCGGCTCGGCGATCCGCTCGAAGACCTCGTTGACGACGAGCCAGTCCTCCATGCCCGACTCGGCGATGCCGAGCGAGCGAGCCCGCTCGCGCACGCGATCGAACGCCTCGCACGGGAACCCGAGCGCCTTCTCGAAGAGGGTCGCGTAGGCGACGCGCTCGAAGGGCTTCGAGTAGTCGATGTCGAGTTCGCCAAAGGGAAGCGTCGGGCCGCGGCCGGACTCCGCCGGTGCGACGCGCTCCTCGCCGCGGCGATCTTCCGCCGCCGCGCAGGCGAGCTCGTGGATCAGGCTCTCGGTCAGCTCGAGCATCGTCTCGCAGTCGCCGAAGGCCTCGTAGGCCTCCATCGCGGTGAACTCGGGGTTGTGGCTGCGATCGACGCCTTCGTTGCGGAAGTTGCGGTTGATCTCGAAGACCTTCGGCATGCCGCCGACGAGGAGCCGCTTGAGGTAGAGCTCCGGCGCCACCCGCATGAAGAGGGTCATGTCGAGGGCGTTGTGGTGCGTGGTGAACGGTCGCGCCGCCGCGCCGCCTGCGATCGGCTGCATCATCGGCGTCTCGACCTCGAGGTAGCCCCGCCCTTCCATGAAGCGGCGGATCCGCGAGATGGTGCGGCTCCGCGCAAGGAACGTCCGCATGCTCTCGGGGTTCGCGTGGAGGTCGACGTAGCGCCGCCGCGACCGCTGCTCGGGATCGACGAGGCCGTGCCACTTCTCCGGCGGCGGCGCGAGGCTCTTGCAGGCGATCTCGATCGAATCGGCCCAGACGCAGATCTCCCCCCGCTTCGTGCTGCCGACCGGACCTTCCGCGGTCACGACGTCGCCGTAGTCGAGCCGCTTCGCGAGTTCGAAGACCGCTTCGGGCACGAGCGCCTTGGAGATCGAGATCTGCAGGTCGCCGGTGTGGTCGCGGAGGCTCAGGAAGACGAGCTTCCCGAGATCGCGATGCTGCATGATGCGGCCCGCGACCTTCGCGCGGCCCCTCGCGTCGGTCGCCACACCGCCGGTCGCCTTCGCCGCCGCGGAAGCCTCGTCGAACGCTCGCTGCGCGGCCTCGTCGAAGCGGCCTCGCGCCTCCGCGAGCGTCACGAGACCGTCGGTGCGGCGTCCGTAGGGCGCGATGTCGCGCTCCCGCATCCACCGCAACTTGTCCCGGCGAGCCGCCACGAGCTCATGCTCGGACTGCGGTTCGGAATCGGGCGAGGCGGCGGCGCGATCGGTCGTGGGATCGGACATGCGGGTGATTCTGCTCGGGGTTTGGGAGGCTGCGCGGATGGTACCCTTCGGCGTTCGGCGCTTGCCCGCGCCGCGGAGACCGCTCGATGCCGGAACGACCCATTCGAAGGATCGGGGTGATGACCGCCGGCGGCGACTGCCCCGGGCTCAACGCCACGATCCGCGCCGTCGCCAAGACCGCGATCTTCCGGTACGGGCTTGAGGTGGTGGGCGTCGAGGACGGCTTCTTGGGCCTCATCGAGGGTCGATGCCGACCGCTCTCGGCCCGAGACGTCTCGGGCATCCTGACCCGCGGCGGCACGGTGCTCGGCAGCAACAACCGCGCGAACCCCGCGCGGCAGTTCGTCGGCCACGACCCGCACGGCCAGCCCCGCTACGAGGACCTCCGTCATCGCTGCGTCGAGACCTACGAGCGGGCGGGGCTCGACGCGCTCGTCGTGATCGGCGGCGACGGAACCATGAGCGGCGCGTCGAAGCTCGTCGACTGCGGCATCAACGTGATCGGCATCCCCAAGACGATCGACAACGACCTCGTCGGCTCGGAGATCACCATCGGCTTCCTGACCGCGGTGTCGACCGCGACGGACGCGATCGACAAGCTCCACTCGACCGCCGAGAGCCACCATCGGGTCATGGTCTGCGAGGTGATGGGCCGCAACGCCGGATGGATCGCCCTGACCGCGGGCGTGGCGAGCGGGTCGGACGTCATCCTTCTCCCCGAACTTCCCTTCCGCTGGGAGACGATCTGCGAGTTCATCGACGCCCGCCGCCGGCACGGGCCGGGCTTCGCGATCGTCGTGGTCGCCGAGGGCGCGCGGCCTTCCGACGGCGAGCAGATCGTCGCGCAGGTCGACGTCGAGAGCGCCGACCCGATTCGCCTTGGCGGCGTCGGCGCCGTCGTCGCGAACGAGATCGCCGCCCGCACCGGACTCGAGACCCGCACCACCGTGCTCGGCCATGTGCAGCGGGGCGGCGCTCCGATCGCCGCGGACCGCGTGCTCGCCACGAACTTCGGCTTCTGGACGATGACCGCCCTGATGGATGGCGCACGGAATCGCCTGATCGTTCGGCAGCGGCAGACCTTCACCGACGTCGATCTCGTCTCGTCGGCGGACCGCCAACGAACCGTGCCGCTTGGCGATCCGCTGCTCGACGCGGCGAGGGCGGTCGGGACGAGCCTCGGCGCGCCGCTCGAGATTCCCTCCGGCGAACGCCCTCCGTCGGTCATCTGCTGAATCCCAGCGCCACTCCACGAGCCCTTCACCGCCGCCCATGTCCGCGCTCGCTGAACCAACGCCCGTCCGCACCGCCACCGCTCCGGCGGTCTTCATCGATCGACGCTGGCTCGAAGCGCTGCGAGCCGCCGGCGAGGCCGAGCTTGCGGCGGCGGCGGCGATCCTCCGCGGGCTTCGAGATGCCGGACATCGGATCGTCGTGGCGAGCAACGAGTCTCGCGTGGCGCTGGGTGCGATGGACGAGGCCGCGGTGCAGGCCGACGACCGAGACCTCGCGGCGCGACTCGCGCTCTCGGCGGGCGTGGCGGTCGTGGATCGCTTCTACTGGTGCCCCTTCGATCCGGCGGCGAGCGTCGCGAACTATCGGCGCGACCACGCGTGGCGAAAGCCGCGTCCGGGCATGCTGCTGCAGGCGGCGTCGGACCTTGAACTGGATCTCGAACGCAGTTGGGTGATCGCCGGAGATGACGACGACCTCGCGGCGGCTCGCGCGGCGGGCTGCCGGGTCGCGGCGATCGGTCGCCTCGCGCGTCCCGACGGCGAGGCCCGCGAGCGGGTGACGGCGGACGCCACGATTGCCGCAAGCGAGATCGCCGCAGCGGCCGAGGCGATCCTCGGGGCTCGCCCGCCTTCGACCGGTCCCGCGGCTTCGACCTCTCGAGCCGCTACGCCCGCCGATCCGGCACCGCCCGCCGCACCTGCGTCCCCGACACGCGTCGTCGAGCTCTACTCCGCCTCCTCCGCGGGAGTCCGAACCCCCATGGCGCCGACCGCACCCACCCAGGCGAGCCCATCACCCTCCCGCACCAGCACGACGCCGCGACTCGCAGCGCCGGGCGAGACCGCGAAGGAGCGGACGGTCGCGACGCGACCCACCGATCAGGACGCGGCGCTCGCCGCGGCGATGCGTGAACTCGCCGAGGAACTGCGGGTGCATCGGCAGGCGGCCCGAGACCTCACCGGCGGGCGCGTGCTCGCGATCGTGCTGCAGCTCGGCGTGCTGCTCACCGCGGTGATGGGCCTGCTCCAGATGGCCGACTCGACGCACTTCACGCGTTGGTTCCTCGGGGCCATCCTGCTGCAGGCGACCGCGATCGCGCTGCTGCTCTTCGACCGGCGCTGAACGCACGACGCCTCGTCCCAAGGACGCCCTCGTGATGAACGCCCTCCTCGCCACGGCCCCGATCGCCTCGCCGGCGGTGCCGTCGCCGCTCGTCGAGGACTCGCTCTTCCTGCCGTGGCTCGTGGCCATCCTGATCGCGTCGTTCCTCTGCGGAAGCGTGCCGTTCGCGCTCGTGCTCGGGCGACTCAAGGGCATCGACATTCGGAAGGTCGGCTCGGGCAACGTCGGCGCGACCAACCTCGGCCGCGCGATCGGAAGGCCGTGGGGCGTCGCGTGCTTCCTGCTCGATGCATTCAAGGGCGCCGCTCCGGTGATCGCGTTCGGCCTTTGGCGCGGCTGCTGGGGCGTGCCGCTCGCGGACGCCGCGGGATCGGCGAGCGGCGAGTGGGTGATGGTCGCGGCTGTGGCGATCCTCGGACACGTCTTCTCGCCGTGGGTCGGCTTCAAGGGCGGCAAGGGTGTGGCGACCGGGTTCGGGGCGATGGTCGCGATGTGGCCGCTGCTGACCTGGCCGCTCGTCGGCGCGTTCCTCGCGTGGGCGATCCTCATCCTCGTCTCGCGCTTCATGTCGCTCTCGAGCGTGATCGCCGCCCTGGTGCCGCCCGCGGTGCTGCTGGTGCAGGCGTTGCAGTCCGACTGGCCGCCGGCGGCGATGCCGCTCCTCTTCGCGACCTCGCTCATCGCCGTGCTCGTCGTCGTCCGGCACCGCGGCAACCTGATGCGGCTCGCCCGCGGCACGGAACCGAAGATCGGCCGACGGTCCGAGGCCGCGCCGCCTGCCCGATAGCATCGCCGCACCATGACCCCCACCGCGAGCGCGACCGTGACCGCCCAACCGCCTGCCTCCGCCACTTCGATCCACGAGGGTTACCGTTCGCCGCTCGAGACCCGCAACGCCTCGAAGGCGATGCGGGCGATCTGGTCGGAGCAGCGGCGATTCGGGTTGTGGAGACGGGTGTGGCTCGCGGCGGCGGAGAGCCAGCGCGAGATCGGCATCGCGATCGCCGACGAGGCGATCGAGGCGATGCGGTCGGCCCTCGACGACATCGACTTCGAGTCGGCCGCGCGGCATGAGGCCCGCATCCGCCACGACGTGATGGCCCATGTGCATGCATTCGGCGAAGCCGCTCCCGCAGCGAAGGGCGTGATCCATCTCGGGCTCACGAGCCAGGACGTGGTCTGCAACGCCGAGGTCCTGCAGTGGCGCGACGCGCTCGAGCTGGTCTGCCGCAAGACCGCGATCGTGGTCGATCGCCTTGGACGCTTCGCGACGAAGCACCGAGCGCTTCCCACGACCGGGTTCACCCACTTCCAGCCCGCGCAGCCGGTGACCGTCGGCAAGCGGGCGTGCCTGTGGGCGCAGGACTTCGCGATGGCGCTGGCGGAGCTCGAGGCGTGCCGCCGCGAACTGCGCTTGAAGGGTCTTCGCGGCGCGACCGGCACGCAGGCGTCGTACCTCGCGCTTCTCGGCGGCGACGCCGCGAAGGTCGACGCGCTCGAGCAGTCCTTCGCCACAAGGCTTGGATTCCCGAAGGACGGCTGCTGGAACGTGTGCGGGCAGACGATGCCTCGACTCGCCGATGCCCGCATGCTCTCGGCGCTCGCCCTCGTCGCGGCGGCGGTGCACAAGTGGGCGACCGACGTGCGGCTGCTCGCGGGCTTCGGCGAACTCGCCGAACCGATCGAGCCCGATCAGGTCGGCTCGTCGGCGATGGCCTACAAGCGCAATCCCATGCGCTGCGAGCGGGCGTGCGGACTGGCGAGGTTCGTGATGGGCCTGCCGGCGACGGCCTTGCAGACCGCGGCGACGCAGTGGCTCGAGCGGAGCCTCGACGACTCGTCGGCGCGTCGGATCATGATCCCCGAGGCGTTTCTCGCCCTCGACGGAGCGCTCGATCTCGCGGCGAACGTCGCCGAGGGCCTCGAGGCGATCGAGAGCGCGATCGCGCGGCGGCTTCAGGATGAACTTCCGTTCCTCGCCACCGAGACCCTGCTGATGGCGGCGGTGTCGCGAGGCGCCGATCGCCAGGAGGCCCACGAGGTGATCCGCCGGCACAGCCGCGAGGTGCAGGCGGCGATGCGCGAAGGCGGTGCGTGCGACCTGCTCGAGCGACTCGCGAGCGAACCGATGTTCGCGGGCCTGCTCGGCTCGCTCGACGCGACCGAGTTCACCGGCCGATCCGCCGCACAGGTCGATCGCTTCGTCGCCGACATCGTCGAGCCGATTCGTCGCCGGTACGCCGACGGCATCGCCGAGCGGCCGCAACTGCGGGTCTGAGATCACGCCCCATGCCGATTCCACGTCTTCGCGCCGAGGATGCGACCCTGCTCGTCATCGACCTGCAGGAGCGGCTGATGCCGACGATCCTCGACGCCGAGACGACGGTCCATCACGCGACGCTGCTCGTCCGCATGGCGAAGCTGCTCGGCGTGCCCGTCGTGGTGACCGAGCAGTACGTCAAGGGCCTCGGATCGACCGTCGAGCCGCTCCGATCGGAACTCGCGGACGCCTCGACTCGGTTCGAGAAGACCCGCTTCAGCGGACTGGTGCCGGAGGTGCTCGACCACCTGCGTCGATCCGGACGCGGGCAGGTCCTGGTCACGGGGGTCGAGGCGCACGTCTGCGTGCTGCAGACGGTGCTCGACCTCGCGGCGGCGGGCTTCGTCCCCTTCCTCGCCTTGGACGCGATCTCGGCGTCGCGGGCGGGCTCGATCGAGCCGGCGATCCGTCGCATGGAACGGTCCGGAGCGGTGCCGACGGGCGTGGTTTCCGCGATGTACGAACTGCTTGGCGACGCCACCCATCCGTCGTTCAGGGCCTGCCTGCCGATCGCCAAGGAAGTCCGGGACCTCCGTGTCGCGGCCGAACCGGCGGGCGGAAAGTTCCGCTGAATCCCGGCGGATCCGCCCCCCGCCGCGCGAACCCCGACGCGGCGCGGTAGGTTTCCCGGGTCCGAGCGGTCCGACGGCGTTGGCCCAGGTCGCTCCGTCCTCATCACGCGGGGGCGAGATCGCCCCCCCTGTCGTCCCACTCCCCATCGGAGCCGATCATGCTGAACGACCTCTACCAGCAGCTCGTGAAGCTCGTGCAGGAAGCCGAGCCGGATCTTCAGAAGGCCGCTGGCGGCAACAAGGCCGCCGGAACGCGGGTCCGCAAGACCATGCAGGAGATCCGCTCGCTCGCCCAGGAAGTCCGGGTCAAGGTGCTCGAGACCCGCGACACGCCTCCGGCCTGATCGTTCGAGTTCGCCGTGCCCGGGGAACGAGGTGCCAAGGCCTCCGAGGTCGAGGCATCGAACGTCATCGCAGCGCCGACCTCGATTCGGCCGCCCCCCCATTTCAAGGATTGGAATGGCTTCAGAACTCATCCTCGATCTCGCCTCGATCGATCTCTCCCAGGTCATGGCGGACGCCGATGCGGTCGCTCGCGTCAATCCCCAAGGCGGGCCGATGCGTCAGCTCGACCACGTCATCTGGCATGACGAGGCGATCACCTGCGGCGTCGGCATCAAGCATGTGCGGCACGACGAGTTCTGGGTGCCTTACCACGTGCCGGGCCGTCCGCTGATGCCGGGCGTGCTCATGATCGAGGCCTGTGCGCAGTTGGGCAGCTACCTCTATCGCACGAAGGTGCCCAACCTGCCCTTCGTCGGATTCACCCGTTGCACCGACACGGTGTTCCGAGGCCAGGTCGTCCCCGGAGACGACCTTCTGGTGCTGTGCCGCGAGATCGAGTGCGGCAAGCGTCGCTTCATCTCCCGATTCCAGGGCGTGGTCGGCGACAAGCTGGTGATGGAGACGACGATCACCGGCATGGTCTTCTGAATCCGGCCGGCGGAGTCGCGCTCCGCGTGGCACCGAGTTGACATGGACGCAGTGGCAACGCCCGAGACTCGCTCCGCCCGCGCGATGGTCCTTCGCCCCACGCTGCGACGGCGAGCGTGGGGCGGCACGAGGCTGGCGACTCTTCGCGGCGAAGCCGTCCAAGAGGAAGGCGTCGGCCCCTTCGGCGAGTCGTGGGAACTCGCTGGACTCGACGGACGCGGCCCAGCGCCTGGATCCGACACGCCGATCGCGGCGGGCTGGGGCGAGGGCCGTTCGGTGCTCGAGATGGCTCGCCGGTTTCCCGAGGCGATGCTCGGGCGAGCCGTGCGGGATCCGCGTCATGGATTCCCGCTTCTTCTGAAGTTCCTCGACGCCGCCACGCCGCTCTCGGTGCAGACCCACCCAAGCCCCGCCTACGCGGCCGAGCATGCGGGCGCCGACGTCAAGCACGAAGGCTGGTTCGTGCTCGAAGCGGCGGAGAGCGCGGTGGTGCACCGCGGGTTCCGCCGCCCGCTTGATCGAAGCGAGATCGCCGACGCGATCGCCGCCGGACGCCTCCACGAGGAACTGGTCGCGGAGCCCGTCGCGGCCGGAGACTTCATCTGGCTTCCAAGCGGGACCTGCCACGCGCTCGGCGCAGGACTGCTCGTCGCCGAAGTGCAGACGCCGAGCGACACGACTTTTCGCGTGCACGACTGGGGGCGAGACGATCCGGCGCGTCCTCTGCATCGCCGCGAAGCCGCCGAGGCGGTCGAGGGGACCGTCGCGGCGAACCTCCCGGCGATCGTGCGCACCGATCGCATGTCGCCGACCCTCGAAGTGGCCGGCGTGCGAACCTGGGATCTCCATCGGGGCGAGCGGTTCTCCATCGAGCGGATCGATGCGGACGCCGGAGCCGTGCTTCCGGTCGTCACCGACGGCACGGCGGTCGCGCTCATGCTGCTTGAAGGCGAGATCTCGATCGAACCCCACCTCGCACCCCAGGCGGCCAGCGATCCCGCGACGGTTCCGGCGGCGGACGCGGCGTCGACGCTCACCGTGCCCGCTCTCGCGACGGTGCTCTTTCCCGCGATGGGCCGGCCCGAACGGATCCGCGTCGAGCGCGACGCGAAGTGGCTGCGGATTCGCCTGGCGGATCGATTCGAGCATGCGATCGCCTGAACCGCCCTGGAGCCGTGCCTTGACCATGTCGATCGCCTCATCGAGCCCGCGCCTGAATGCGGGTGCGACCGTCCTCGTCGCCTGCGTCGCGCTCGTCGCGCCGTGCTCGTTCTCGCAGCAGGTCGACGAGGCGGCCTCGGCGCGGACCGCGAAGACGATCACGATCGCGCCGGGGCAGTCGTGGAATCTCAGCCCCTCGGAGGTTCCGCCGGGAAGCGTGATCGATCTCGCGATCGGCGTGCATGCGACCGCGGTGCTCGAGGGACTCGAAGGCACCGCCGAGGCGCCCATCCGAATCGTCGGCGGTCGAAGCGGCGAGGGGCGAGCGACCGCGCTCGTGGTCGGTGGAGAGTCAGGGCTGGTGCTGCGGCGATGCCGACACGTCGAGATCGACGGACTCGTCGTCATCGGCCCCACCCGAGCCGCGGTTCGGATCGAGACGTGCGAGGACCTCTCGCTCCGCAATCTCCTTCTGGCACGACTCGGCCCGGATCCCGCGGCCGACGGCATCGAGATCAGCTCGTCGCGACGACTCGAGATTCGCTCGGCGAGGATCGATGGATGGTCGGATGCCGCGATCGATCTCCGCGACTCGCAGTCGATCGCGATCTCGGGCGTCGAACTGCTCGCGATGGAGGGACGGCAGAACCGCGTCGGAGTGCGAGCCGGTCGCGGCGTCGAGGACCTCGAGTTCGAACGCTTCAGCCTTCGAGGCCTCCCGCTCGCGATCGCCGTCGGCCCTGAGGAGCCCGATCGGCCCGAGGCGCCCGCCGCGAAGGACGTCCGGATCCGAGAGGGACTCGTCCTTGGCGCCGGCATCGCGATCGACTTCGGAGATGTCGCGAACTCGAGCGTCTCGCGAGTGACGATTCGCGACTGCCGCGAGGCGATCGTCGTCTCCGGCACGCCTCGCGAGACGCGGTTTGAAGTCAACATCGTCGCCTGGGATCCGGGCCGCATGACCGCGTTCGGTCGCGTGGCTCCCGGAGGCGACGCGAGCGGCCTGCTTCTCGGCGACAACCTGTGGTGGTCGGCGGAACTGCCTGCCGCCATGCCGCTTCTCGGCAGCATTCCGGGCACGGCGGCCGAGCCGCAGCGGCACGAACCGGCACCGAATCTCGACGATCGAGGCGTCGCGAACCATCCGGGAGCCGCGAGCCTCGGGCGACCCGCGCCCTGACGCCGATCCGGACGCCGCCGAAGGATGCGACGACCTTGGCGGGTCCGTCCGAGACGGGTATTCTTCGCCCCTTCCCCGTTCACCCCGAGCACGGAAACCGCTCATGGCCAGCGCCGGCACGATCACCCAAGTCATCGGCTCCACCTTCGACGCCGAGTTCCCCGAGTCCGATCTCCCCGAGATCAACAACGCGGTCACGATCGACCTCGAGGTCGTCGGTCAGAAGACCCGCCTCGTCGGCGAGGTCGCCAAGCACCTCGGCGGCGGCGTCGTCCGCTGCGTGGCCCTCGCTTCGACCGACGGTCTGCGTCGCGGCGACCGCTGCGTGGACACCGGTTCGCCGGTGAAGGTGCCGGTCGGCGAAGCCGTGCTCGGCCGCGTCTTCAATCTGCTCGGCGAGCCGGTCGACGAGCGAGGCCCGGTGTCGGCCACCAAGTACAGCCCGATCATTCGCGAGGCTCCCGGCTTCGTCGATCTCAATCCCAAGACCGAGATCCTCCAGACCGGCATCAAGGTCATCGACCTGCTCTGCCCGTTCGTCCGCGGCGGCAAGATCGGACTGTTCGGCGGCGCCGGCGTCGGCAAGACCGTCGTGATCCAGGAGATGATCGCCCGCGTCGCGAGAAACTTCGGCGGCTACTCGGTGTTCGCCGGCGTCGGCGAGCGCACCCGCGAGGGCAACGACCTCTGGCTCGAGATGCAGGAGGCCGAGTACACCGACGCCGAAGGCAAGACCGCGCACGTGCTCGACAAGGTCGCCATGGTGTTCGGCCAGATGAACGAGCCGCCGGGCGCCCGACTCCGCGTGGCCCTGTCGGCCCTGACCATGGCCGAGGAGTTCCGCGACGCGTCGGGCAAGGAGACGCTGCTCTTCGTCGACAACGTCTTCCGCTTCACCCAGGCGGGCTCGGAAGTGTCGGCGCTGCTCGGCCGCATGCCCAGCGCCGTGGGCTACCAGCCCACCCTCTCGACCGAGATGGGTGCGCTGCAGGAGCGGATCACTTCGACTCGGCAGGGCGCCATCACCTCGGTGCAGGCGATCTACGTGCCGGCCGACGACCTCACCGACCCGGCTCCGGCGACCACCTTCGCCCACCTCGACGCCTTCATCGTGCTCGAGCGGAAGATCGCCGAGAAGGGCATCTTCCCCGCCGTCGACCCGCTCGCCTCGACCTCGCGAATCCTCGACCCGGCGATCGTCGGAGAGCGCCACTACGCGGTGTCGCGTCGGGTGCAGAACATCCTGCAGCGCTACCGCGATCTGCAGGACATCATCGCCATCCTCGGCGTCGACGAGCTCTCCGAGGACGACAAGCTCACCGTGAGCCGCGCCCGCAAGCTCGAGCGCTTCCTCAGCCAGCCGTTCTTCGTCGCCGAGGTCTTCACCGGCTTCCCGGGCGTGACGACCTCGCTCGAGGACACCATCGACAGCTTCGAGCGGGTCTGCAACGGCGAGGGCGACGATCTCCCCGAGAGCGCGTTCATGTACGTCGGCACGCTCGACGACGCGAAGGCGAAGGCCGCCAAGATGGCGATGGC
>CAZTMB010000070.1:0-15331 GCA_964614695.1 uncultured Isosphaeraceae bacterium | reverse complement strand
AACCTCTCGCTGATCCGCCTCGAGGAAGCCGACCGGCGCGTGCGGCGTCGGCTCGTCGTGACGCGCGGGCATCTCCAGCACGCGGGTCTCGAAACCCGGATCGCCGAAGGGTCCGCGATCGCCGCGGAGATCGCCTTGGCGGATGAGAACCTGCGGCGACGCGCGATCCGGGCGAACCTGCTGTTGCGCGAAGCCTCGATCGCCGCCGCGGCGGAGACGCTCCTGCGGCGAGGCTTCCGGCGGGTCGTGTCGTCGAGTCGAGATGGATCCGCGACGGTCGAACTGCTCAAACGCGCCGCCCGGGATCGCCGCGCGGCGGTGCACGTCGTCTTCGACGAGGAACTCGCGCCGACCGGCTCGCTGCGAGATCGGGTCACCGCCCCGCCGAGGTTGCATCCCGGATCCGTGGAGGCCGCGCGTGAACGCGCTCTTCGACTCGCCCGCTACCGACTCGAGCCCGCGATCTC
The DNA here is from genome assembly GCA_964614695.1 of uncultured Isosphaeraceae bacterium. Lineage (GTDB taxonomy): Bacteria > Planctomycetota > Phycisphaerae > Phycisphaerales > SM1A02 > VGXO01. The sequence continues at coordinate 14,864 of CAZTMB010000070.1, read as the reverse complement.
GCTCGAGCGTCGATGGAGCCACGATGCGATTCGAGGCCGACTCGAGGAGATCCTCGAGATCGGCCTCGTGGTCGATCGATTCGATTCGGCGTGAAGGGCGCGACGGTCAGGCGGGCGACGACGGGATCGGCGGCGCTGCGTCCGGCCGTCCCGGACCCCGACCACCATCGCCGTCGTTGCGACGAGGACGGTCGCGAGGCGCCTGCCCGTCGCGCGATCGGTCCTCGCGGCCCTGCGGTCGATCGTCCGGGCCGGGACCTCGATCCCACAGTTCCTCGTTGCGGTGGCGCCACTCCTGCTGCAGTTCGCGCCAGCGCCTCTCGAGGCGCTCGCGCATCTCCTGCTCGTAGCGATCCATCTCGCGCATCATGCGCTCGAACTCGTGGCGGGCCTGTTCGCGGAACTCGCGAAGCGGGCGTCGGATGTGCTCCTCGCCCCACGGTCCCTCCCACTGCTCGCGCCATGCCTGCAGGCGCTCGCGCACTTCGCCGCCCATGCGCTCGCGCATCCGATCGAGGGCACCGCGAAGATCCTGCCAATCGCCGCCCTGCGGGCCGCGATCCCCGAACTCGAAGTCCATGCCCGGTCCGCCCGGTGCCGGCACCCACTGCATGCCCTGCCGAGGCTGCTGCGGCGTCAACGGCGGCTCGAGCGGCGGCGGCATCATCATTCGCGGTCGCAGCGCGACGCTTCGCTTCTCGCCATCGTGAAGCACGCGGACCTTCAGATCGCCGTCGGGCCCCTTGCGGGAGACGACCTCGCCGATCCGCTCGACCGACGCGGGCTCGCCGGCGATCTCGAGCAGGATGTCGCCCGGCACGATTCCGGCCTCCATCGCAGGCGAACCTTCGATCACCTCCGCGACCATCGCGACCGTCGCCGGGTCGAGCCTCAGATGCCGCGCGAGCAGCGGGTCGATCGGCGCGAGCACCACGCCGATCATCGGGCGCGGCGGCTCGGCCGCCGGCATGCGACGGTCCTGCGGGCCGCGCGGGACTTCGATCACCTCGACGATCATGTCGCCAGGTTCGCCGAGGACTTCAAAGGTCCCGTCGCCGCGGCGGCGAATGCGATCGGGCGCGATCCGCTGGCCGTTGATCACGACCTCGGGCGCACCGCCGTTCTCGACTCGCACCTCCACGCGCTGCTCCGTCGTCCGCATCGGACCCTGCGGCGGCGGAGGCGGCGGCTGCGCGACGGCGGACCCCGCGATCAAGGCAAGCGGAACGGCGATACCGGCGGGAGCGACGAGACGAGCGATCATGGGTGTTCCTCTCAAGAGTCACATGTCCGAGTTCGGAGGTGTCGAGTGCGACGCCTCGAACCCTGAAGGCGATCGGCGATTGAGGCTGACGACTCTCCGGAGACGCGGCGCCCGACTCCGACGTGCTCGGATGCTGGGCGAGATGCTTGGCCGCCGAGGACGGCCTCGACGGGTATAGGGAGTGTGCTCGGGAGGGTTCCGAAGCCGAAGAGAAATCCGCTCATCGATCGTGATTTGCGGCGGATCTCCCGCGGCAACGTGCCGATCCGAATCGCGCGAACGCTACCCCGTCGGCAGCCTGAACCGCTCGACCGATCCCTGCAGCGAGCCTGCCGAGCGTTCGAGACCATCGCCGGCCTGGCGGAGCCGTTCGACGATCGATCGCGCGGTCTCGGCGCTTGCCGCGAGGTGCCGCATGGCGTCGCGGATCTGCGTGGCGCCTTCGCTCTGCGCTTCGATGCCGCCACGGAGTTCGCCGAAGTTGTCCCGCAGCGCCGAGACCGACTCGAGGATCGCCGCAAGATCCTCCGCGACCGCCGAGGCGATCTCGACGCCGTCGGCGACGACCTCGGAGAGCCCCTGCATCGAGGAGGCGCCCTCCTCGACCGATCCCTGCATGCTCGCGACGATCGACTCGACCTCGAGCGCCGCGGCGGCGGTCTGATCGGCGAGCCGCCCGATCTCCGCGGCGACCACCTGGAAGCCGCGGCCGTGCGGTCCGGCCTTCTCCGCTTCGATCGCGGCGTTGATCGACAGCAGGTTGGTGCGATTGGCGACGCGGGTGATCGCCACCACCACCGCGCCGACGCCCTCGGCCCGCGCTCGGATCTCCGAGAGACGGTTGCTCACGTCGCGGCTCGTCGCATCGACCGTGCCGATCGACTCGCGCATCCGATCGAGACCCTCGCGGCCGCGCTCGGCTCGCTCGGCGGTCCCGTCGGCGACCGACGCGACCTCGCTGGCGGTGACGGCCAGTTGCCGTCCGGTCGCGGACATCTGCTCGACCGCCGAGGCGATCTCCGCCGCGGAACTCGAAAGTTCCTGCACCACGCGATGCTGGTGGTTCGCCGTCTCCCGGACCTCGCCGGCGACCGACGCGAGTTCTCGCCCGGTGGTGCGGATGCCGAGCAGCATGCCGCCCAGGTCGCGCACCATCCGGTGAAGCGTCTCGAGCAGCAGCCGGATCTCGCCGCGGCCCCGCACCGCGACGGTGTGATCGAGATCGCCGCCCGCCGTCCGCACCAGCGACATGGACGCCTCGCGGATCGGTCGAGCCAAGCGGCCGGCGACGCCGAGTGCGACGAGGATCGCCGGCACCGCCGTCGCGCCCGCGACCGCGAGGATCGCGAGACGCTGACGTCGCGCCGGCGCAAACGCCTCGTCGGCGTCCTGCTCGACCGACACCGACCAGCGAAGCGCCGGCAGATGGAACCAGGCGCCGATCACCTCGCGGCCCGCAGGTCCCGTCGCGTAGCCGACCGATCCGTCGCCGCGGACGGCGCGGCGATAGGCGTCGGAGACGCCCCCGAGCGTCCGAACGCCGGCGGCGTCGGGATCGTCTCGAAGCGGTGCCGCGAGTCGGAGCGACGGTCCATCGACGAAGGCCGCGACGGTCTGCCCGGTCTCGCCAAGTCCCGTCACGTCGCCGATCGCCGCGTCGATCGGCGCCTCGTCGATCTGCGCCACGAGCACCCCCGCGACGCGCGGGCCGTCGAGCACCGGCCCGGCGACGAAGAGCCCGGGGCGGCGCCTGCCGGGAATCGGCTGCAGTCCGGCGATGTCGACCTGCAGCAGCGTGCTCGCGCGATCGACCGCGGCCGCAAGCGGGCCGCCTCCCCAAGGCGCCTCGCGAAGCACGACGCCCGAGAGCGGCGACCCGCCCGTCGCGAAGCTCGCGAGCACGCGGCCGTCGAGGGAGACGAGCGACAGCGAGGAGAGTTCGAGGCCCTCCGCCACGGTGCCGAGCGAGGCGGCAAGTTCGGGAGACGGCGATTCGCCGGCGAGCAGCGTCGAGAACGCCTCGACGAGCGAGGGATCGCGAGCCAGCGCCGCGACCGCGGAGACGCGGGCGTCGACGAGTTCCTCGATCTGCACCGCGCGGGTCTCCGCGAGCGCTGCGAGGTTCGAAAGGATCGCCCGCTCGAGGCTCCGCTCGCTCATCGACGAGGCGATCAGCGCCACCGTCGCGACCGAGCCGAGACCGATGAGGAGAAACCACGTCAGAAGCGTCGCGCGGATCGAGCCGAGGCTCGCGAAGGCGTCTGCACTCTTCGCGCGATCGCTCATTCGCCCGTCCCTCCGGCTCGCGGCTGCGCCGCCCAGGCGCCGCCCCAGCCTCGGCGAAGGTCCGCGAGCAGACGCTCCCATTCCGAGCGAAGGCGCCAGCCCGGATAGGGCACCGGCCGCATCGGAGCGCCGGAACTCCAGACCTCCTCGATCTCGCCGTCGGCGCGAATCCGCCCGATGCGGGCGGTCTTCCACGCATGCTGGGTCTTCGGGTCGATCGACACCGGCCCGTGCGGCGCGGCGAGATGGCGCCGTCCGATGCCGCGGAGTGCTCCGTCGGGCGAAGCATCCATCGAATCCTCGACGGCCGCGGCCCAGAGCCTCACCGCGAGGTAGCCCGCCTCGACCGGGTCGCTCAGGAGCCGATCGCGCCCGAATCGCTCGCGATAGGCGGAGACGAAGGCGTCGTTCTCGGGGGTGTCGAGCGACTGGAAGTAGTTCCACGCGACGTAGTCGCCCGCGAGGCTCGACGCGTCCATCGCCGCCAACTCGGGCTCGCCGATCGAGAAGCTCACCGTCGGCGTCGTCGAAGGCGTCACGCCGGCGGCGCGAAGCGCCTTGAAGAGCGCCGTGTTGGTGTCGCCGTTGACGGTGTTGAGGATCGCATCGGGCTTCGCGGCCGCGATCGCGGCGACGATCTCGTCCACCCGCCGCTCACCGAGCGGCAGGTACGCCTCGCCCACCACCTCGCCGCCGGTCGCCTCGACCTGATCGCGGACGATCGCGTTGGCGACGCGCGGGAAGACGTAGTCGCTGCCGACGAGGAAGACCCGCGGCCCGAGGTTCTCCAAGGCCCAACGGACCGCCGGAATGATCTGCTGGTTGGGCGCCGCACCGAGGTAGACGATGCGCGAAGACTGCTCGAGTCCCTCGTACTGGACGGGATAGAAGAGCACCCCGCCAAGCCGCTCCACCACCGGCCGAACCTCCTTGCGGCTCGCGGAGGTCCAGCAGCCGAAGATCGCGGCGACGCCGTCGTCCTCGAGCAGCCTCTCGGCTTCGCGGGCGAAGGTCGCCGGATCGCTCGCGCCGTCCCGCACGATCGCCTCGACGGGGCGGCCGAGCACGCCTCCGGCGGCATTGACTTGTTCGATCGCGAGCAGGCATCCATCGACGACCGGCGACTCGCTCGCCGACATCGTGCCCGTCAGGCTGTGCAGGATGCCGACCTTGATCGGCGTGCGGGTCGCCTCGTCGCGGAGCAGCATCCATCCCACCGCCGCCATCGCCGCGACGACCGTCGCGATCGCGACGTGCCTTCTGCGGATGATCGAAAGGCCTTCGGTGGACACCGGGGGAGGGTATCGGCGACGCGATGCCGATCCCTCGACGCAGGGCTACTCGTCGTGCCAAGTGTCGCTCGGCAGGTCGTAGACGAGCGAGCGATCGGCAGGGCGGTCGGCCGCGGCGGACGTCGAGACGCCCACGTCGATCGACTCGGCGAAGACGTCGGTCTCCTCCGGCCGCACCGAGATCGATCCGGACGACTCGAGAAGCCGGAGCACCTGATGGAGCGGCGGTCGCGACACCTCGTCGGCACCGCAGCGAAGCACTGCCGCCGCGTAGCAGGCCAGATCCTCCGCGACGAGCTTCGCGATCGGCCGCATGGAGCGGGCGGCGAACTCGAGCCCGCCGCCGGACTCGACCCGAAGCGACGCGACGGCCCGAAGATCCCCGCCGATCGCGGGGCGCCCCGCGCGGATCGTCGCGAGGATGGCCTCGAGATCGCCCGCATCGACGGGGCCTTCGATCCGGATGGCGGTCATCGACCGCCAAGGGGCCGAGCCGGCGAGCAGCTCGAACTCCTCGTCGTTCAGCAGGAACGGCCCGTCGCCGCCCTCGCCAGCCGCGTCGCTCCTCGGAAGCCCAAGGCGTTCCCGACTGCGTCGGGCGAGGTTCGAGATCGCCGCAAGGTCGGTCGCCCCGGCTTCGATCGACGTCGCCAAGACCAGCGTCCACGCGGGCGATGGAAGATCGTGCGTCCACACCTCGATCGCCTGCGAGAGATGCATCGGACGGATGCGAAGCGTCGCCGGCGGCGACACGTCCTCGACGGCCGAGGGATCGGGCACGGCCGCGACGATCCGCGCCTCGAGCGGAGCGAGACCGACGGGGTGCTGCCCCGGCGTCCTGGCGTCCTCTCGTTCGGGCATCTCGCGGTCCATCTCTGAAGTTCCTCGGACTTGATTCGGTCAGTCGCGCCCTCGCCCCACCGTCGATACGTCTCTCGTGGCCGATCCGTTCACGCCCGCGTCGGGGTCGATTCCGTTGGGCGCTCCGCTGCTACCGTGCCTCCTCGGCGGTCGCGGTCAACGGGACCACCCCTTCATGCGCCTCGAGGCGGTCGGATCGCTCCGGCACGTCGCGAAGGCGGCGCGGCACCGGGCCTCTTCCCGGACCGCGCGAGGGGCGAGAACCTGCCGCCTCGGATCCTCGTCCCATGCGCTTCGATGAACTGACCGACGAACCGCGTCTGCTCCGCACGCTCGAGGCGATGGGCTTCACCGAAGCCCGGCCCATCCAGGCGCTGGCGCTGCCCGCCGGCCTCGCGGGACGCGACGTGGTGGCACTCGCGCCGACGGGCACCGGCAAGACGGTCGCCTTCGGCCTTCCGCTCGCGCAGCGGCTTCTCCGAAACCCTCCCGCAGGCAGCGGCAAGCGACGCGTCGATCCGCGCACGAGGCTGCGAGCGCTCGTGATCTGCCCCACCCGCGAACTGGCGGCCCAGGTCGAGGAGGAGCTCGCGAGGCTGGTGAAGGGACTCGTCCTCCGCACGCTTGCGGTCACGGGCAAGAGCGCGATCACGCCGCAGAAGGCCGCGCTCGCCAAGGGCGTCGACATCCTCGTGGGCACGCCCGGGCGGCTGCGCGAACTGATCGAGGCCGACGCGATGAGCCTCGCGTTCGTCGAACAGGTCGTCGTCGACGAGGCCGACCGCATGCTCGATCTGGGCTTCCTGCCCCAGGTGCGGTGGCTGCTCGAACGCACCGCGGCGAGTCCGCAGCGCATGCTCTTCACCGCGACCCTGCCGCGGGAGGTCGAGAAGCTCGTCGACGAGTTCCTGACCGATCCCGAGCGGGTCGAGGTGGGCGTCCGCAACGCCGCCGCGCCGCACCTGACCCATCGGCTCTTCCGGGTGCCCGAGGCGAGCAAGGTCCCGATGCTGCTGGCGCGACTTGGGGCCTCGCCCGAAGGCGTGCTCGTCTTCGCCCGCACGCGGCGACGGGTGGGCTGGGTGGCGGGCGCCCTGCGACGGCACGGGCTGAAGGTGGGCATGCTGCACGGCGATCGCACGCCGAGGCAGCGTTCCGCGGCGCTCGAGGGGTTCTCCGCAGGGAGGCTCGGCGTCCTCGTCGCGACCGACGTCGCGGCCCGGGGCCTGCACGTCCCCGGCATCCGGCTCGTCGTCAACTACGACCTTCCGCTCTCGCCCGAGGAGTGGGTCCACCGCGTCGGCCGCGCCGCCCACGGCGGCGGCGTCGGCGGATCGATCTCCTTCCGCGGCGAGGACGAGGGCGAGCGGTGGCGAGCGATCGCGAAGCTCGCGGGCCTCTCGCTCGACGCTGAAGCGACGCCGAAGGAACTGCTCGTCGAAGAGGCGCCGCGCGCTCGCCCGCGCGGGAAGCCGGGCACGCCGCCCGCCAAGCCGCCGGCGTCACGCGTTCCGCGCACGACTCGAGACTCCGCCGCCGCCACGCCGGCCGCTCGCGTCAAGCCGCGTTCGGGTCAGGCCGCGGCGAAGCCTGCCCGCGGCGGCGGACCGGCACGGCGCGAGAGCGCCGTCGGAGGCCCCACCGGCAAGCGAAAGATCGAGGGCCGTGGTCCTCGCATCGGACGCAAGAGCGCCGCGAGGAAGCCGCCGCCGAAGGGGACGCCCCGCAGAAGCACCACCGGCACCAGGGCTCTTCGCCCGGGAAGAGGCGTGCGTCGGCCCGGGGAGGATTCGAGCGAGGTGTCGTGAGTTCAGTCGGCCGGCAGCATCGGCACGACGATCTGGACGACGACCAGGAAGAGCAGCGCGAGACCGAACAGACCGAGCAGGATCTGCACGGTCATGACGCCGGCGCCGCGCCACACGTGGTCGAGCTTCGGCATGCGGAGCGCCTTGTAGATCAGGGCGATGCCGAAGGAGAGCGGCACCACGAGCAGCATCCACCACCGCTCGACGCCGGGCATCGGCTCGATCACGGGAATCCAGGCGAGCATCGCGGCCAGCGCGTTCACGACGCCGCCTCCGCCGGACGGCGGGACATCGCGTCGAGCACGGCGACGACGTTCATGAGGCCGGCCATCGCCGCGAAGAGCGTCCCCATCTCGTTCGGGTGTGCGAGGCTCTTGAGGCTCGAGACCTCGACGACCGTCCCGCGCGGAGCCATGGGATCGGGGTGCGGAGCCTCGAGCATCTCCCCGAAGCGGCCCGAGGCGACGAGGCTTGCGTTGGCGTAGTCGGCGACCCACGCGACCGGGCCGGCCCCGGCCTGGGCGAGGAACCAGAGGTGATCCTCGCGGCGATCGACGACATCGAGCCCACCGACGAGCAGACCGCCGAGGAAGAGTCCGAGCACGCCGCCGCCGACGAAGAGGCCTCGGCGGCGATCGCCGAGCGATGCGTGGCCGAGTCCGGGAAGGATCCACCCAAGCACCGCAGCGCGGAAGTTGAGGGTTGTGCGGGTTGCCGAGGCGGCGCTTTCGCTCATCCGTTCACCAACGGGGTCAGACAGCGGGTCGATCCGCCGATCGCCTCGACGGAACGAGTGTATCGGTCCGCGCTGCGGCTTCACCGCCACTTCGCCGGCCCGATCTCCGAGGAGAAGTCGATGACCGACCCCGTCAACAGCCACGGAACCCGACACGACGATGCGGACGAGTCGCCCGCGGTCGAGCGACGCCGCGGCGAAGATCGCCGCCTGCTCTCGCCCGCGTCGGAGACCCATCTCGAGCGGCGACGCGGACCCGGCCGGCGGCTGAGCGACTTCGTCCGCGCCGCCGAAGAGGGCGAGATGAACCGCGAGCAGTTCCTCTTCCTCGTCGCGATCGAGGAGTTCAAGCGGGTCAACGGCAAGGCGTTCCCGAACTGGACCGACGTCCTCGAGGTGGTCCGGAAGCTCGGCTATCGGAAGACGCTTCGCAGTTCGGTCGACCTTCGAGGCCGCGCCGAGGACTTCACCGAGCGGGCCGACGCGCCTGCGGGCGTCGAACGGGCCGCCTCGGCCGCGGCCTGAGCGAGCTCAGGCCTGCTTGTAGAAGTCGCGATTGATCTGGATGTACTTCCGCCATTCCTCCGGCAGATCCTCCTCCGGGAAGATCGCCTGGACGGGGCACTCGTCGACGCACAGGCCGCAGTCGATGCAGGTGTCGGGATCGATGAACAACTGCGTGGCGCCCTCGAAGGCCCCCTCGCCCTTGGCGGGATGGATGCAGTCGACGGGGCAGACGTCGACGCACGAGGTGTCCTTGGTGCCGATGCAGGGTTCCGCAATGACGTGGGCCATGGGGCTCGCTCCGTCGGTGATTCGAGGGTGCTGACGGACGGGACCGGACGGGGTCCCGACGGGGTGGGAAGCATAGTGATCTTGGCGGACGAGGCGGGCGCCTCGGGAACGCTCGCCGAGACGAGCCGTTCGCGACCGGGAGGGGTCGGATCGGCCGCTTCGTCCGAACGGGTCCAAAAGCACGGAGGCCGAAGCGATTGCTCGCTTCGGCCTCTCGGCTCGTGCCGGCGGAACCGTGGTTCGATTCCGCCGCGTTGTTCCGCTGCGATTAGCGGCGGGCACCCTTCTTGCGGGCGACCTTGCGCCGCGGCGCCTTGGTGGCGGCCTTCTTCGCGACCTTGCGAGCCGTCTTCTTGGCGGCCTTCTTGGCGGTCTTCTTCGCAGCCTTCTTGGTCGCCTTCTTCGCGACCTTCTTCGCGGCCTTCTTCTTCTTCGCCATGACTGGCTTTCCTTGTTGTTACGCTCTCGTGTCGGAGTGAAGGGAGACCCGCCAGCGTAACGGGAGCGGGAATCCCACGATGAGCGACTTGTAGCGTTATCGGGTTGCCTTGTGAAGCGACTTGACTCAATTGCTCCACAAGGCCTGCCGACCGACGGCCGCGACGCTCCGCTCCGGATCGCACTCAACGGCTCGACGGGACGGCTCGGCACGCGCATCGCGGCGCTGGCCGCGGCCGATCCGCGGGTCTCGGTCGTGGCCATGCATCACCGAGCCAACCCGCTGAATCTCACGGGAAAAATCGCGGTTTCGGCGGTGATCGACGTCTCGAGCGACGAGGGCGCCGCGACCGCGATCGCCGCCGCCGAGTCGATCGGCGCGGCGGTCCTCGTCGGCACGACCGGTCTCTCGAAGGCGACCCTCGAGGCGGCGGAGCAAGCCGCAAAAAAAGTCCCGGTGATGATCGCGCCGAACCTCTCGAGAGGCGTCGCGATGCTTCGCGGCCTGGTGCGAGCCCTCGCCGAGGCGGATGCGTCGTGGGACTTCGACCTCGTCGAACGGCATCGCCGAGGCAAGCGCGATGCGCCTTCGGGCACCGCCCTCATGCTCGCCAAGCTCCTGCGCGAAGCGGCCGGTTCCGATCGGCTGGCGGGACGGATCCACTCCGTGCGAGCCGGGGACACGATCGGCGAGCACGAACTTCGCCTGACCGCCCCGCACGAGGAACTCCTCGTGAGCCATCGAGCGCTCGATCGCGACGTGTTCGCACAGGGCGCGATCGAAGCGGTCTGCTGGCTCTCGGGTCGCCCGCCCGGCCCCTACGACTTCGAGCAGACCCTCGGACATTGAGCGTCCGGCCGCCGACTCGGCGATCGCATGCCGTCGAGCGGATGCCGGGCGGACGCCGGGCTCGTCAGGGAGCCGTCGCCCGCTCGGGGAACCCGATGGTCACGGTGGTCGCGAATCGGTCGGCCGAAGGCTCGAGGGAGCTCACTCGAGCTCGGCGCCGAGGTTGTTGACCTCGGCATAGAGCTCGCGGGTGAGTTCCTTCGATCGCTGTGCAGGCACGCGAGCGCGGACCACACCCTGCATCGGGTTGTACCAGAACATCGCCTGATCCCCGCCCTCCTCGACCTGCCACACCCGCGGGTGGCGTCGCATCGCCTCGGAGGCGGTGGCCACATCCATCCATCGAGACTGCTCGACGAGCAGCGGATTCAACGGCAACTCGCCGTCGAACCAGGTGGGATCGACGCCTCGCGAGGCGTCGTGGCGATCCGCAGCCTTGCCGATCGCCTGAAGAAGATTGATCTCCGCCTGGATCCGCTCCACCGCGAGCCTCGCCGCCGACACGGCCTCGTCGCGACGACGCTGGTGGTTGAGGTGCAGCACCGCCACGAGCAGCAGCACGATCACGACACCAAGGGCGATGAGGTCGAGCAGTCGTCGCATGGCAGTGCTCCGGTTCATTCACCGGAACAGGGGGCATCGGCGATCGACGCACCTCGATGCATTCGTCATCCGCTGCATTCAGTCGATCCGCGTCGATGGTGCGGGTCGGGCAAGATGGGCAAGAGCCGCGGATACAGTCCGATCTCCCGTTCCGACCGGGAGCGGAGCGCCCTGCACGAGGAGAGACCTTGACCACGATCGATGCTGCAACGGAGACGCGACGATTCGACCTGCCCTGCGGCATGCCGGTGATCGTCGAACCCATGCCTTCCTGCGCCTCGGTCGCGGTCTCGTGGTTGCTGCCGCTTGGCGACAGCGGTGACGACGCCTCGCGGCAGGGTGAAGCGGCGATCCTCTCGGAACTCGCGCTTCGTGGCTGCGGCGACCTCGACAGCCGCGGCTTCAGCGAGGCGCTCGACCGACTCGGCGTGCAACGTTCGCTCTCCAACGGGAACCGCCATCTGCGGCTCGGCGCCACGATGCTCGGCGACCGCCTCGACGATGCACTGCCGCTGCTGGTGGACCTGGTTCGGCGTCCGCGACTTCCCGCCGACGCGCTCGACGCGGTGCGGAGCCTCTGCCTTCAGTCCCTCGAGAGCCTCGAGGACGAGCCGCAGCGACTCGCCATGCTCAGGCTCGCCGAGCGGCACCATCCCTCTCCCTTCAACCGAACCGGCTTCGGCGACTCGAACGGCCTGCGGTCGATCCGCATCGGGCACCTGCTCGAGCGATGGCAGCGGGATGTGCGGCCCGGGGGCGCGATCCTCGCGATCGCGGGGCGCGTCGATCCGTCCTCGATCGAGCATCGATTGATCGATCTGCTCGAGGGTTGGGAGGGCCGCGCGCCCGAGCCCCGCGAACTCGGACCGGCCCCGCGCGGCACCACGCGGATCCCCCAGGACTCCGCGCAGGTGCATCTGGGCATGGCGCTCGACGCGCCGCCGGCTCGCGATCCCGATGCCGCGGCGTGGGCGCTCGCGATCCGCATCCTCGGTGGCGGTTCGTCGAGCCGGCTGTTCGTCGAACTCCGCGAGAAGCGCGGCCTCTGCTACTCGGTCGCCGCGTCCGCGACGATGGGCCGCGACCGGGGCGTCGTCTCGATCTACGCCGGCAGCACGCCGCAGCGGATCGCGGAGAGCCGGCAGTTGATCCTCGACGGACTCGACGGGATCTCGAACGGCATCGACGAAGCGGAGTTCCGCCGCGCGTCGGTGGCGCTTCGTCGTTCGCTGCTGGTGCAGAGCGAGAGCACCTCCTCGCGAGCCGCCCAGCTCGCGAGCGACGTCGATCGACTCGGGCAGCCGCGCTCGCTGGCGGAGATCGCTCGCGAGGCGGCGGAGGTCGATCTCGATCGGCTGCGGGCGTTCGCGCGAGCAAGGCTCGATGCCGCCTGGATCGAGAACCGCACCGAGGTGAGCCTCGGTCCTGAGGCCTCCTGAGCCGAGACCGGGACTGCTCGACGAGCGCATGGAAGACGTCGGATCCGGCTCCATCCGCAGCACCGACCGATCTTGCATCCGACTCAAGCGTCGCGGCGAGCGCCGTCGCGGCCGGGCCAGTTCGACGCCCGCAGTCCGACAAGGAGGACAACTCCTCAGCAGGTCCGGTTGAACTTGCCCTTAGGGTGCCTCGAGATCAGTGGGGCCCGGTCTCGAAGTCCGAATGCGACCCGCCTCGAACCAACGTCGGTTCGGGGACGCCCGCCCGCGATCGAACCGAGGATCCCCCATGAACGGCTCACGCGTGTTGGCAGCGGTCCTCGCCGTTGGATCAGTCCTCGGCTCCGCGCATGCGCAGCGCGACGATCGACCACGGGTCTGGCAGGACGACGCGGGTCGAGTCGTGGTCGAAGGCGACAAGTCCTACGAGAGCTGGGGCGACTACTTCCGCTCGCCGGTCTTTCGCGCCTTCGGCATGCGCTGCGGAACTCCCTCGCCGACTCGGGACGACGGGGAAGGTGGCGAAGTGCCAGGCCAGCAGTCGCTCTTCGGATCGCCGGCGGACTGCGGCAACTCCACCAATCCCGCCGGCGAGTACGAGCCGAGCGTCGGCACGCTCTACCGGATTCCCGTGGTGGTCCACGTCATCCGCAACACCGCCGGAACGCAGGGCAACATCTCCGCGGCGTGCGTCCAGAACCAGATCGACATCCTCAACGAGGACTTTCGGGCGATCCTCGGGTCCAACGGGGAGGAGGGCTACGACGTTCGCGTGGAGTTCTTCCTCGCCGAGACGGATCCGAGCGGTTCGGCGACGAGCGGCATCACCTACTCCAACAACGACACTTGGTTCAACGACGGCGGCTCCTACTGGAACTCGCTGGCGTGGGATCCGACCCGCTACATCAACATCTACACCAACACCGCCGGCGGCGCGCTGGGCTACGTCCCCTACCTGCCGCATGAAGGTTCGCCCGGCTCCCTCTCCGATCGGGTGGTCTGCCTCTGGAGCGCGTTCGGGAACTGCGACACCGCCGAGGCGCCGTTCAATCTCGGTCGCACCTTGACCCACGAGGTCGGCCACTACTTCGGGCTGCTGCACACCTTCGACGGCGGATGCGGAACGTCGAGCTGCAATTCGACCGGCGACACCATCTGCGACACCAACCCGCAGCAGAGCCCCAACTACGGCTGCCCCGGAAGCGCCTCGAGCTGCTCGACTCCGGATCCGCTCGCCAACTACATGAACTACACCGACGACGGCTGCATGAACCAGTTCACGCAGCAGCAGGCCCGTCGGGTCCGCTGCACGATCATGCACTATCGATCGCTGCTCCCGTGCGAGGCGTGCGGCGGAACCGCCGACAGCGACGGCGACGGCGTCCCCAACTCGAGCGACAACTGCCCGAGCACCGCCAACCCGGATCAGGCCGACGGCGACGGCGACGGCGTGGGCGACGCCTGTGACGGATGCCCGAGCGATCCCGACAAGGCTTCGCCCGGCGCCTGCGGCTGCGGCTCGCCCGATGTCGACAGCGACGGCGACGGCTCGTTCGACTGCAACGACGCGTGCCCGAACGATCCCTACCAGACCGCCTCGTCCTCGGCCTGCGGGTGCGGATCGCTCGACATCGACTGGAACAACGACGGCACCATCGACTGCAACGGCGCCATCTTCGATGTCGGGTCCTTCACGCTGAGCGGCGGCCAGACCGCGACCGTTTCGCTCTCGGGCTACACCGGCACGATGACGGGCTTCGCCGTCGCGATGGATTTCACCGGCGGCGGCGACTCGTGGGCCTCGGACATGTGCGCCGGGTTCTTCAACGGGACCTCGGGCATCCAGGCCGGCGGATTCAACAGCTCCCTCGGGTACCCGAGCGTCGGCGCGTGGAGCTACGACGGCGCGGGCTCCGCCGCGAGCGGCGTGTACGCCGACGGCATGCCCGGCTCGCTTGCCCTGCCGGCGAGCGGTCCGCTTCAGTTCAAGATCAAGAACGGCTGGTCCGGATCGTCCGCGGTGACCTACGCGAACGTCCGCGTCGTGCTCTTCGGCGTGACTCCGGACAGCCCCTGCGACACGCTCACGGCTTCCGCGACGGCCACCACCTTCGGCCACACCGGGTCGTCCGGATCGGTGAGCGCGTCGGTGACGACCGGATCGCCGTGCGGCTGGACCGCTTCATCGAGCCAAGGGTGGCTCGTCGTGTCGAACGGGGCAGGAACCGGAAGCGGCGGCTTCTCGTTCACCGTCGCCGGCAACGCGACGGCGATCGCTCGCGCCGCGACGATCACCATCTCCAACGGCGTTGCGTCGGACGCCACGCTCTCGATCACGCAGGACGCGAACCCCTGCGCCCTCGACTCCGACTCCGACGGCACGCCCGACTGCAACGACCTCTGCCCCAACGATCCCAACAAGACCTCGCCCGGAGCCTGCGGATGCGGCGTCGCCGACTCGGACTCCGACTCCGACGGCACGCCCGACTGCA
>CAZTMB010000069.1:0-15529 GCA_964614695.1 uncultured Isosphaeraceae bacterium | reverse complement strand
CCTCCTCTCGCTCTACGCCACCGTCACGTCCTTGCACAGATAGACGTCCTGGATCGCGTTCAAGAGCTTGACGCCCTCGCCCATCGGCTTCTGGAACGCCTTGCGGCCGGAGATGAGCCCGATGCCGCCCGCCCGCTTGTTGATGACCGCGGTGCGGATCGCGTCCTCGAGATCGTGCTTGCCGCTCGCGCCGCCCGAGTTGATCAGCGCCGCGCGGCCGGCGAATCCGTTGAGCACCTGGTAGCGGCAGAGATCGATCGGGTGATCGGTCGCGAGATCGGTGTAGATCCGCTTGTCGAACTTGCCGTAGCTCGAGTCGCCCATGTTGAGGGCGCTGTAGCCGCCGTTGAGCTCGGGCAGCTTCTGCTTCACGAAGTCCGCCTGGATCGTGGCGCCGAGATGGTTCGCCTGCCCCGTCAGGTCGGCGGCGACGTGGTAGTCCTTGCCGTCGCGCTTGAAGGACGGGTTTCGCAGGTAGCACCAGAGCACCGTCGCCATGCCGAGTTCATGGGCGTGGGCGAAGGCGTGCGAGATCTCGACGATCTGCCGCGTGCTCTCCTCGCTTCCGAAGTAGATCGTCGCGCCCACCGCGACCGCACCGAGGTTCCACGCCTCCTCGACGGTGCCGAAGAGGACCTGGTCGAACCGGTTCGGATAGGTCAGCAGTTCGTTGTGGTTGATCTTGCAGATGAAGGGGATGCGGTGGGCGTACTTTCGCGCGACCGAGCCGAGCACGCCGAAGGTCGTCGCCACCGCGTTGCAGCCGCCCTCGATCGCGAGCTTCACGATGTTCTCGCCGTCGAAGTAGATCGGGTTCGGCGCGAAGCTCGCTCCGGCGCTGTGCTCGATGCCCTGATCGACCGGCAGGATCGAGACGTAGCCGGTGCCGGCAAGTCGTCCGTGGTTCAGGATCGCCCCGATCGAGCGAAGGACCTGCGGGCTGCGGTCGGTCGGCATCCAGACGCGGTCCATGAAGTCTGGTCCGGGCAGCTGGAGGAGGGAGCGGTCGACCTTGGCCTGATGGGAAAGAAGCCCGTCGGCGTCGGCGCCGAGCGCGGCACGGATCGAGGAGAGGTCGTTCGCCATGGGAGGTCTGCTCGCGAAGTCGGAAGAGTTCGTCGGAAGGCCGCGGCACCACCCGCCGCAGCGCGAGGCGGCATGCT
This sequence comes from uncultured Isosphaeraceae bacterium, assembly GCA_964614695.1. Taxonomy (GTDB): domain Bacteria; phylum Planctomycetota; class Phycisphaerae; order Phycisphaerales; family SM1A02; genus VGXO01. Next base: position 14,366 of record CAZTMB010000069.1, on the reverse strand, counting down.
ACCGACGGTCTCTTTCGGTGCGGGCGAGACGCCCGCGGTCCACCACACGCGAGACGACCCTCAACTCGCAACCCGGTGGACCGCGGGCCTCTGGCCTCCTCTCCGGCCGAGCGATGCGAGGTCGGGGAGGTGCCGAGCGCAGCGAGGCGGTGGGGCACCAGCGGAGTCGGAAAGCTGACTCTGATTGACTCGATGGCGGGCGAGACGCCCGCGGTCCACAACGTCGGACGCCCGCCGGTCTCGTCACGCGACTCGTCGCCGTCCACGCTCTGCCCGCTCCCCGTAGCATGCTCGCCCCATGTGGCAGCCGCTGCTCATGCTCGTGGTCAGCCTTTTGCTGCTGACCTTCGGGGCCGAGGTGCTGGTTCGCGGGTCGAGCGTGCTCGCCCTGCGGGCAGGCGTCTCGGCGTTCTTCGTCGGCATGACCGTCGTCGGCTTCGGCACCAGCACGCCGGAACTGGCCACGAGCGTCTTCGCCGCCCTCGAGGGCGCTCCCGAGATCGCGATCGGCAACGTGGTCGGCTCGAACATCGCGAACCTGCTGCTCGTCCTCGGCGCGGTCGCCGCGATCCGCGCGATCCCGGTCAAGGCCCAGTCGATCGTGCGCGAGGTCGGGCTGCTCGTCGCCGTCACCGCCCTGCCCTTCCTCGCCCTCGCGACCGGCGGCGTGCTCGGCCGCGGGCTCGGGATCCTCTTCGTCGCCGGGCTCGTCGCGTTCATCGCGTGGAGCTATCGCGTGAGCCGTCGCGAGACCGCCGAGGTCCAGGCCGAAGCCCCGACGATTCCGCCGGGCTGGAGGGGCGGCTGGACGCTCAACCTCGTCCTCACATTCGTCGGCGTGGCGATCCTCGCCGGCAGCTCGAAGCTCCTCGTCGACTCCGCGGTGACGCTCGCCGAGATGTGGGGCGTCTCGAAGCTGGTGATCGGCCTCACCATCGTGGCGATCGGGACCTCGGCGCCGGAACTCGTGACGAGCCTCGTCGCCGAGCTTCGCGGCAAGAGCGATCTCGGGATCGGCAACCTGATCGGGTCGGGCATCTTCAACGTGCTCGGGATCCTCGGAGTCACGGCGATCGTCTCGCCGGTCCCCATCGATCCGCAGGTCTTCGTCTTCGATCTGCCGGTCGCGATCCTCGCCGCGATCGTGATCCTGCCGCTCGTCTTCACCGGAGGCCGCATCAGCCGGCTCGAGGGCGCGCTGCTGCTGACGTGCTTCGCGCTCTACACCGCCGCGCTCTACTCGGGCATGCCCGCGGAGTGGATCGCCGGCGCGAACGCCGCGACTCCCTGATCGCTCACACCGGGATCGATTCGTCGATCCAGCCGCCGCCAAGGACGACGTCACCGTCGTAGCAGACGATCGCCTGGCCCGGCGCGACCATCTCCTGCGTCTCGGCGAACCGCAGCTCGAGACGAACCGTTCCTTCGCGATCGACCACGCGCACCTCCGCCTCCGGCGCCTCGCCGTGCAGGCGCCACTGCGAGGCGCAGCGCGTCCACGCCGCCGGCGGCTCGCCGCACAGCCAGTTCACCTCGCTCGCGAATGCGCCCGCGCATCGCAGCCGCTCCTTCGGCCCGACGACGATCTCGTTGGTCTGGGCGTCCTTCGAGAGCACGTAGAGCGGAATGCTCGACGCGACGCCCAGGCCTCGCCGCTGCCCGATCGTGAAGTGCTGATGACCCTCGTGGTCGCCGATCACGCGACCGGCGTCGTCGAGGATGACGCCAGGCGCGACGGCTTCGGGCGCGCGGCGCTTCACAAGGCCCGCGTAGTCGTGGTCGGGCACGAAGCAGATCTCCTGCGAGTCGGGCTTGTCGAAGACGGGCAGTCCCCGGCGCTCGGCGATCCGCCGCACCTCGGGCTTGTGCAATTCTCCGATGGGAAAGAGCGTGCGCGACAGGCGATCACGGCGGATCCCGAAGAGCGCGTAGGTCTGATCCTTCGCCTGATCGAGGCCGCGGCGAAGGATCGCCTCGCCACCGTCGCCTCGCCCGATCCGCGCGTAGTGCCCGCTCGCCACGTGCGTGCAGCCGAGCGCCTCGGCGTGCTCGTGCAGGCGGCCGAACTTGAGCCAGTCGTTGCAGCGGACGCAGGGGTTCGGCGTGCGGCCCGCGTTGTACTCGCCGACGAAGTAGTCGATCACCCGACCGAAGTCGCGACGGAAGTTCATGACGTAGAGCGGAATGCCGAGGGCCGCCGCGACGATCCGCGCGTCCGCCGCATCGTTCACCGAACAGCATCCCTGCTTGCGGCGCTTGCCGCTCGCGGTGCCGCAGCCGCCCGCCGCGCACGCGTGCGGCGCTCCCTCCGCATCCGCCGCCAGCCCCTCGGGCTCCTCCGGATCGCCGAGCCGCATGAAGCAGCCGACGACCTCGTGCCCGGCCTCCTGGAGCAACGCCGCCGCGACCGAGGAATCGACGCCCCCGCTCATCGCGAGCAGCACCTTGGTTCGCGGTTCGTGCGAGGCGGCGGCCACGAATCGAGTCTACGCCCGGGCGAATCCGCTTTGCGCCGTCGCGTCCGCCGCTACCTTCACCGTCCATGCTGCTCTATGCCGGAATCGACGAGGCGGGATACGGGCCCATGCTCGGCCCGCTCTGCGTCGGCGCCTTCGCGTTCCGCATCGCCGAGGCCGACGCCTCGGAGGGGCCGCCGGAGCTCTGGAAGACCCTCTCGTCGGTCGTCTGCCGATCTCCGGCGGACTCGAAGAAGCGGATCGCGGTCGCCGACAGCAAGAAGCTCAAGACCGCGAACTCCGGCAAGAGCCATCCCCTGCGGCATCTCGAGCGGGGCGTGCTCGCCTTCATGCTCGCCGCTGCGGAAGGCGATGCCTTCCCCGACGACGACGCCCTGCTCGCCCGCTGGGGCGTCGACCTCGAGCGACTCCGCGGCAAGCCGTGGTACCGCTCGACGACGCCGCTGCCGCTGGCGACCACCGCCGATCGCCTAGGCATCGAGGCGGCGAAGCTCCGTCGCGGGCTCGCCGCGGCGGGCGTCGAGCTGCTGCCGCCCATGGTCGAGGCGATCGACGAGGAAGCCTTCAACCGGCTCTGCGCCACCGCCGGGAAAGCCCACGTCAACTTCGTCGCCGCGATGCGGCTCGTCGACCGCCTCTGGAAGGCCCATCCCGACGCCCACCCGCGGGTCATGATCGACCGACACGGGGGGCGGAACGACTACGTCGAGCCGCTGCTCCGGGCCTTCCCGGGGGTCGAGCTCGCCGTGCTCGGCCAGACCGATCGCGTCAGCCGCTACCGCCTCGAGCGAGAGGGGTCGGCGATCACCCTGAGCTTCGAGACCGAGTGCGAGACCCGGCACCTTCCGACGGCGCTCGCCTCGATGGCGGCGAAGTTCACCCGGGAACTGCTCATGGCCCGCTTCAACCGCTACTTCGCGGCGATCTCGCCGGAGGTGAAGCCGACCGCGGGGTACGTCCAGGACGCCCGGCGGTGGCTCTCGGAGATCGGCCCGACCCTGCGAAGCCGCGGGCTGCGGCGCGACGACCTCGTGCGGATCGCCTGACCGACCCGGCGGCGCGGCCGCGGCCAACCAAACCCTTGACTCGATCAGGGCGACCGGTACCCTACGGGACTTCGCATTTTTGCGGAGTTTCCGCGCCCACGAGGCCGACTCGCCATGCCGTCCGACGCCGTCATCCCGCAGAACACCGCCTCGACGCCGGCCCCGGCTGCGTCCGAGGAGGGTTCCGGCGACGCCGACGCGGACCCCGACTCGTAGCGGCAGACCCCTCGCGGCGAGCGCCGACCGCCTCGCCCACCCTCCTCTTCACCGATCGTTCATCCGCCCGGTTTCGAGCCGGATCCCGGAAGAGCCGATCTTCCAGTCTTCGGTGCCGTCTCGGCACCTCTCCGCGGGACCGCCGTGGTCCCGGTGCTTCCTCAACCCGCCACTGAACCGTCCGGGCGATCCCGGACCCCAGACTCGAGACCGACCATGTCGACCGACCTGAACTTCGTCCGCAACATCGGCATCTGCGCCCACATCGACGCCGGCAAGACGACCGTCACCGAACGGATCCTCTACTACACCGGCAAGAACTACAAGATGGGCGAGGTGCATGAAGGCACCGCGACCATGGACTTCCTCCAGGAAGAGCAGGAGCGCGGCATCACCATCCAGTCCGCCGCGACGACCTGCCCCTGGGTCCACGACGGCAAGACCTACAAGATCAACCTGATCGACACCCCTGGCCACGTCGACTTCACCATCGAGGTCGAGCGTTCGCTCCGCGTGCTCGACGGCGCGGTCGCGGTCTTCGACGGCAAGGAAGGCGTCGAGGCGCAGTCCGAGACCGTCTGGCGGCAGGCGGACCGCTACCGCGTCCCCCGCGTCTGCCTCATCAACAAGATGGACAAGCTCGGGGCGGACTTCGACTTCAGCTTCAAGTCGATCCGCGAGCGCCTCGGCGCCAACGCGATCGCGGTGCAGATCCCGATCGGGCAGGCCGACACCTTCGAGGGCCTGATCGACCTGCTCACGATGCGGGCGTTCTACTTCGACTCCACCGAGCTCGGCTCGAAGGTCGAGGAGCGCGACATCCCCGACTCCATCAAGGACATGGCCGAACTCTGGCGGGCCGAGCTCGTCGAGAAGGCCGCCGAGCTCGACGACTCGCTGATGGAGAAGTACCTCGAGACTCCCGACGAGATCACCGTCCCGGAGATCAAGGCCGCCATCCGCAAGGGCACGCTCACCCGCGAGTGCTTCCCGGTCTTCTGCGGCTCGGCCCTCAAGTACGTCGGCGTGCAGCGCGTCCTCGACGGCGTCATCGACTACCTGCCGAATCCCACCGAGGTTCCGCCGGTCGACGGCGTCGATCCCCGCGACAGCGAGAAGAAGCTCACCCGTCCGCACGACGCGACCGCGCCGTTCTCCGGCCTGGTGTTCAAGGTCGTCTCGGACTCCCACGGCGACCTCACCTACATCCGCGTCTACTCGGGGTCGCTCGAGAAGGGTGGCCGCGTCCTCAACCCCGGCAACAACAAGCGCGAGATCGTCTCCCGCATCTTCGAGATGCACGCCAAGGACCGCGAGGCCCTCGAGAGCGTCGGCGCCGGCCAGATCGTCGCGGTGATCGGCCCCAAGAACTCGATCACCGGCGACACGCTCTGCGATCCCGACAACCCGATCATCCTCGAGAAGATGGACTTCCCCGAGCCGGTGATCTCGATGTCGATCGAGCCCAACACCGCCGACGACAAGAAGAAGCTCGGCGAGGCGCTCACCACGATCCGACGCGAGGACCCCTCCTTCCGCTCCAACTACAACGACGAGACCGGTGAGACCATCATCGCCGGCATGGGCGAGCTGCACCTGGAGATCATCAAGAACAAGCTCGTCCGCGACATGAAGATCAACGTCACCGTCGGCAAGCCGCGAGTCAGCTACCGCGAGACGATCTCCGGCTCGGCGAACGACGTCCGCGGCCTCTTCAAGAAGCAGACCGGCGGCCGCGGCCAGTTCGGCGACGCGGTGGTCAACGTCATGCCCTTCACGAAGGAGCAGGCCGACGCCGAGGGCCTCAAGATGGTCGACGGCATCTGCTTCGTCGACAAGATCTCCGGCGGCGTCATCCCCCGCGAGTACATCCCCTCGGTCGAGTACGGCGCGCGGCAGGCCGCCGCGAGCGGCGTGCTCGGCGGCTACCCGATGATCAACGTCAAGGTCGAGCTGGTCTTCGGCTCCTACCACGACGTCGACTCGAGCCAGGTGGCCTTCGAGCAGGCGGGCGCCCTGGCCTTCCGCCAGGCGTGCACCAAGGCGGGCCTCGCCCTCCTCGAGCCGATCATGAAGCTCACCGTCACCACCCCCGACGAGTTCTTCGGCAACGTCTCGGGCGACATCGCGAGCCGCCGCGGCCAGATCAACGACTCCGAGATGCGCGGCAACGTCCGCATCATCTCGTCGGAGGTGCCGCTGTCGGAGCTCTTCGGCTACACGACGACCCTCCGCAGCATGACCCAGGGCCGTGCGACGAGCACCATGGAGCCGCTCGAGTACCGCATCATGCCCGACCGCCTCAAGGACGCGGTCCTCACCAAGGGCTGATCGCCCGCTTCACGCAGAACCCTCCACGACGCCGGCCTCAGGGCCGGCGTCGTGCGCTTTCGGCACTCCGCCCGCTGGACTAGCCGCCCCGCCCAAGTCGATGATGCCCCGCCGATCCGCCGAGACGATCCGAGACTCCGAGCCCATCGCCATGCCGAACTCACCCGACGATCGCGACGCCGAACTTCTTCGCCTGGCCGTGCGGCTCGCGGTCCGCGGCCATGGCCTCGTCGAGCCCAACCCCGCGGTCGGCTGCGTGATCCTCGATGCGTCGGGCCGCATCGTCGGCCTCGGCCACCATCGCAAGGTGGGCGGCCCGCACGCCGAGATCGAGGCGCTCGCGATGGCGGGCGAACGTGCAAGGGGCGGCACGGTCTTCGTCACGCTCGAGCCCTGCAACCATCAGGGCCGCACCGGACCGTGCAGCGAAGCGCTGATCGCCGCGGGCGTCGCGCGGGTCGTCTACGGGCAGGCCGATCCGCATCCGCAGGCTTGCGGCGGCGCGAAGCGCCTGCGCGATGCGGGGGTCGAGGCGATCGAGCACCCCTCGATTCCCGAGGTCCAGCGTCTCAACCGTCCGTTCATCCATCGCGTGCAGACCGGTCGCCCGTGGGTCGTCGCGAAGTGGGCGCAGACCTTGGACGGCAAGATCACCGTCGCCGCCGGCGACGGGCGCTGGATCTCGAGCGGGCCGAGCCGACGCATGGTGCATCGCGAGCGAGGCTGCTGCGACGCGATCCTCACCGGCATCGGCACGGTGCTCGCCGACGATCCCCTGCTCAACGTCCGAGGCGTCCGCGCCCGCCGCGTGCCGATGCGGGTGGTCGTCGATCCGCGGCTGCAGATCCCGCTCGATTCACAGCTTGTCAGGACCGCCCGCGAGCAGCCGCTGCTCGTCGCGTGCGATCTCGAGGCGCTCGACGGCGATGCGGACCTCGCCGCCGAACTCGAGTCCCGCGGCGCCGCGGTGCTCGGGCTGCCCGCGATCGACGGGGAACTTCCGCTGCGCGAACTGCTCGAACGGCTCTCGTCGGAGTTCGGCGTCGCGCGGGTGCTGACCGAAGCAGGCGCCCGCATGCTCGGCCGGCTCTTCCGACACGGACTCATCGACGAGGCGTGGGTCTTCGTCGCGCCGCGGGTCGTCGGCGGCGACACCGGGCTCGCCGCCGTCGCCGGCGCCACCGAAGGCGGCCTCGGGCACAGCCTGCCGCTCGATCTCGAGTCGATTCGCCGTCGCGGCAACGACCTCGTGCTCGGCTACGGCGTGCCGCGACTCGGAAGCGGCGTCAGGCCGTAGTCGGCGCCGCGGAGCCTCGGCTCGAACGAGGGTGGGAAGACCCGCAGCACGTCGTCGCCGTTGTCGAGCGCCCATCGCCCGGTCTCGGGATCGCGGGCGATGCGCACCGCATCGAGCGGCCGGCCGCCGAAGCCTTCGAGAATCGCGAGCCCCGCAAGCATCTCCTGCGGGAACGCCGAGACCGCGATCTCGGGCGCCCTCGCGGCGGTGAGCTTTTCGAGCAGCGCCTCGGCGCGAGCGCGCTCGAGCGGCGTCGACTCGACGACCTCGCCGCCGGCGCCGACCCGCTCGGCGACGAACCCATCGAGTTCGCGTCGGATGCGGAAGGTCTCTTCAGCGGTGCGGATCTCGATCGCCGCGACGTCGCTCGCCGCGACGCTCGTGCCGGTCGGATCGACGAGCGAGGTGAGCGGCCGCAGCACCGTCGCGCGAGCCCCTTCGGCCAGCAGGATCACCACCGGACGTCCCTCGACCTCGGCGAAGCGATCGGTCGATCCCGGTCCGAAGAGCGTGCCGATGCGAAGCGTCTCCGCTTCGATCGACTCGCCGCCGTCGGGCCCCGTCGTGCGCCGCTCGAGACGCAGCGTCTCCGACGGCGAGTCGAGCCCGTAGCGGGCCCGATCGTCGGGCTCGTCCTCGAAGAACGCCGCCGCCTCGATCCGCGACATCGCGGCGAGCCAGGACTCGACCGCTTCGCGATCGAGCCGCGTCTCGATCGGCGCGGTCAGTCGCCAGTCGCGCCCGCTGCGGACGACCTCGACGCCGTCGCCCGCGGCGAAGGCCAGTTCGATCCGATCGACCTCGCCGGTCGGCAGATCGAGCAGCTGCCGGCGTCGCCACTCGCGCGGGTGCCGCTCGACGATCCGATCGTGCAGGCCCGTGTCGACCGCCTGCACGAGTCCTTCGCCGCGGCGGCGGATCCACGCCCGGCCCGCCACGCTCGGGCGACCGAGATCGAGCGCCAGCGTGCGTCGCTCGCCCGACGCATCGCTCCATGCGAAGGCGACCTTCGCGAGCGGCGGATCGAGGCCCAACGCCGCGCGATCCTCGACCGCCTCGATCGAGACGCCGCGACTCGCTCGCAGCGACTCCGCCGCGACCACGTGCCGACGCATCGAGACCGCATCGACCGGATGCGCGAACGGCTCGACCTGACGCCACTCGCCGCCTTCGCGACGGAAGACCCACGTCGGCTCGTCGCCGCGCTCGACGCGGATCTCGTCGACCCGATCGACGGGAAGCTCGCCCGCGGCCAAGAGCGGCTGCGGGCCTCGCGGCGCGTCCTCGGTTCTCCGCAGCAGCATCCACGCCGACGCCGCCAGCATCGCGGCCGCGAGCCACCAGAGGATCGTGGCGCGGATGTTCATGAGCCGCGCTCCCGTCGCCAGACCACGACGCCCCCTGCAACGAGCGGCACGATCGGCATGCCGAGAAGGAGTGCCGCGACCCACGCCGTGCGGGTCTCCGGCGTGATCCCGGAGAGTCGCGCCACCTCGCGGCCCGACGAGCCCGCGACGACCCACTCGTCGAGACCGGCCAGCCACGCGACGCCGCTGCGGGCGAGTTCGCGGTTGCCGGGATTCGCGAACGCCACACGTTCGCCTCCGAGTTCGACGGTGCGATCCGCGAGGTTCGAGAGCATCCAGCCGCTCGAACCGACGACGATCGCCCGCTGCGAGCCTCCGTCGGGACCGACCCGTTCGACCGCGGAGACGATCGGCACGGAGGCATCCTGACGCTTGCTCGCGGGCACCTCCTCGATCGCCCGCAGACGCCGCCAGTCCTCCTCGATCCAGCGCGACTCCGACGGCGGCAGCGAGAGCACCGCGACCGCGCCGTCGCGCATCGACATCGGCACCGGATAGAAGACGAGCATCGCCTGCCCATCGATCGCCGCGCCGAGCGGATGTCCGATCGCGCCCTCGCGGGCCAGATGCAGCGGCTGCGCCGTGGGCTTGCCGCTCTCGTCGGGGGCGAGTTCGAGCACGGTGCGCGACGTGTCCGCCTCGACGCCGAGCTCCGCCGCGAGCTGCGCCCACGGATCGCGGCCACCGAGCAGCGGAATCACGCTCGGCGTCAGGCTCAGCAGCACCGGATCGCCTGCCTCGATCCGCTCGCGGGTGGCGGCAAGCAACGCGCGCTCACGCTCGTCGGGCTCGACGCCGGTGCGGCGAAGCGGCGGGATCGTGACGAAGACCGCCTCGCGGCCCTCCTCGATCCTCGGCTCGCCGCCGACGGCCGCGTTCCACTCCCGCACCTCGAAGCGGGCGGCGCGAAGCTCGTCCGCGATCGCCGCGAGATCGCCGCCCTCGGGCGTGCGGCGAAGCAGCGACGCCGGCTCGACGTGCATGAAGACGACGATCGGCGGCGCGTCGATCGACAGCGAACGGATCGCCGCCGAGAGCAGCTGCTCGCCGCGGAAGCGGCGATCGAAGCGCACCGTCTGCTCACCCTCGAAGGTCGATCGCGGCAGCAGCTGCCAGCCGGGAACGACCACCGCGCCTTCGGGTCCGGTGATGACCGCCGCCTCGCCGTCGCCGATCGCCGCGGCGATCTCGCCGAGCCGCGCGGGCGGCAGGCGCTCGAGACGATCCATCGATCGCCGCAGGCGCACCGCGAGACGCTGCGCCTCGCCGTCGCGGGGAAGCCCTTCCACGAGCTGGTCCGAACGCAGCCGATGGTGCGCGACCAGCGTCGATCGCGCCGACTCGAGATCGGGGAACGGGCTCGACGCGGAGGTCGTCAGGAAGTTCTCGATCTCCTCGCGAAGGCGCGGTCCGGTCGCCGCCACCTGTTCGAGCATCGAGGCGGCGCCTGCTTCCGCCTCGCCGGCCTCGCCGCGAGCCCGCGCCGCCGCGACCCGCGCCCGCATCGCCGGAAGCTTCGCCTGCGCGAAGGCGACCAGTTCATCGAGCCCCGCCAGCCCCTCGTCGATCGCCTCTTCGTGCTCGCGGGTCTCTGCGGCGTGGCTCTCCGCAAGCGATTCGAGGAGACGCTCGTAGGCGGCGAGATCGGCGGCATCGGTCGGATCGAGCCTGCCGACCGAGATGCTCGGATTCGCCTCGGCGAAGCGACGCAGCACCTCGTCGAGCTGTTCGAGAAGCGCCCGGTCGCCCTCCTCCGGCACGACGAGCAGATCGATCGACCACGCCCCCGGCAGCGACGCGAGCATCGCGCGGGTCTCGTCGCCGAGGCTGTAGGCTCGCGTGCGGGTCAGGTCGAATCGACCGCGAAGCGGCGCCGAGGTGCCGATCCCGACGATCGCCGCCGCCGCGATCGCCATCGCCGCGATCCGCAGCGAGGCGTGCACGACGCGGCCCGCCTTGCCGAGCCCGGCGGGACGACGCCGGCGGCCGCGCGAAAGCGCGAGCGTCGCGAGCAGCAGGAAGAACGCCGACGCCGCGAGGAAGTAGGCGACGTTCGCCGTGTCGAGCAGGCCGATCACGAACGCATCGAGACGCCGCAGCGGGTCGAGCGGCTCGAGCCACGCGTTCGACGCCGGACCGAGCCACGCCGGCAGCAGCTTCACCGAGACGACGAGCGCAAGCCACGGGAACATCGCGCCGAGATACGCGAGCACCTGGCTCGACGAGAGCGCCGAGGCGAGGATCCCGAGCGACGCGACCATCGAGCCGACGAGCAGCAGCCCCAGCAGTCCGCAGGCGAGCTCGCCGAAGTCCGGGGATCCGTGCAGCTCGAGCGGGATCGCGAGCACCGCCGCCGGAAGCAGCACGATCGCGAGCACCACCACGCAGGCGAGGAACTTGCCGAGCACGATCGCGCCTTCGCCGAGCGGCGAGGTGCAGAGGACCTCGAGCGTGCCCTGCCGCTTCTCCTCGGCGAAGCTTCGCATCGCGATCGCGGGGGCGAGCAGCAGCACCGCCCAGCCGAGCGCCACGAGCACCGGACGCAGGTTGGCGATCTCGCCGTCGCGAAATCCCACCGACGCGAAGACCACCGCGGCGAGCAGTCCCGTCGCGGCGAGCAGCACCCACGCGAGCGGCGTGGCGAAGGCCGAGAGGATCTCGCGGCGGCAGATGGCGAGGCAGCCGCTCATCGCGCGGGGCCTCCGGCGAGTTCCATGAAGACCGATTCGAGCGAGGGCTCGCGGCGGTGCAGTTCGCGCACGCGGCCGCCCGCCGAGACGATCGCGGCGTGGATCGCCTCGCGACCGTCGCGTGACGGATCGACCGCGACCTCGAGGGTGCGCCACGGCTCCGCCCCGGCCGAGGACGATTCGATGCCCCGCACGCCCTCCACCCGTTCGATCGCGGCGGTCGAGGCGAGATCGGTCTCGACGACGACCACGGCGTGACCGCCTCGTGCCTCCGCCGCCGATCGCAACGCATCGATCGAGCCGCTCGCGACGAGGCGCCCGCGCAGGATCAGCACCACGCGGTCGCAGAGGGTCTCGACCTCCGCGAGCAGATGGCTGCTGAGGAGCACCGTGCGGCCCCTCGCGAACTCCCGGACGAGCGAGCGGAACTCGCGCACCTGAAAGGGATCGAGGCCCTCGGTGGGCTCGTCGAGCAGGAGCACCGACGGATCGCCGAGAAGCGCCGCCGCGAGCCCCACGCGCTGGCGGAAGCCGCGGCTGAGCGTGCCGACGAGACGCCGCCGGACCTCGCCGAGGCCGCATCGCTCGACCGATCGCGCGATCGCGTCGCGACGGGATCCGCCGCGTCCGGCGATTCGCCAACGAAAGGCGAGGTACTCCTCGACCCGCATCTCCGGGTACGCCGGCGCCGACTCGGGCAGATAGCCGATCCGCCGACGGGCCTCGCGCCAGGACGCCACCGCATCGACGCCGTCGATCGAGATGGTGCCGGCGTCGGGTCGAAGCAGGCCCGTCAGCATGCGAAGGGTGGTGGACTTGCCGGACCCGTTCGGTCCGAGGAAGCCGCAGACGCTGCCGCGCGGCACCTCGAAGGAGAGGTCCGTCACCGCGGGCACCAGCCCGAATCGCTTGCTGAGACCGTTCGCGAGGATCATGGGGTCCGGCGCGCTTCGAAGGGCGTCCGACGGGCGGATGCGTCCGCGGGGAGACGCCTCGCGGTCCGACCGCGGCGAATCGGCGGAACGCGCGAGTCTACTGCAGTCCGCGGCGCGATCGGACCGAAGCGGGACTTTCGCGGGTGGTTCAACCGAAGTTCGATGCTCCTCGATCTTGCGACCGCGATCGGGAGGTTCGTAGACTCCCGCCTCTCTCCCGTCGCCCCGGCGGCGACGGACCTCGCTTCCCGCCCGCTCGCGATTCGCCTGCGACCCCGAATGACGGCCTCGCCCAAGCGGCTGCTCGTGTTCCCCGACCTTCGGTCGCTCGAGTCGATCGAACCCGCGGTGCGCGAGGCGCTCGAGAGTCGCTTCAAGTTGGTGGTCTCCGACTCGCCCCGGCGGCGCCCCTTCGACGAAGGCGCGGCCCTCGAGACGATCAGCCGCCTCGGCGAGGGCGTCGGGCTCGTCGAGGCGAGCGGCGAGATCCTCTGGATGAACAACCAGTTGGCGAGCGCGTCGCCCGAGGCGCTGCGGAGCTTCGCCGATGCGTGCGTGCGTGGACTCGAGGAGCTTCGCGGACGCGAGCACGGCGACGAGACCTCCGGCTCGGTGCGACAGGCGATCTCGACCGCCGAGGCGGCCTACGAGGTGGTGGTCGCGGAGGTGCCCGGCGAAGGCCAGGACCATGCGATCGGACTGATGCTCGACGTGACGGCCAGCCGCCGGCTGCAGGAGCGGATCGAGGCGGTCGATGCGGCGGGCGGCGAACTGCTCGACGTCGACAGCCGCTGGGTCTCCCAACCGGTCACCGCGAGGCTTCGCCGCATCGAGGAGCGGCTCGTCGCAGGTGTCGCGGCGATCCTGCCCTCGCCCGGCCAGGAACTCCCGTTCGAGGTGCGGCTGATCGATCCGCGGAGCGGCCAGCTCGAACTGGTGATGTCGCAGGGCATCGATCCGCTTCCCATCGGGCAGCGGCTCTTCGCGCGAAGCGACGGGCAGGGAATCTCCGGGCTCGTCGCCGCCTCGGGTCAGGGCTACGTCTGTCGCGACGCCGCGAACGACCCCAACTTCCTGCCGGGCCTCGCCGGAGCCAGAAGCAGCGTCACCGTGCCCGTGCGTCGAGGCGAGGCGGTGATCGGCACGCTCGACGTCGAGTCGACCGAGCCGGGTCGCTTCGACGACGAGGACCGGCTCTGCCTCGAGCTCTACGCGCGGTATCTCGGGCTCGCGCTCACGATCCTCGACATGCTCGTCGTCGAGCGATACACGACCAACCGGCAGGTCGCCGACAACGTGCTCGGCGAACTGCGGGCGCCGCTCGACACGCTTTCGTCGGTGCTCGCGAAGCTCGAGTCCGAAGGCGGCGTCGCCGCCGAGGCGGCGCCGGCGATCCGCGAGGCGGTGGCGTCGATCGAGGCGCGCCTCGCCTCCTCGACCTCGGGCCCGCAGTCGATCCTCGGCGCGGAGGAGTTCCTCCGCGATGCGGCGATCGAGGCGAGCCTCGCGGGGCGTCGAGTGCTCGTCGCCGACGACGAGCCGCAGATCCGCCAGACGATCCGCGCGGTACTCGAACGGCGAGGCTGCGAAGTGGTCGTCTGCGAGGACGGCGGCTCGGCGATCGAGGCGATCGAGACTTCCTCGAGAGCGGGCGCCAAGCGATTCGAACTCGTCATCAGCGATGTGCGGATGCCCGACCGCAACGGTTACGAGGTCTTCCGGGCGGCCAAGGAGGCCAGCGCCGAGACGCCGGTGATTCTGATGACGGGCTTCGGCTACGACCCGCACCACTCGATCGTGCGTTCGAGCCAGGAGGGTCTGCACTGCTTCCTCTTCAAGCCGTTCCAGGTCTCGCAGCTTCTTGAAGAGGTGCAGAAGGCGCTCGCGGGGTCGATGAACAAGGGCTAGCCGGACGCGGGCGATCGGCTCGCTGTCTTCAACCGCGGACGGCACCATTCGCGCGAAGGAAACCCCTCCCCCGCACGGAGCGAAGCGACTGCGGGGGAG
>CAZTMB010000068.1:11465-15620 GCA_964614695.1 uncultured Isosphaeraceae bacterium | reverse complement strand
CGCTCGCGGCGACCGGCACGCTCGTCGCGACGATCTCGCGACCGACGACCGGTTCGCGCTGCGAGTTGTGCGGCAGTGCCCAGCCGAAGGCGGCGCTCATGCCCCGATCTCGCTGGCGTCGTCCGAGCCCATCAGCTCGCCGCGACGGCGGGCGCCTTCTTCTCGATGCGCCGCTTCGCGAAGGCGATCGCCGCCTCGGCGGTCGAGGGCATCGAGAGCGCCTCGCGGAGCACCTCGTGCGTGGTCCGCTCGATGCCGGCGACCTTCGCGTCGATCTGCGCCTCGGTCATGCCGAGGTAGAGGCCCGCGAGGCGGATGAGGCCGCCCGCGTTCGCGACGAAGTCGGGCGAGTAGACGATGCCCCGCTCCTTGAGCGCCCGTCCGTCGCGGACCGGCTCGACGAGCTGGTTGTTCGCGGTGCCGCAGACGATCCGGCAACGCAGGTTCGGAATCGACTCGGGGCCGAGCACGGCGCCCAAGGCGCACGGCGCGAGCACGTCGAGCTCCTCGTGGAAGAGGTTCTTGTCGTTGCCGACCGCCATGCAGCCGAGTTCCTCGACGCAACGCTTCATGCTCGGCACGTGCACGTCGGTGACGAGCACCGCGGCGCCCGCCTCGCGGCAGAGCTTCGCGAGCTTGTAGCCGGTCGCGCCGCAGCCCTGAATGCCCACGGTGAGTCCGGTGAAGTCGCCGTCGCCCGCCGCCTCGAGGCACGCCTTCATCGAGTTGAAGACGCCCAGCGCCGTCCACGGCGAGGGATCGCCGCCGGTCGAGACGTTCTCGCCGCCCATGATGTGCTTCGTCTCCATCGCCATCCAGTCGCAGAACTGCGGGCTGACGCCCACGTCCTCCGCGGCGATGTACTTGCCGTGGAACGCCTCGACGAAACGGCCCATCGCGCGGCCTTCGGCCTCGGTGGGCTGCTGCCCGGGCTTGTCGAGCACGATCACGCTCTTCGCGCCGCCCATCGGCAGATCCGCCGCGGCGGCCTTGTAGGTCATGCCCTCGGAGAGACGCAGCACGTCGAAGATCGCCTCGTCGGTCGACGCGTACGCCCAGCGCCGCGTGCCGCCGAGCGCGTTGCCGAGCACGGTCGAGTGCACCGCGATGATCGCCTTGAGTCCGGTGCCGGGATCCTGATGGAACTCCACGAGCTCGTGTCCGTGGGTCTGCATCAGCTTGAGAAGATCCATGCGTCGTTCCTGATCGGGGGCTGGCTGAAGAGGAAGCGGGGAAAGGTATCGAGTCGCCTCAGGCGTCGCTCGCGACGGGCTTGCCGCTGAAGACCGAGCCCGATCCGAACTGCGGCACGCTCTTGGTGTCGACGGAGCGGCCCTTGCCGCGGGCGTCGGGATTGGGGCTCTTCTCGGGCATCGAGTAGCGGCTGTTGGGCAGCGAATCCGCACGCTTGAGAAGCGCCTTCGCCGCCGCCTCGACGGTCCGGTCGGCGTGCTGGCGAAGCCCGTCGAGCTCGATGCGGACCTCGTTGGCGAACATCGCGACCAGGTGATCCATCAGTGCGAACTCCTGCGCCGCCGCCTCGCCGTCGAGGCCATTCCGCAGGTGCCGGTCGCACTTCGAGAGCGAGCAGGCGATCGCGTGGATCCACAGCGCCGCCATCGAAAGCCGCGACTGGATCAGCTGGTTGGTGACGAGCCGCTCCTCGTGCTCCTTGAACATCACGCGGACCTGATGGGCGAACTCGCGGATCAGGTTCGCGAGCGTCTGGCCGTGCGCCGAGAGCTTCGGATGCAGCGGCCCGACCTGCGGCGCCGCGGGACGAATGCCGAGGAAGAGCTGCGAGGCGATCGAGATCGCGGCGCCGAGGTTCGAGAACGGCTTCGCCTTCACCCCGAGCATCCATTCGCCGAGCTGCTTCGAGCCGTAGCCGAAGAGGAACTGCAGCATGACCTCGTTCGCGCCCTCGACGATCGTGTTGATCCGGCTGTCGCGCCAGATCCGCTCGACGTGGTTCTCGGTCATGTAGCTCTCGCCGCCCATGATCTGCAGGCAGTCGTTGACGGTGCGGTAGCCCATCTCCGAGCAGAAGACCTTGCACATCGCGGTCTCGAGCATGATGTCCTCGTCGTGGCGATCGAGGAACGCGGTGGTCAGGTAGAGCATCGCGTCCATCGCGTAGACGTAGGCGTCCATGCGGGCGAGCTTCTCCTGCACCTGCCCGAACTCCGCGAGCGGGCGATCGAACTGGTGGCGGTACTGCGCCCACTTGGCGGCCTGCTCGA
Organism: uncultured Isosphaeraceae bacterium; assembly: GCA_964614695.1. Classification (GTDB taxonomy): domain Bacteria; phylum Planctomycetota; class Phycisphaerae; order Phycisphaerales; family SM1A02; genus VGXO01. The sequence continues at coordinate 13,377 of CAZTMB010000068.1, read as the reverse complement.
GGGAGTAGGTCGCGCCGCCGAGCATGCCCGCCGAGAGCGTGCAGCGGCCGTAGTTGAGGCACGTGAGCGCGACGTTGAGACCCTTGCCCTCCTTGTGCAGGAGGTTCGCCTTCGGCACCTTCACGTTGGTCAGGCGGATGCGGGCCTGCCAGGTGCCGCGGATGCCGCACTTGGAGCGGTTGCGGCTGAAGATCTCGACGCCTTCCATGTCCGGCGTGCAGATGAGCGCGGTGACCGCGTCCTTCTCCTTGCCGGTCTTGGGGTCCTTGATCCGCTGCTTCGCCATCACCGTGAAGAGGCCGGAGAGCGCGCCCGAAGTGGCCCACTTCTTCTCGCCGTTCAGGATGTAGTGCGTGCCGTCGGAGGAGAGCTCGCAGCGGGTCTCCTGCCCGCCCGCGTCGCAGCCGACGTTGGGCTCGGAGAGGCAGAACGCGCTCAGCGTGTCCTTCGCCATGCGGGGCAGGTAGCGACGCTTCTGCTCGTCGTTGCCGAAGAGCATGACCGCCTTGCAGCCGATCGACTGGTGCGCCGAGACGATCACCGCGGTCGAGCCGCAGACTCGTCCGATCCGTTCGAGGGCGCGGTTGTAGCTCGTGATGCCGAAGCCGCCGCCGCCATGCTCCCTCGGGATCGTCATCCCGAGCACGCCGAGGTCGAAGAGCCGCTGGATCACCGACTGCGGGATCTCCTGCTTCTGGTCGATCTCGATCGCCGGATGCTCCTCGCGGAGATAGGTGTCGAGCGCCGCGAGCAGCTGGTCGCACCGCGCGGTCTCCTCGGCGGAGGGCTCGGGATGCGGCAGGAGCAGGTCACGGCGGAAGCGGCCCCAGAAGTAGTTCTTCACAAGGCCCATCGAGTCCGGATCGGGGCCGAGCATCTCCTGCGCCTGCTGGATCTGCTTGCGGTCCTTCTCGGAGAGCTTCTGCAGCTCGCGGTCGAGGTTCGTGCTGTTGGCGGCGGTGGTCATGGGAAACTCCGTGAAACGGCTGTCGTCCGCGACGCCTCATGCGCCACGTCCGCTCGACTCTTCGATCAACTCTTGGCGAGAAACGCCCCGATCTTCGCTCGGGTCGCCTCGGTTCCTCTCAACTCGATGAGGCGGGCCCGCTCCTCGCGAAGCCCCGCCTCGAATCCTCCCTCGAGACCCGCCCGGACGGCCGCGACGACCGCGGCGGACGGCGTCAGCGGCTCGCAGGACGCAAGGCCCGCGGCCTCGATCGCGGCTTCGATCCCGCTTCGCATCGCGGGGCCGATCGCGCGCGGACGGCGCGACGGCGAGTCGGGATGCGAGGCGATCCAAGCGGCCGCGGCCTGGTGCAGTTCGCCGATCGAAGGCGCCGTGAAGTCCGCAAGCCCCCGCGGCAGATCGGCGCTCTTCCACGGAGCGCCGGTCGCGGTGCGGCCGATCGCGAGCGCCGGATCGATCCGCGCCGGCAACGTCTGCGTGCCGCCCCAGCCCGGGCAGATCCCGAGCGACGCTTCGGGCAACCCGACGAGATAGGGCTTCGCGCCCTCTGCAGTCGCGAGGAAGCCGAGGCCGTCGCAATGAAGCGCCAACTCGAGGCCCCCGCCGAGTGCCGCGCCATGCACGACCGCGATCGTCGGGCATGGAAGCGCGAGCAGTCTCGCGAAGCATGCAGCGCCCGCCGCGAGATACGCGTCGAGTTCGGCATCGGAGAGGCCGTCGATCTCGGCGAGGTCCGCGCCGGCGACGAAGACCCGCTCGCTCGCGCTCGCGAGGATCAGTCCCTTCGGCGGATCCGCCGCGACCGCGGCGAGCGCCCGGTCCAGTTCGCCCACGAGCCAACGGTCGAGCACGACCACGCCGCCGCGAGGCTTGGTCGGCGACGGCGGAAGCCACAGGGTCTCGATGCCCTCGGCGGATCGTTCGCGGCGGATGGCGTTGGCGGTC
>CAZTMB010000068.1:2922-11365 GCA_964614695.1 uncultured Isosphaeraceae bacterium | reverse complement strand
CTCAGGCGCCGCTGGCCCGGACCCCCTGCGGCGAACGACCGTCCTCGTCGAAGATCGCCAGCACCTGCGGCTCGCCCGGACGGATCAGCGATCGTGGAATCGGCAGGTCGGAGGGTCCGCAGACCTTTCCGTCGGGCGTCCTTGCGAAGTAGCGGCCCAGCGACCGACCATCGAGGAACGCCTCGCCCTTGCTCATGGAACTCAGGTCGAGCACCAGGCCGCTCGGTCCAAGCGACTTCTCGGACGTTTGGAGCGTCGATCGGAACCAGGTCGGGCCCGCGTCCTTCCGGTTTCCCGAAGCCGCCGCCGTCCAGCCGGGTTGCTCGCAGACTTCCTCGGCCGACGACCAGCGGGCGAAGCCCCACGCCGACTCGCCGCCCAACTCCCGGAGCACCTCCTCGATCCGTACCTTCTTTATGAGGGTGCGATCGGCGAGGGGATGCTCCTCGTCCGGGACCACCAGCACCTCGTTCGACCCGGCCTTGGTCGAGACCGATCCCTCGCCGGGAAGTTCCAGCAGGGTTCGCCGCGAAGGGTCGCCGTCGAGTCGGGCGAGCAGTCCTCCATTGAGAAACACGGTCGAGGGAACCGGCCAGGCGCCGAGGTCGAGCATCAGCCGGCTGCGACGGCGATGGGACCACTCGATCCGCACACCTTCCTCCGGAGCCGGGACACCGCGGATCACGCCAGGCAGGAAACCGCGAAGCGGGAACGGATCGACCGGCGGCACGGCGCCGAACGCGACCTTGACGCCCTTGAGGGGCGCCGTCTCGACGATCGGTCGCCACAGACCGGTCCGGCGTTCGGCCTCGAAGCCGTCCGCGCCGCGACCAAGATGCTCCGCGAGCACCACCAGTCGATGGTCCCCGGCGGCGACCTTCACCTCGAGCGGCAACGGTTGCGCACCCGGTCCGTCGCCGAAGACGCCCACCAGGGCGCCGTCGAGATGCACCCGCAGGCGATCGCCGGCCTGCGGCAGATCGACCCGCACCTTCGACGCCTTGGGCTGGCGGAATCCGACGCGATACCAGCCATAGCCCGCGGCGACGCCGCAAGATCGCAGCGAGGACGGTCCGTCGATCATCGCGAAGCGCGGACTCGTTCCGTCGCCGAGGGTCGGATCGCTCCAGCACTGCCAATCGCCCCAGCGCACCGACCCGCCGCGGGAGTTGCCCGAAGCCGCCCGCTCCTTGGCGATGGTGCCGTCGAGTTCGATGGAATAGGTCTCCTTGAAGCCCTTCGCGGGCCGGAAGGAGCCGTCGTCGAGCCGGCTCTCGACCCCGACCCGCAGCGTGCCGCCGTCGGCGACGGTCGCGAGCGACTGCGCCTCGTTGAGCACCACGACGATCAGCCCGCGGTGCTCGGCGACGAGCGGCGCTTCGGCGTTGGCGGGCACCTTGACGTCGAGCGCCGCGCCACCGATCGAGATCGTCGCCTCCATGCCGGCGGGACCGAAGAAGACGAGCAGCTTCCGCCGCAGCATGCAGAGGATGGGAAGCGTCGCGTAGTCGAGGCGACCCTGACCGCGAAGGTCGACGTCCTTGGCGAACCACGCGAACTCCGACTCGCCGAGATCGACCGGCAACGTCCGACCGTCCTCGAGCACGAGGTTCATCCTGCGGTCCTTCGCGTCGGGCGCGAAGGCGAAGACGACCTGCCCGCCCGGACCGCGCACTCCCACCACCGATGCGGGAGTGCCGTTCCTTCGCCCGCCTCGCCCCGGAGGAACCGGGTCGGGATCGGCCGCGATCGGCTGACGATCGGGCTCCGCGTCGGCGAAGACGTGGCCGAAGCTCGAGGCGAAGAGCATGAGTCTGCGAAGCGCCGCCGACTCGGGCCTGAACGCGCCGAACACGTCGATCAGGGCGCCTCGCGGCTCGACGGTCGCGACGAATCCGCCGGCGACGCCTTCGGAAGGCGCCTGCCTTCCCGCGGCTCGGCCGCGATGCACGCCGCCGACCGTATCGCAGACCAGCGGCATCGCGCCCGAGGCGAGGGTCGCCGCGACATGACGCGGAAGGTCCGCGAGCGCCGCCGCCTCCGACTTGCCGTCTCCGCCCCACACCGACACCGCGCGCGGATCGCGAATGAACGCGAGTCGCGGACGATTCTCCTCGAGGCCCCGCAGTTGCCGGAGGTTCGCGAGCATCGAGTCGCAGCCCTCCCAGCACTCGATGGCGCCTTCGATCGGCTGCCAGAGGCCGTTCGCGGTGAGCAGCGGCACCTCGGCACCGCACTCCCGCGCAAAGCGCACCAGTTCGGTCAGGTAGCGATCGCCCTGCTCCTCGTTCGCGCAGAACCAGCGGTGCTCGATCTGGATCGCGACCACCGGGCCGACCTGTCGTCGCCCCGCCGCGAGCGTGTCGGTCGCCTGCCGGCCCGAGACCTTCGCGAGCACCTGCCGATAGAGCGCGGAGGTCCGTTCGAGGAACGCCGGATCGAACTCGCGAAGCCGAAGCCCCCCCGACTCGGCGACCCACGAGGGAATGCCGCCGCCGTCGTAGGGCTCGCCCACCGACGGGCCGATCCGCAGCACGACCCACAACTGCCGTTCGGCGCAGAGATCGAGGAACCGCGCGAGATCCGCCTCGGCTTCGAATCGGAACCGGCCCATGCGGGGCTCGTGCACGCACCAGGGCGACGAAGTCACGACGGTGTTCGCGCCCGCGCGGCGGATCTGATCGAGCCGATCGCCCCAGGACTCCGGTTCGCAGAGCGCGTACTCGAACCCGGCGCCGACGAGCCAGGCGCGTCGGCCCCTCACGAAGAAGCTTTGTCCATCGAAGGTCACGCTGGGCATGCGAACGATTCCCGGTTCCGCAACTGCGGTGAATCGAACCCGTTATGGTGGCAGAATCCATGTTGCCGGGCAAAGCACCGGCGGATCCCCCACCGCCATGTCCGAATTGGGCCTCAAGGAAACCGCCGCACGGTTCGTCGGTTCCCGTCGATTGGAAGCAAGGAACTCGTGACGATCGCTTCGACCGACTCCATCGTCAGACGCGTGCGGCCATCCCTCGCGGTCGCCGCGTGCGTCTTGGCGACGGCGCTGGCCGCGTGCGAGAGCCCGATGCGCACGATCGACCGCCGCACCGAGGCGACCCTGCTCTCGGCGGCGGATGACGTCTCCGGCGGCACGATCGCCCCGCGACTCCGCACCGACGCGCTCTACGAGGGGGATCCGATGGCGCCCGACTATCCGGAGCGCTATCGCCCGCCTACGCGGAATCCCTCCGCAGCCGAGCTTCGCTTCGATCCGCAGCCGCCTCGCGACGAGACGCTCGAAGCCGCCGCCGCCCGCATCCAGGCGGCCGGGGCGCCGCCGGCGGATGCGCTGCAGCTCGATCTTCGCGGCGCCGTCCGCTTCGCGATCGACAACGCGGTCGAGTATCTCAATGCCGAGGAGACCTACATCATCGCGGCGCTGGCGCTCATCGTGGAGCAGCACCGCTGGGAACCTCGGCCCTTCAACGTGACCAGCGCCGAGTTCGCGGCGCTCGGCAACGACGGCCGGTTCTCCAGGACCCTCGAGATCGCCAACGACCTCGGCGTCACGCAGCGGCTTCCCTACGGCGGCGAGATCTCGGCCCGCCTCGTCGTCGACGTGACCAGGCAGGTCGACGGGTTCTTCACCCAGGAAGGAACCGCCCAGTCGGCGGACCTCATCCTGCAGGCGGAGATCCCCTTCCTTCGCGGCGCCGGCATCGCGGCCCGCGAAGAGCTCATCCAGCGCAGCCGAGATCTCATCTATGCCGCGCGGGGGTTCGAGGAGTTCCGGCGCGACTTCTGCTTCTCGCTGATCCGCAGCTACCTCGACCTGGTGCTCCAGCAGCAGGAGATCGCCAACGCCCGCCGACAGGTCGCGAGTTCGCGGCAGGTCGATCAGCGCGAGGATGCGCTGGTCAAGGCAGGTCGCCAGCCGCCGTTCCAGGCCGACCTCGCGAAGCAGAACACGCTCTTCGCCGTCAACCGCCTCGCCGGCCTCGAGGAGCGCTACCGCATCGCGGTCGACAACTTCAAGGTCAGGATCGGCATGGATCCCACCACGCCGGTGGTCATCGAGCCGGTCGAACTCGATCTGCCGATGCCCGCCACGACCGCCTCCGAGGCCGTCCGGCTCGCCATGCAGTTCCGCCTCGATCTGCAGACGGTCAGCGATCGCGTCGAGGACTCCCGCCGTCGCGTCGACGTCGCGGCGAACCAGATCCTTCCCGATCTCGACGTGACCCTCGCGGGCGTGATCCCGACGATCGACCGATTCGGCACGAACGCCGGCCTGAACCTCCGGCCCGACGACGGGGTGTACCGGGCCGGGGCCGCCTTCGGCTGGGCGCTCGACCGCACGATCGAGCGTGCCCAGCTGCGGCAGGCGCAGATCCGATACGAGCAGGAGATCCGAGACGAGCGACTCGCCCGCGACGATGCGGCGGTCGAGGTCCGCAGCGCCCTGCGGGCGATCGAACTGAGCCGCTTCAGCCTGCTTCTGCAGGAGCAGAACGTCGCGATCGCCATCAATCGAGAAGCCTCGATCGCGGCGGCCCCGGATCGGGCGAGCGCACGCGATCGCACCGAGGCGCTCGACCAGCGTCGGCAGGCCGAGGATCAGCGCGACCGCGCCCAGGTCGACCTGCAGATCTCGATCCTCGACTTCCTGCTGACGACCGGCCAGTTCCGCGTGACTCCCGACGGACTCTTCCTCCCGGTCGCCGGACTGCAAGGCGCCGAGATCATCGGCACGCTTCCGCAGGACGTGCCCGGACCCGCCCCGGACCTCGGCGGCATGGCCCCCGAGCAGGGCGAGCGGCCCTTCCCGAACGCCGAGGGCGTCGACGGGAACTTCCCGGTCCAGGTCGAACCGCTTCCCGATCCCGACCCATCCGCGCCGGCGGTCGATCCCGTCACGGTTCCACCGGCAACCAGCGGCGGCGGGCTCCGGTAGACCCCTGCTCGCCACGTTCGGCGACTTCCTGCCGACCTTTCGCGACTCCTGCGACCGGCGTGGTCGAAGGTTCCTACCGTGCCCTTCTGCGGATCTCCGTCGGATCCGCCTGCCCCGACAGGATCGAGATGACCGCCGCCCCAACCACGCCGACCGCCGTCGCGCCAACCACCACACTGCCTGCCCGTCCCGCCATCCGCCGCGGGGGCTTCCCGTGGGCCAAGGCGGGTCTCGGGATCGGGGTGGTGGGCGTTCTCGCCTGGGGCCTTTCCACCGTCATGACTCCGGTGGTCGCGACCGCCGGTGCGGGCAAGGATCTCCACGAGGTCGAGTTCGGCAGCTTCAACATCGTGATCCCGGTGAGCGGCGAGCTCGCCGCGGTGCGGCAGGTCGAGATCCGCAACAAGCTCGAGAGCCGCTCGGTCATCACCGAGATCGTCGACGAGGGGTCGCAGGTCCGCGCCGGCGACGTGCTGGTGCGACTCGCCGACGAGGACATCAAGCAGCGCATCCTCGACGCAGAGGACAAGGTCAAGAACGCCCAGAGCGATCTGGTGGCGGCGGAGCAGAACCTCGAGATCAAGCGCAGCGCTCGGGAAAGCGAACTCGAGAAGGCCGATCTCGCGATCGAGCTCGCCACGCTCGCCCTCAAGGCGTGGGAGGAGGGCGAGGTCGTCAAGAAGCGCGAAGAGCTCGCGATCGCCAAGCAGACCGCGGAGATCAACGCCATCCGGTTCCGACGCAAGTTCGAGGAGGCCAGCCGCCTCGTCGAGCAGGAGTTCATCAGCCGCGACGAGTTCGAGCAGGACCGGATCAACATGATCAACGGCGACGCCGCCGTGCGGAAGGTCGAGCTCGAGGAACTCCTCTACGAGAACTTCCAGTACCGCCAGGACGAGGCCAAGAAGCGCTCCGACCTCGACCAGGCCACCGCCGAGCGGGTGCGGGTCGAGCAGCGCAACGACGCCGAGCTCATCCGCATCCAGGCGGACGTCGACAGCCGACGGTTCTCGCTGCAGACGGCGAAGGATCGCCTTGCCGACCTCAACCGCCAGCTCGAGCAGTGCACGATCGTGGCTCCGATCGGCGGCCTGCTCGTCTATGCCAGTTCGATCCAGGAAGGTCGCCGTGGCGGTGGCGGCGAGGCCCCGCCGCCGTCGGTCGGCACGGAGCTTCGGCCCAACGAGCTCGTCGCGATCCTCCCCGACACGAGCGAGATGATCGCGCTGCTCAAGGTGAGCGAAGCCTTGAGCGGCCGCATCCAGTCGGGCCAGCCCGTGACGGTCTTCTCCGACTCGCTTCCCAACGTCCCGCTGCGCGGCACCGTCCAGTCGGTGAGCGTGCTCGCGGAGAGCGGCGGATGGCGCGACCCCAATCGCCGCGACTACACGGTTCGCGTGCTCATCGAGGCCGACACCTCGCTTGGCTTGAAGCCGGCGATGCGCTGCCGTGGCGAGATCATGCTCGACCGCGTCGAGGATCAGCCGTGGGTGCCGATCCAGGCGGTCTTTCGCGAGGGACCCGTCGCCTACGTGCACATCGCCGGCGACGCGGGCATCGAGCAGCGGCAGGTGAAGCTCGGTCGTTCGGGCGAACTGCAGGTCGAGGTCGTCGAGGGCGTCGGCGAAGGCGAACGCGTGCTGCTGCGTCGGCCGAGCGCCGACGAGATCGCGGTGCGGATTCCAAGCGAGGTCTTCGAAGCCGCCCGCAAGGCGCCTGCCCCGGGCGAGTCGGGCATGCCCAATCGAACGCGCACCGCCGAGGGCGGGGCCGCCGGCGGTCCGCCGGCGGCGGCGCGGCGAGGACGTCCCGACGGCGCCACCGGACGCCCCGGGAGCGCGAGCGGTCGACCGGGCGGCACGCCGACGGCAAGCGGCGCCAGCGCGTCGGGTGCCGCGAGCGCCGCCGCTTCGAACTGACTCGTTCAGCCTTCGCGACGCATCCGCAGCGCGTGGACGCCGCGGGCGTAGTAGTCGCGGATCGTCTCGGCCGCCTCGAACCCGAGCGACTCGTAGAGCGAGATCGCCACGTCGTTGTCGAGCCGGACCTCGAGCGCAAGACGCCGGCATCCTCGTTTGCGAAGTCCGGCAAGCACCCGCTCGGTGAGCGCTCGTCCGACCCCGAGCCCCCTCGCCGCCGGATCGACCGCGACGCCGTAGAGGCGCCCGTGCAGGCCGTACCCGCTTCCCGAGTTCGAGGTGCGGCGCGTGAGGCCCACCGCCCATCCGAGCACCGCCTCGCCACTCGCCGCGACGAGCGCGATCGCCCGCGGGTTCGCGATCAGCCGGCGAATCCGCGCCGCATCGAAGATCTCGCCCTCGTGGCGAAAGGACCGGCGATCGATCTCGGCGAGCGCGTCGACGTCGCGAAGGCTCGCCGCGCGAATCCTGAACGGCGCTTTCGCGTCGTGCCGCGTCACGCCGGCCTCGATCGCGGCGCGTCCGCGAAGGCGCCCTCGGCGAGCGAAAGCCCGCCGATCCTCGGCCGACGGCGCGACGCAAGCATCGCCGCAGCGCCGATCACGATCATCCCGAGGCTCAGAAGCATGGGCAGCGTGATCGGACCGAGCGTGAAGACGCCTTCGTCAGGTTGCCGGAACTGCTCGGTCGTCATCCGAAGCACGCCATAGGTCGCGAAGAAGGCGCCGGTCAGCACCCCCGAGGCACGAGGCTTCCACCACACGACCGCCAGCACCAGCGGAATGACGACGCCGTCGGTGATCGCCTGATAGACCTGTGAGGGGTGGTAGGCGGTCAGCAGCGGCGTCAACGCCTCGACCACGGCATCGCGGCCTGCGTACGCCGCGTCGGAGAGGCTCTGCGGAAACGCTCGCTGCGGATCGACGAGCGGCCGGAGGTTCTCGAGGAGTTCGGCGTTGGCGAACGCCGGATCGAGCACCTCCTCGGGGTACTTGATGCTCCACCACGGCGGATCGGCCTGCATCGACGGCGGAAGCGCCTTGCCCCACAGCTCGCCGTTGACGAGATTCGCCAGGCGACCGAAGCCAAGGCCCGGCCCGGCCGCGAGCACGACCGGATCGCTCACGTCGCTCATCCGCCAGCCGTGGCGACGCGCAAAGAGCCAGCAGGCGATCGCCACGCCGATCACGCCGCCGTGGCTCGACATGCCGCCCTTGTGGATCGCGAGCAGACCCCACCACGGGAACGACCCGTCGAAGGTCCACATCAGCGGGCGGTCGTAGAAGAGGACGTGCCCCACGCGTCCGCCGACGAGGACGCCGATCACGAGCCACGTGAGGAGATCGCCGACCTGCTGCGGCTTGAGCGGCACGAGCCCGCGCTTCGCGACCGATCGCAGCACGAGCCATCCCACGATGAAGCCCGCGAGGTAGGAGAGGCCGTACCAGCGCGGGCCGACTCCCGGGGCGATCTCGAACGCGAAGGGATCGAGCGTGTGGACGAAGCTCTCGGCGAGCAGGGCCGCGGTCATGGGAGAAGTATCGCCCGAAGGCTCCGCGACCGCCCGCGGCGACGTGCGAACGGC
>CAZTMB010000068.1:0-2822 GCA_964614695.1 uncultured Isosphaeraceae bacterium | reverse complement strand
GGCCGGACGCGGGTCCGATCGGTCCGCGACGCCGGCAGCGGGCGGCGAACCTTCGGTTCGACCTCTCGCGGCGCTCGAATCACCTCTTGGAGCCCCGAAACGGACCGCGTATACTCCCCGCCCCTCCGACGGGACGGCCCCATCGTCTAGCGGTTAGGACGTCAGGTTCTCATCCTGAAAACGGGAGTTCGATTCTCCCTGGGGTCACTCGAAGCCCCCGCGAACGCCGCGGGGGCTTCTTCGTGGACGCCGCGACCGCGTGCGGGCACTACCTTGCCGCGATGCTTCGAATCGCCCACTTGATCGACGGCGGCCTCGTGCCGCCCGCGGCCGACCGCTACGCCCCGAGCCTTGATCCCGCGACCGCCTCGCCGATCGCGGACGTGCCCGAGGGCGACGAGCAGGACGTCGACCGCGCGGTCGATGCGGCGAAGCGGGCGTTTCCACTGTGGTCAGGCCTTCCCGCGGCGGAGCGGTCGCGCTGGCTGCTTCGCCTCGCCGATGCGGTCGAGGCCCGCGCGAACGAGCTCGCCCGCGAGGAGTCGCTCGACGCCGGCAAGCCGCTCGCGGTCGCGCGGGAACTCGAGATCCCTCGCGCGATCGCGAACCTCCGCTTCTTCGCGACCGCGATCCTCCACGAGGAGAGCGAGTTCCACGACATGGGCGCCGCGGCGCTCAACTACACGCTGCGCCGGCCGCGCGGCGTTGCGGGCTGCATCTCGCCCTGGAACCTGCCGCTCTATCTCTTCACCTGGAAGATCGCGCCGGCGCTCGCGAGCGGATCGACCGTCGTCGCAAAGCCGTCGGAGCTCGCGTCGATCACCGCGTTCCGGCTCGCCGAGATCGCGGCGGAGATCGGCTTTCCGCGCGGCGTCCTCAACGTCGTCTTCGGCGCAGCGCCCGCGGGACGCCGGCTCGTCGAGCATCCCGACGTCCCCACAATCACCTTCACCGGCGGCACCCCGACGGGACGCGCGATCGCGAAGAGCGCCGGGCCGATGTTCAAGCGGCTCGCGCTCGAGCTCGGCGGCAAGAACGCCGCGATCGTCTGCGCCGACGCCGACCTCGACGAGGCGGTGCCGACGCTCGTGCGGAGCGCCTTCTCGAACGCCGGGCAGATCTGCCTCTGCGGCTCGCGGATCCTCGTCCACCGCAGCCGGCTGAAGGAGTTCATGGAGCGGTTCCTCGAGCAGGTCGCCGGGCTCAAGGTCGGCGATCCGCTCGAAGCCGAGACCGACATGGGGCCGGTCATCTCCGCAGGCCATCGCGCCAGGATCGAGGGCATGGTCGAGCGTGCCATCGAAGCGGGCGCGGCTCTCGCGTGCGGAGGTGGGCGACCGAGGAACCTTCCGGCGCGATGCCGCGACGGCTTCTTCCTCGAACCGACCGTGCTCATGGGCGTGCCCGCCGGATGCGAGGCCGCGCGGGAGGAGTTCTTCGGCCCGGTCGTCTCGGTGCAGGGGTTCGATGCGCATCGCGAGGCGGTCGCCATCGCCAACGACTGCGACTACGGACTTGCGTGCTCGCTGTGGACCCGCGACCTCGACCGAGCGCATCGCATGGCCGCGGCGATCGCCGCGGGCGTCGTGTGGGTCAACTGCTGGCTGCTTCGCGACCTTCGCACGCCCTTCGGCGGCGTCAAGGATTCCGGCATCGGCCGCGAAGGCGGCTTCGAGGCGCTTCGCTTCTTCACCGAGCCCAAGAACGTCTGCGTGAAGCTGCGGGGCTGATCGTCACGCGGGCAGCACGACGATCGAGCCTGGATCGACGGAGAGCCGCACGCGATCGCCGATCGCCGGCAGCGCCTCCGGATCGGGCTGGAAGACCTTGACGTCGCCGCCGTCGCCATCGAGCGCGACGAGATGCTGCGCGACCTTGCCGAGATACATCGTCGAGCGAAGCGTGCCTTCGAGGCGATTGGCGCCGGCAGCATCGCCGCCGATCCGCAAGGCTTCGGGCCGGATCGAGAGCGTGACGCCGGCCTTCGGCGGGCTCGCCGGATCGAACGCGGTCGAGCGCATCTCGCCGGCGGGCGTGCGCAGCGTCGCCACGCCTGCCTCGACCGAGAGGGTCTCGGCATCGATGAAGTTGCTCTCGCCGAGAAAGTCCGCGACGAAGCGGTTCGCCGGCCGGCGGTAGAGATCCCGTGGCGGGCCCTGCTGCATCGCCTTGCCGTCGCGCAGGACGACCATGCCGTCGGCCATCGAGAGCGCCTCCTCCTGATCGTGCGTCACGTAGACCGCGGTCAGGCCGCTCGCCGCGCAGATCGCGCGGATCTCGGTGCGCATCTCGAGGCGCAGCTTCGCGTCGAGGTTCGAGAGCGGCTCGTCGAGAAGCAGGACCTGCGGCTCGACGACCATCGCCCGCGCGAGCGCCACCCGCTGCTGCTGGCCCCCGGAGAGCTCCGTCGGCTTGCGAGCCGCGAGGGACTCCATGCGCACGCCGCGCAGGGCCTTGTCGACCTTCGCGGCGATCTCGTCCTTGGCGAACTTCCGCACCTTGAGGCCGAAGGCGACGTTCTCGAAGACCGACAGATGCGGCCAGAGGGCGTAGCTCTGGAAGACCATCGCCGTGCCCCGCTTCTCCGGCGGCACGCGGCTCACGTCGCGGCCGTCGAAGAGCACCCGGCCCTCGTCGGGCCGGATGAAGCCCGCGAGCATGCGGAGGAGCGTGGTCTTGCCGCAGCCCGAGGGGCCGAGCAGGAAGTAGAGGTTGCCCGCGGGAATCGTCAGGTCGACGCCGTCGACGGCGACGGTGCGGCCGAACCGCTTGCGGATCCCTTCAAGTCGGATCTCGGTCATGGGGCGGAGAGGATACCGGTG
>CAZTMB010000067.1:0-15643 GCA_964614695.1 uncultured Isosphaeraceae bacterium | reverse complement strand
TCGTCGAAGTCGTCGTCGGCGTCATCGAAGTCGTCGTCGATCGCGTCCGTCGACACGCCCTCGGCATCGCCGTGCGCCGCGGCGACGGGGATCTGAAGACGCTCGCCGAGCCGTCCGTCGGCGGTCGTCGTCGAGCCCTCGTCCTCGAGCTCCTCGGTCTCGGGCTCGCCCTTCGCGGCCTTCTCCGCGGCGAGGCGACGCTTGACCGCTTCGACCTTCGCGCGATCCGGCACGAGGATCATGCTCATGCGGCGGCCCGCCATGCGTGGCGGAGCCTCGACCTTCGCGAGGTCGGCGAGACGCTCGATCACCTCCCGCATGCGCACGTCGCCACGGTCGCGGTGGGCCATCTCACGGGCGCCGCGGAAGTTCTGCACGATCTGCACGCGGTGGCCTTCGATCAGGAAGCGCCTCGCCTGGTTGATGCGGATCTCGACGTCGTGCGGATCGATCTTCATCGATCGCCCGAGCCGGACCTCCTTCATCTCGGAGACTTTGCTCTTCGCGCGGCCCGCGCGGTCCTTCTTCGACTGCTCGTAGCGGAACTTGCCGTAGTCCATGATCCGGCACACCGGCGGACGGACGTCGGCGGCGACCTCCACGAGGTCGAGCCCGGCGTCGGCGGCGCGCCGACGGGCCTCGTCGGTCTCGACGATGCCCACCATCTCCCCGGTTTCGTCGATCAGCCGGATCGGCGTGATGCGGATCCGATCGTTCATCCGAGGCCCGCTGGGTGCGGCCTCGCCTCGGAAGGGTCGTCTCATCTGCGCTATGGCAAGGTTCCTTTCAGATCGCCGGCGTCGAAGTGGATGTCTCGACCGCCGCTGCGCCGGCAGCAGCATGGCGGTGAATGAAGCGGCGACGCGGCGACACCGCGAGACCGTTGGAGTCTCGAGCCCCGGAACTCATCGACGATCAAGTCGCATCGAACTCGCCGGCACCACCAACTTCCTGTCGAAGCGATGGACCATGCACGCGAAGGCGTTCTTCAAGGCAAGCTCGGGAAGGACCAGAAGAAGTCGAGGAGCCGGCACGACGCCAGCCCCGAAGGAGCGTACTTCGCGTTGCAGGCAGGGGCAAACGGAAACCTCGATCGTCGCGGGCTCCGCGATGAAGTTCCCGTGAACGCCTCAGGCGAGCGATCCCGACCCCGAGGCCCCACGAGGATCGCGGTACCTTCTCCGCATGACCCGGACCGGACGCCTTGCCGTCGCGATCTCCCTCGCTCTCGCGGGCGGTCTCGTGGGCTGCTCCAGTCAGCCCTTTCGCCCCGACGCCTCCAAGGTCCCGCCCGCCCTCTCGATCAACGCCACGGTGCTGCGGGGCGAGGCCGCGCCGCCGGTCTTGACGGTCGAGGAACGAAATGGTCGCTGGATGCTGCTGCCCGACGGTTCGCTCCGGGCGGAGGCTCCGAAGGCCGCCGAGCAGACCGACCATGGCAAGCGGCCGGGTGTGGTGCGGTCGCTGCGGGAGTCGGAGATCGCCGAGTTGTGGTCCCTCGCGGCGCGGCTCGGCTTGGCGGATCCGATCGCGGGCGATCCGGTCGGCAACCCCCGCATGCTGACGCCGGGCCCGGCGGAGCTCATTCAGGTGATCGAGTTCCACGCCGCCGGGGAATCGTGGGCGTTCATCGCCCGCGGGCCGGCGGAGTCCGGCGGGGATCGCGTCCTCGGCGACTTCATTCGGGCCTTGGCCGACCGTTCCTGGATGGCCGACGAGCCGCCGGAACTCCTGCCCTCCGCCGCGATCCGCTACGACTTCGGCCCTGACCCCTACGACCGCTACCGCGGCACGACCGCCTCGCCCGCGGCCCGCTGAGGCGATGGGCGGCATCGCCAGAAGCCCCCGAGGTCCCGAGCCCCGAGTCACTGGTCCACTCGAACACGAGCCGCCAGCCCCGAAGTCATCGAGCCGCCGAGTCAGGAGATCCTGCGATGTTCAACGCGTCCCAACTCCACGTGGTGATGGTCCGGCCTTGGCATGCGTCGCCGCGACCGCTCGTGTTCGTCGCCGCGGTGCTCTCCGCCGCGATCCTCCTCGTGTCCGTCGGCTGCGCCGGCCTCTCGAAGGACGATCGTTCCGCCACCGGCGGGCGCACGCTCGAACTGCGGCACTGGATCCCCGCCGAGCAGAAGTGCGAGTACTACTCGATCGATCGCAACGGGGTCTTCGGCGCCGCGGGCGGACGCGCCGCGGAGTTCAAGGAGGTCACCTGGACGACGACGCTCAGCGCCGAGCAGCTTGCGGAGTTCCTCGATCCGCCGAGCGAGGACGTCTGGTGGGATCAGGTCGAGGCGCAGGCGAAGTTCACCGAGGAGCGGGCCGGATCCGAGCAGCGGCCTCGCACGGAACTCGAGTTCAAGAGCCCGAACCAGAACCGACGACTCGACGCCCGCGGTCGCGTGCCGCAGCTCGAGTCGATGCTCGAGGCGATGCGGAAGATCGCGATGGGCCGATTCGCCCCCGAACTCGACGCGCTGCCCCGCGCGGGCGAGCGGTTCTGAGTTTCGCGTTGAAGCCCTGATCCGCCTTCAGGTCGCGGCGTTGCGCAGGCTTTGGGCGATCGCGACCTCGTGCATCCGCATCGCGGTCTGGTTGAGCGCGTCGCGGGCTGCCGCGAACGCCTCGGGATCGACCGAATCGGCGTCGCGCGAGGCGGCGTCGACGAACGCTCGCACCGCCGCGAGCTTCGCGTCGAGGTCGGCGACGTAGGCCGGATCGAGGTCGCCCCGCACCCGATCGAGGGTCTCGCTCGACCACTTCACGTCGAGGCCCGCGTTGACGCGAAGGTCGATCACGCGATGCCGCCGCATGTCCTCGCGGGCGTGCGTGAACGAGTCGCGTTCGATCTGTTCGACCTCCTCGGCGGTGAGCCCGTAGGTCGGCACCACCTGCACGGCGGCGCGGACTCCGCTGCGGGCCTCGACCGCGGTGACGCCGAGCACGCCGTTGGCGTCGACGAGGAACTCGACCTCGATCTTGGGGATGCCCGCGGGCATCGGCGGCAGGCCGCGGAGATCGAAGGTCGCGAGGCTGCGGCAGTCGTCGACCAGTTCACGCTCGCCCTGCACGACGTGGATCTTCACGTTCCGCTGCCCGTCGACCGAGGTCGAGAAGCGCTCGATCGCGCGGGCGGGGATCGAACTGTTGCGCACGAGCATCTTCGCGACGCCGCCGCCGGCGGTCTCGATCCCGAGCGAGAGCGGCAGCACGTCGAGCAGGAGCAGGTCGCGCCGCGAGCCGGCGAGGATCGCCCCTTGCACCGCCGCGCCGAGCGCGACGACCTGATCGGGATCAAGCGCCGTGTAGGGGGCCTTGCCGAAGAACCCCGCGACGCGTTCCCGCACGAGGGGCATCCGCGTCGAGCCGCCGACGAGGACGACCGCGTCGATCTCCTCGATGGAGACGCCCGCGTCGCGGCGGCAGCGTTCGCAGGCGTCGAGCGTGCGGGCCACCAGCGGCGAGGCGAGCGACTCGAGCGTCGCCCGCGTGACGGTCTCGGAGAAGCCGCCGCGCGGCAAGACGACCTCCGCCACGACCTCGTCGGCGTCGCTGAGGGCGATCTTCGCCTTCTCGGCGGCGAGCCTCAGGATCTGCCGCGCCTGCGGCGAGTCGGCGGCGCCCGCGCCGAGCGTCGCCTCGGCCCGTTCGCCGAGCATCGCCGCGATCGCCGCGTCGAGGTCGTCGCCGCCGAGGTGCGTGTCGCCCGCGGTGGCGAGCACCTGGAAGATCTGGTCGTCGCCCGCGTCGTCGGTCTCGGAGAGGAGCCGCAGGATCGAGACGTCGAAGGTGCCACCGCCGAAGTCGTAGACCGCCACGGTCGAGGCGCTCTCGCGGCGCGCCGGCCCAAGTCCGTAGGCGAGGGCCGCGGCGGTCGGCTCGTTCACGATGCGAAGGACCTCGAGCCCCGCGAGGCGTCCAGCGTCGCGGGTCGCCTGCCGCTGGGCGTCGTCGAAGTAGGCCGGAACAGTGATCACCGCGCGGCGGACGTCCCGCCCGAGCCGGGCCGCGGCGATCTCGCGAAGGCGGCGGAGATAGAGGGCGGAGATCTCCTGCGGCGTGCGAATGGCCTCGCCGTCGGCGACGCAGGCAAGACCGCGTGGTCCGGCGACGACGCGGTAGGGCAGTCTCGCCGTCTCGGCGGCGACGTCGGCAAGGCTTCGCCCCATGAGCCGCTTCACGCTGAAGACCGTCCGCTCGGGGTGGTCTCCCGCCGCGGTCCGGGCCGGCTCGCCAAGCACCACCTTCGAGCCTGACTCGAGCCGCGCGACCGAGGGAAGCAGCAGCCGCCCCGAGTCGTCGGCGAGCACGCGGGGTCCCGAGCGATCGCACACCGCCACGAGCGAGTGGGTGGTGCCGAGGTCGATGCCGAGGACGAGGTCGGAGGCCTCGTCGGCGGGCAGCGTCGGTTGCGGGGAGCGGTCGGAGTCGGACATGGGGGATCGATGGTAGAGGTCGCGTCTTCGCCGTACCGCCATCGACGGACTCGCCTTCGGCTCGCGGCGGGGGAGAAGAATTGTCGCGCGTTCGAGGCGTCGTGCCCGGTACACTTCGCGGTTCTGCGAAGACGGTCGCGATCCCCGCGGCGCCGGTCCGCGCGTGTTGCCGTCTCGCCCGCACCATTCGGGAACCCTTCGGACCAACTCCGCCCGCTCCGCTCGAGACTCGAGCGCCGCGGTCGGCGTGATGCCGTCGATTCCCGCCTCGCCTCGATCTCGCTTCCGCACCACGTACGGGAACAGGACCACTTCATGAGCCAGGCGACCACCTCCACCGGCGTCGGATCCTCGGGCCAGCCTCACGCCGCCGCATCGATCACCGACGTCAAGGGCGATGCGAAGGCGCGTCCGGCGCGAAACGGGATCGGTCCGGCGTGGTCGATCGAGGACGCCGCCGAGCTCTACCAGATCCGCGGCTGGGGCAAGGGCTTCTTCGACATCTCGCCCGAAGGCCACGTGGTGGTGCGTCCGACCCGCGAGGCCGCGCGGCAGATCGATCTCCACGAGGTCGTCGCGGGCGTGCGCGAGCGTGGCTTCGGCACGCCGGTCCTCATCCACTTCGGCGACCTGCTCAAGCAGCGGCTGCAGGATCTGCACGACGCCTTCGCCACCGCGATCCGCGACAACGCCTATCGCGGCGAGTACTGCGCGGTCTACCCGATCAAGGTGAACCAGCAGCGGCGCATCGTCGAGGAGATCCGCCAGTACGGCGAGCCGCTCGGCTTCGGCCTCGAGGTCGGCTCGAAGCCCGAACTGCTCGCGGTGCTCGGGCAGACGGGCGACCGCCCCGACCGCCTGATCGTCTGCAACGGCTTCAAGGAGGAGCGCTACATCGAGTTCACGATGCTCGCCGCGAAGCTCGGCCGCACGATCATCCCGGTGATCGAGAACCTCGCCGAGCTGCGGATGATCCTCGAGAGCTCCGAGCGGCTGCACGTGCGGCCGCGGATCGGCGTGCGGGTGAATCTGTCGACCTCGGGCGTCGGGCGCTGGCGGCACTCGAGCGGCGTGAAGGCGAAGTTCGGCCTCTCGCTGCCGGAGGTGATCGAGGTGGTCGAGCTCCTCAAGGCCCGCGGCATGGCCGACTGCCTGCAGCTCCTCCACTGCCACATGGGGAGCCAGATCCACGACATCCGGCAGGTGAGCTCGGGTGTGAACGAGCTGGCGCGGATCTACGTCGAGATGGTCCGCATGGGCGCGGGCATGAAGTACCTCGACGTCGGCGGCGGCCTCGGCATCGACTACGACGGCAGCCAGACGAACTTCGAGTTCTCGACGAACTACACCCTCGCCGAGTACGCCAGCAACGTCGTCTACCGCATCCAGTCGGTCTGCGACGAGGCGGGCGTCGATCACCCGACGATCGTCACCGAGAGCGGCCGCGCGATGTCCGCGCAGCAGAGCGTGCTCGTCTTCGACGTCGTCGGCGCCAACCGCCTCGACCGCTTCACGGTGCCCTCGAACATCGAGCAGCTCGTCGGTCCCGAGCAGGAGCCGCCGCGACCGCTCGTCGACCTCTACGACGCGTGGCACGGCGTCACCGAACGTCGCCTGCTCGAGTGCTACCACGACGCGCTCCAGGCCCGCGACGAGGCGCTCTCGCTCTTCAGCCTCGGCTACATGAGCCTCGAGCATCGCTCGCTCGCGGACCGGCTCTTCTGGGCGACCTGCCTCAAGATCCGCGAGAAGGTGCGGAACATGGAGGACGCGCCCGAGGAGCTGCAGGACCTGCTCTCGACCCTCACCGACACCTACTTCTGCAACCTCTCGATCTTCCAGAGCCTCCCGGACATCTGGGCGATCCGCCAGCTCTTCCCGATCATGCCGATCCACCGCCTCGGCGAGCAGCCGATGCGGCACGCGACGCTCGCGGACCTGACCTGCGACTCCGACGGCAAGATCGACCGCTTCGTCGACCATCACGACATCAAGAAGGCCCTGCCGCTGCACGATCTTCGCGACGGCGAGCAGTACCTCGTCGGGGCGTTCCTCGTCGGGGCGTACCAGGAGACCCTCGGCGACCTGCACAACCTCTTCGGCGACACGCACGTCGTTCACGTCAAGCTCGACGAGAACGGGCAGTGGTGGATCGACGAGATCGTCGAGGGCGACTCGGTCCGCGAGGTCCTGCAGTACGTCCACTACGACGGCTCGCGGCTGCTCGCCGACATTCGCCGCGAGTGCGAGAAGGCCGTTCGCACCAAGGCGATGAGCGTGGCCGAGAGCCAGGCGCTGCTGCGCGAGTACGAGCGGGGCCTCTCGGGGTACACCTACCTCGAGTGCGACGACGCGGCGCTCGACTGAGGTCCGCGCCCCGGCACGGACTGCGTCTTGATGACGCTCGAGCCAAGCCGACGCGGTCGCCCGAGGTGCCGTGTCGCGACTCGCGGTCGAGAGGCGCGAGGCTGTCCCTTGGCATCTTGAATCCACGCGGCGACCGGTGGCGGACAATCACGGACATGCCGATTCGCCGACTCTCCATGATCGCGGCCTTGGTGCTGTCGCTGTGCGCGAGCACCGCCACCGCGGATCTCGTCGTCCGCTACCACCGTCCCGACGCCCGCTACGAGGGCTGGAACCTCTGGGTCTGGCCCGAGGGCGGGCAGGGCGCTGCGCAGCGCTTCACCGACGTCGACGCCTTCGGCGCGGTCGCGCGGATTCCAGTCGCCGACGGCGTCTCGCGGGTCGGCTTCCTCGTGCGAAAGGGCGATTGGGAGCGGAAGGACGTCGACTTCGATCGCTTCGTCGACATCGCCCCCGAAGGCGACACCGAGGTCTGGCTGCTCGCGGGCGATCCGGCGATCCATGCGAGTCCCGACTCGATCGATCGCTCGCTGCGGGTGCGCAGCGCCTTCCTCGATGCCCGCGATCGCCTGGTGCTCGCGACGACGGCCCCGCTCGACGCGGCGTTGCGAGAGCGGACGATCGCGAGGCTCGTGCGCCCCGACGGCGAGGCGCCGCTCGCGATCGCCTCGATCGAGCCGGTCTCGCGCGGCGACACCGAGTGGCCGGTCGTCGAGATCGTGCTGAAGTCGCCGCTCGAGGTGGCGGACGTGGGGCGGGTGCGGATCGAGATTCCCGGCGTCGGCGAGGTGCCGGTGATGGCGCGGGACGCGCTCGACGATCCGGACTTCTTCGCCTTCGACGAGGCGTTCGGCGCGATCTGCACGGCCGACTCGACCCGCTTCGCGACGTGGTCGCCGGTCGCGGAGCGTGTGACGCTCCTGCTTCGCGACGCCGACGGCGCCGTCGAGGAGATTCCGCTCGCCCGTGGCGATCGAGGCGTGTGGTCGGTTGAAGTCCCGGGCGACCTGCACGGACATCGCTACCGCTACCGCTTCGAGCACTACGGGCGCCTCGACGAGACGCCGGACATCCACGCCTTCGCCTCGCAGCCCGACGAGCAGTGGTCGATCGTGGCGGATCTCGCCCGCCTCGCGCCCGAGGGCTGGGGCACCGTGCCGATGCCGACGATCGCCCAGCCCACCGACGAGGTGATCTACGAGATCCACGTGCGGGACTTCTCGATCGCCGACGAGGACTGCCCGCCGGAACTCCGCGGGACCTACCTCGGCCTCGTCGAGGGAAGCGACGGCGACGTGGCCAACGGCGACCACGACGGCGTCTCGTCGGGGCTCGATCACCTCGTCGAACTCGGCATCACCGCGGTGCACCTGCTGCCGGTCCACGACTTCACCGCCGCGATCGGGGAGTACAACTGGGGCTACTGGACCGCGTTCTTCAACGTGCCCGAAGCGAACTTCGCGAGCGATCCGAGCGACTCGCTGCTGGCGATCGAGGAGTTGCGCGGCGCCGTCCACGGTCTGCACGAGACGGGGATCCGGGTGATCCTCGACGTCGTCTACAACCACACCAGTTCGAGCGGCCCGCACTCGCCCTTCGAGCGCACCGTGCCGGGCTTCTGGTTCCGCACCACGACCGACGGCACGCTCACCAACGATGCCGGCTGCGGCAACAGCGTCGCCGACGAGCGGGCGATGGTGCGCGAGTACATCCTCGACTCGATGGAGCACTGGCTGCGGCAGTACCGCATCGACGGCTTCCGCATCGACCTGCTCGGCACCCATACGCCCGACACCGCGCAGGCGATCGTCGAGCGGGTGCGTTCGATCCGCCCCGATGCCACGCTCTACGGCGAACCGTGGACCGGTGGCGGCCCGATCCGCTTCGGCAAGGGAAGCCAGAAGGGGATGAGCCTCGCGGTCTTCAACGACCACTTCCGCAACGCCCTTCGTGGCGATCTCGACGGCACGGCGTCGGGCTTCGCCAACGGACCGGGCGGCGATCGCGCGGCGATCCTGCGTGGCGCCATGGGCGCGATCGACGACTTCACCCGCGAGCCGATCGAGACGGTGAACTACGTCTCGGCGCACGACAACCTGTCGCTCCTCGACAAGATCGATCGGGCGGCGCCTGACGCCGATCCCGCGACGGTTGTCGCGATGCAGAAACTTTCGATCGGGCTCGTGCTGGTCGCCCAAGGCATTCCCTTTCTCGAGGGCGGCAGCGAGATCTGCCGGACCAAGGGCGGCGACCACAACAGCTACGTCTCGGGCGACGCGGTCAACCAGTTCGACTGGCCTCGCAAGCGAGAATGCCACGAGGTCGAGGCGTACGTGCGCGGACTCATCGCGTTTCGCAAGGCGCACCCGGCGCTTCGCATGACCGACGACGCGATGGTGCGGCGGACCGTCCGTCCGTTCCCTGCAGATGAAGTCCTCGCCTGGCGGATCGACGGACGCCCGAGCGGCGACGCCTTGCGTGAGATCGTGGTCGTCGCCAACGGCGGGGCGACGCCGGCGCGGTTCGAACTTCCGCGAGGTCGCTGGACGACCTATGTCGATGCCGGACGCGCGTCCGCCTCGCCGATCGGCGAAGCAAGCGGCGAAGTCACGCTGCCGCCCTACTCGATGCTGGTGGTGGGGCGGTAGGGGGCTGGTGGGCTGCCGACGGCGTGCCGAGTTCGCACGACCCTTTCGACGCGCTGATGCCGCTCGAGATCCACCTTGCTCGGGACCGCGGTGATGGTTCGGGGCAGTGCGCGGTCATGTCGCTCCGACGACGGTGAGCGAATCACCGTGTCTCTGGCGGGCAAGATGCCCGTGGTCCACCGGTCCGCCAGTCGGCCTGCGTTCGTTCTCGCGGTGGTTGGTGGCCGCGGGCGTCGAGTCCGCGACGGCCCCGCATGGCGCCTGCTCACTGCGCCGCGCGTTGCTCGGCGACGGGCATCCACGGCGGCTCGGTCGACTCGCCGTCGAGGGCCTCTTCCACCTCGGGTATCGGCGGCAGGTCGAGATCCGCCGCCTCGCCGCGATCGATCGCCGCGTTGGGCTCGTTCATCAGAAGCCGCAGGAACGACTGGCTCAGCCACAGATAGAGCGGGATCGGGCAGACGATCCGCGACGCCGCCGAAGCCGCGAGCGCGGCGGGACCGAGGATCAGGAGCAGGCTCCACCCGCCGGTCATCTCGGCGCAGATCACCGCGGCGGTGATCGGGCTCTGCGTCACGCCACCGAAGTACGCCGCCATCATCACGAGGATCAGGAGCCGCGGATCGATCGCGCCGATCAGGCTTTCGACCGGGGCGTGCAGCGCGTGCCCGAGACCGGCGCCGACGGTCAGGCTCGGATCGAAGAGCCCGCCGGGCACGCCGCTCGCGAGGCACGCCCAGCTGCCGAGGGCCTTCGGAAGCGAGAACCAGTCCGGAGGCGCGAAGTCGCCGTGCAGCATGCCAAGCGTCTGCCCGTGGCCCGAGCCCATGCTGAGCCCGCCCGAGGCGAGCATCACGATCGACAGCACCGCGCCGAGACCGAGACCGAAGATCCACACGCTCTCGCGGCGCCGCGCCATGGTGCGTCCGATGAACGAGCCGCTTCGCGCGACCGCCACCGCGAAGACGCCGCCGAGCAGGCCCGCCGGGATCGCAAGGACCATCAGCGCCGCCGCCTGCGCGAAGAAGTTCGGATCGGTCAGCGGAAGCGGCGGGGCGATCGGCCCGTAGAACATCGCGTCGTCGTAGGAGCGGATGAGGACGCCCGGCTCGCCGCCGAGGTTGGGAACGAACCAGCCGACTGCGAAGACCGCGGCGGTCGAGAGGAGCGCCGAACGGAAGAGCAGCGGGGCATCGGCCTTGTTGAAGCGCCGCGACATCTCCTCGATCGCGAAGATGAGGCCCGCGACCGGCGTGTTGAACGCGGCGGCGATGCCGGCGGCACCGGCCGCGGTGAGGAGCCCCGTACGGGCCCAGTTGCGAGGCATCGGCACGCGGGTCCAGAGCAGCCAGAAGAGGCAGGCTGCCAAGTGCACGGTCGGTCCTTCGCGGCCAATCGTGAGTCCCGCGAGGATGCCGACGACCAGCAGCATGCTCTTGCCGAAGGCGAGCCATCCGCTCAGGACTCGGCTCCGCGCGGGACCGGGCTGGATCGCGACCGCCGCCATCGCCTGCGGGATGCCCGTGCCGTTGGCGTTCACGAAGATCCGCTGCACGAGCACCATGCCGGCGGTGACCGCGCCGGTGACCCCGATCGCGCCGAGCAGCCATCGCACCCACGATGGCGGGGCGAAGCCGCCGAGATCGCGTTCGCTGCGAAGGAACTCGATCCACGCATCGCCCCACGGCTCGACCATCTTGAGGAAGCCGCCCGCGACGCCCGCGAGGATCGCCGCCGCACAGGTCGCCATCACCGCCAGGGTGACGATGCCGATCGAAGGACGCGCGGGTGCTTCAGGCTTCATCCGTCGGAGGTCTCCACAGGGCTCGATCGCGCCGACGCCAGCGCGTCGCGAAGGCGAACGAGATTCTGCTGCATCGACTCGATGAAGTCCCGTTCGCCATCGGAGGCGCCTCCCGGCTCGAAGACCACGATGCGCAGCCCCATCGAGTCGAGCCTCGCCCGGGTCGCGGGCGTCGGCTCGCCCTCCCAGAGCATCACCGTCGCACCGCCGGCGTCGCGCAGCGCCGCGAGTTCGGCGAAGGCGGCCTCGTCGGGCTCGTCTTCGGGCTCCCAGTGCACGCTTTCGATCGAGAGGCCGTAGGCGTTCGCGAGAAACGGATAGACCGGATGCGACGCCAGAAGCGGCGGAGCTTCGCGAAGGGCCTCGCGGAAGGCGTCGTGGAGCAAGGCCAGTTCGGCGTCGAGTTCGCGCCATCGCGCATCGATCTCCGATTCGCCCGCGGGACGCAGGCCGACGAGGGCGTCCCGCACCGCGCGAGCCTGAAGCCGCGCGATGCCGAGATCGAGCCACGCTTGCGCCGCGGTCGCGCCGTGCACATGCTCGGCGCCGCCGCCGTGGGAGTGCCGCATGCCCTCGAGCCCCGCGGGAAAACGACTCTTCGCGTTCGCGGTGGTGTCGACGCTGCGGCGAGCCGGCAGCGTGATCGAGTCTCCCCAAGGGCCGGCGCCCGCGCCTTGCAGGAGGATGAGCGGGGCCTGCTGCACGCGGGCGATGACCGCGGCGTCGGGCATCCAGTCCTGCGGGTCCTCGCCGGGGGGGACCGGGTTCTCGACGGCGACGAGATCTCCGGCGAGCCGTGTGGCGAAGGTCTCGAGCGGCAGGTTCACCGCGATCACCGCACCGCTCGCGACCTCCTCGGAGTTCGCGGTTCGCTGCTCGCCGCAGGCGACGAGGCAGGCGCAAGCCAGAAGCGATGCTGCGACGAGTCTCGGTGCGAATCGAGGCATGAGGTCGGAGGCTCCGCGAATTGCGGTGATCGCCGCGCGGCCTGCAGAAGACCGTTCCCGACCCTCCGGGGACCGGGGTCATGACGCGCGGCGGCGATGGTATCGCGATCGGCGGTGGCTCGATCCCACACGCGGAGCTCCGGGCGATCCCGGCGATGGTTCATCCGACTCTCGCCGCGGACGCGCGACGCAGTCGGTGCGGGACCCATCGAGGCGTTGCCGCGGACGAGGTCGCCCGTCGACGCATCGCCTCGAGCCGCGCCCGCTCGGCGGCTTCGCCGATCCGCCCCCGGCGCGCAGGCGTCGCTCGGCGGCGGGGACGCCTGCGCTGCTCTTGAAGGCGATCGCGTCGGAGTCTCACTGGAACGCGGAGGGCCTCGGACCGCGGCTCGCCGGCGCGGCTTCGAAGGATCGCCCACGTTCCGCTCAAGTCGTCTTGATGGCCCGCCGATCGACTCGATTCGCCGCCAGAGTCTCCCGCGGCCTTCGCCGTGGACCGCGTGCCCCGCCGAGTCCCGCATGTCCGAAGCCTTCAATCCTCGTCCGGATCCTTCACAGCCTTCGGGCGGCGACGCCGCCTCGCATCGAGTGGACGCCGCACTGCGCCGTCATCTCGAACGAAGCGATCCCGCCACGGGGCTCGCGAATCGCCTCGTGCTGGTCGAACTGCTGCGCAGCCTTGCGGCGCCGCCGATTCCCGAGGAGCTCGTCGCGGGCGTGACCGTGGTGGCGGAAGAGGCGCTTCGTCCGGGAACGCTCGGACGCAACGCCGATCGTGTCGCGGTGCTCGCGGAGTTCGGGCGCTTCATCGCGGAAGCGGCGCCCGAGGGATCGGTCGCCGCGGCGGTCGCCGATGGCGTCGTGCTCGTGGTGCTCCCGGGGCGAAGTTCGCCGCGCGCCCAGGCGGTCGCCGCGAGGCTGCGGGCGCTCTGGCTTCGCCGGGCGTGGAGTCTGCGCGGCATCGGCCGTCCCACGCTCGTCGTGAACGTGCAGCCGATTCCTGCGTCGGCGTACACGGGCGGCTGGCTCGATCGCCTCGTCGACGAGCGCCGCGCCGCCGCGAACGGCCCGCGAGTCTTCCGCCACGCGGCGTGATGCGGATCGACGTCGTGCCCCGGGTACGAGGGGCGATTCGATCCTCCGCTCGCTGCACGATGGCGCCACCGAGCTCTCCGTGAGGAGGATCGGCGAGACGCAGGGGCGCCGCGACGCCGCCGATCAACCTTCGCTCGACACCCGCTTGCGTCGGCGAATCTCGGGATTGCCGAGCTGCCCGCACGCGCCCATCACGTCGCGGCCCTTGGTGCCGCGACGCTTGACGAACTGGCCGTTCTCGACCGCGCGGCGGATGAACCGTTCGACCGTCGCCTCGTCCGGGGCCGGCCATGGCGAGTCGCGCCGCGGGTTGTAGGGAATGACGTTCAGGCTGCAGCGCAGGTCGCGGACGTAGGCGCAGATCTCGTCGCAATGCTCGATCGCATCGTTGACGCCGGGGATGAGCACGTACTCGATGCAGAGGGCGGCGCTCGGCCGCTTGGGGTAGTCGCGCATCGCCTCGAAGAGCGCCGCCATCGGCTCGGCTCGATTGATCGGCATGATCTCGCTGCGGACGGCGTCGTTGGGGGCATTCACGCTCACCGCGAGGCCGAGGCCGCGGAAGCCCGGCTCGCGGATGAACTCGCCGAGCCGGCGAATGCCCTCGAGTCGGCCGACCGTGCTCACCGAGATCTTCGAGACCGCCATCTCCGGGCCGTTGCGATCGCAGAGGATGCGGATCGCCTGCAGCACCGCGTCGAGGTTCTCCGTCGGCTCGCCCATCCCCATGAAGACGAGGTTGCGGATGCGATGGCCCTTCGCGCCCTCGCCGCGGCCCTCGTCGGGAGCCGCCGGCGCGTCGAAGCGGGCGGCTCGCCACTGCGCGACGATCTCCGCCGCGGAGAGATTCCTCACGAGACCCATCTGCGCGGTCTCGCAGAAGCGGCAGCCCATCGCGCAGCCGACCTGGCTCGAGACACAGAGCGTGCGGGTCATGTCGCCGTTCGAGTGCCGCATCGGAATGACGACCGATTCGCTCTCGAGCCCGTCCGCAAACCGCAGCGCGAACTTGACGGTGAGGCCCTCGATCCAGGTGCGCGAGATGGGGGGCGAAGGCGGCGGGGCCAGGCCGAGCGCCGCGGAGGGCGCCGGGTCGTCTCGACGAAAGAGGGCTCGGTAGGCCTCGAGCGGCTCGCGCCCCCGGAATCCCCGCGATCGGGCCGCGGCGACGAACTCCGCGGACGTGAGTCCGCGCGGATCGATCCCGCCGCTCACGCCGAGCGGCACGAGACCGGTGAGGGAAGCGGAGGTCGAGGGAGTGGACGAGTCGAGCATGGGGCGATCGGCGGCGGGCGTATGGTAGAACCCGCGATCCGAAATCCCGTCGGCCGTGTTCGGGGAGCATCCGATCGACTGCGATCACGGATCACGCTTCGGACTTGGGGATCGCGTGCCGCACCGCTCGCGACCCTGAACTCGACTCGGCTTCATTCTCGAGACCGCCATCCCTTCACACCCCTCGACCTGCCATGCACCTTCGACACTCCGACCACGTCCACGGCCCGCCGATCGTCCCCGTCAAGTTCCTGCTCGAGGATCCGGAGGGGCTCACGGAGACCGAGCAGAAGGAGTGGGATCTCATGGGCTCCGAGGGCGAGAGCCTGCTTGAGCTGGCCATCGAGCACGGCATCAACATCGAGCATGCCTGCGGCGGCGTCTGCGCGTGTTCGACTTGCCACGTCTACGTCGAGCAGGGCATGGATCAGTTGACCGAGGCGACCGAAGCCGAGGAGGACCGCGTCGAGGAGGCGCCGGGGCTTCAGCGGAACAGCCGCCTCTCGTGCCAGTGCGAGATCGTCGGCAAGGGACCGATCGTGGTGCGGGTGCCATCCTGGAACCGCAACGCGATCAAGGAAGTGCCGCACTGAGCGAGACCGGTGGGTCGGAGGCATCGCGCCCGCGGCGCGATCGCGCGAAGCGCGAAGCCTGATGCGATGGTCCGTATGGGCCGCGATGCGCCGAGATGCGCCCCATGGGACCGGGACTGGAAAGGGCGGTTTCCGGTGAGCGGTTGGCGACGTTCGAGCGTCTGCCGCGCAGGCGACGCCGAGTGCGCAAGTGGCGCCGACGCGAGGCGTTCATGCCAGATGCAGCGCTTCGCGGTTCGGGGTCCATCCGGTCCATCCCGTCCATCCGGTCCAAGTGACCGTCCGCCGAGCGAAGCGAGCGACCACCGCGTGACGTGACCCGCGGCCGAAGCACCCGCGTCCAAACTGCTACAGGCGCTCTCGCCGCGAGCACGTGACCACAGAGATCGCATTCGCGCAGAGTCACCCACTCTCCCGCGAGCGAAGCGAAGCGGGGGAGTCGACGATCGAGCACAAGCGAGATCGTCGGTGGGGGTGC
>CAZTMB010000066.1:0-15664 GCA_964614695.1 uncultured Isosphaeraceae bacterium | reverse complement strand
CTGCTCGAGGAGATCGATCCGCAGTCCCTCGACGAAGCGACCCTGGCCTCGCGCGAGCTCCTGCGTCAGGCGCTTCTCGGATCAGGCGGCGCGTTCGCCGATGCCGCGATGATCGAGTCGAGCCATGCCGACGCGTCGCGGCAGGCGATCGCCGCCTCCGAAGAGGCCCGCGGCGCCCTCGAATCGTCGCAGCCTCCGCGGGTCGCGATGGTGCTCGCGGTCGCCGACGAGGCGGCGCCTGCAGACGTGGCGCTCCACGTGCGTGGCGACCACACCAACGCCCCGGGGCCGCCGATTCCGCGCGGCGTGCCGAAGGCGATCTCGGGGGCGGCCTCGATCCCGGCGATTCCGCCCGAGGAGAGCGGTCGGCAGCAGCTCGCCGACTGGATGCTCGATCCCGAGCACCCCCTCACCGCGCGGGTCTTCGTGAACCGCGTCTGGCACTGGCACTTCGGCCGCGGTCTCGTCGAGACGCCGAGCGACTTCGGAACTCGCGGCGGCATCCCGAGCCATCCTGAACTCCTCGATCGTCTCGCGCGGGACTTCATCGCGAGCGGCTGGGACGTGAAGGCGCTCCATCGCCGCCTCATGGCGAGCGCGACCTACCGACAGGCGTCGCGCCTGCGCCCGGACGCCGCGGCGATCGATCCGGAGAACCGCCTGCTCTGGCGATGGGCGCCGCGAAGGATCGAGGCCGAGTCGATCCGCGACGCGATGCTCGCGACGAGCGGCATGCTCGACCGCACCGTGGGGGGATCGCTGCTCACGGTCGAGAACTTCGCCTACGTGACGAACGACCAGTCCGGCAACGCCGCTTCCTACGACGCGCCGCGGCGCAGCCTGTATCTGCCGGTCATCCGCAACGCGATCTATCCCTTCTTCGCGACCTTCGACTACACCGATGCGGGCCTCAGCGAGGGCTGCCGCGCCCGCACCGTGATCGCGCCGCAGGCGCTCTTCATGCTGAACAGCCCGTTCGTCGAGACGCAGTCGAAGGCGTGGTCGGCACGAATTCTCGATTCGAACCCGCTCGACGAGGCGAGGATTCTCCAGGCCTACCTCGAGGCGTTCG
Source organism: uncultured Isosphaeraceae bacterium (assembly GCA_964614695.1). Classification (GTDB taxonomy): domain Bacteria; phylum Planctomycetota; class Phycisphaerae; order Phycisphaerales; family SM1A02; genus VGXO01. The sequence goes on along the minus strand of CAZTMB010000066.1, from coordinate 14,592 downwards.
GGCGCGAGCCGTCGAGGGCGGAACAAACGATGGGCATCGACTTCCTCGCGGCGATGTCGCCCCTCGGCGAGCGCGAGGCGTGGGCGCTGTACGCGCAGGTCCTGCTCGCGACGAGCGAGTTCATCACCTTGGAGTGAAGCACGCATGTTCTGCCAGCACCGCCAAGCCGCCACCACCCGACGCGAGATGCTCAAGAGCTGCGGCGCCGGATTCGGCGCGATGGCGTTCATGGGGCTCCTCGCCGACCGCTTCTTCGGCGCCGCGGCGGCGGCCGACGGCGTCCGGCCTCCCCTGCTCGATCCGAACGCGGCGGGGCCGCTCGCGGTGCGCGGCACGCACTTCGCGCCGCGGGCCAAGCGGGTGATCTTCCTCTTCATGCACGGCGGGCCGTCGCAGGTCGACACCTTCGACTACAAGCCGCTCCTGCAGCGGGACGACGGCAAGCCCTACCCGGGCGCGAAGCCTCGCGTCCAGTTCGCGCAGACCGGAAACCTGCTCGGCAGCCCGTGGAAGTTCAAGCAGCACGGCGAGTGCGGCGCGTGGGTCAGCGAACTCTTTCCGAACGTCGCGGAGATCGTCGACGACCTCTGCTTCGTGAAGAGCCTGCACGGCTCGAACCCCGCCCACGGGGCGGCGCTCCTCAAGATCCACACCGGGAGCGAGACGCTGGTGCGGCCGAGCATGGGCTCGTGGGTGACCTACGGCCTCGGCAGCGAGAACCAGGACCTGCCCGGCTTCGTCACGATCAGCCCGACGCTCGGGCACGGCGGCGTCAGCAACTTCTCGAGCGCGTTCCTCCCCGCCGCGCACCACGGCACGCCGTTCGGGCGCACCGGCGTGCCGGCAAGCGAAGCCGAGTTCGCCCACATGCATGCCGGCGTGCCGGCGGAGGTGCAGCGGGCGCAACTCGATCTGCTCGGCAGGCTCAACCGCGAGCATCTCCTTCGCACCGGAGACGACGCGACCCTCGAGGGCCGCATCGAGGCGTTCGAACTCGCCTTCCGCATGCAGGCCGAGGCGCCGTGGGTGGTCGACACCGGCTCCGAGTCCGAGGCGACGTTGAAGCTCTACGGGATCGACGAGAAGGAGACCGAGGACTTCGGGCGACAGTGCCTGTTGGCGCGTCGATTCTCCGAGGCCGGCGTGCGATTCGTGCAGTGCACCCACTCCTACAAGTGGGACCAGCACGGCGATCTTCGCAACCTCCACGAGAAGAACTCGAAGGAGGTCGACAAGCCGATCGCCGGCCTCATCCGCGATCTCAAGAGCCGCGGGATGCTCGAAGACACGCTCGTCCTCTGGGGCGGCGAGTTCGGCCGCACGCCCGCGGCCGAGGGCGGCAAGGACGGCCGCGACCACAACCCGCACGGCTTCACCTGGTTCATGGCGGGCGGCGGCGTGAAGCCGGGCTTCTCCCATGGCGCGACCGACGACTACGGGTGGTACGCGGTCGAGGACAAGGTCCACGTGCACGACCTGCACGCGACGATCCTTGCGTTGCTTGGCATCGACCACGAACGCCTGACCTACCACCACGCCGGGCGCGACCATCGCCTGACCGACGTGCATGGGCACGTCGTGCGGGAGATCATGGCCTGATGCGACCCGACGAGTTCACCGCACGCCTCGCCGTCGAGAGAGCCTCCGCGATCCTGCGATGCCCGCGCGAGGCGGACGCCCGGGTGGCGATGGAGGCTGCGATCGCCGGTGGGTTTCGGATCTGCGAGTTCACGTTGACGATTCCCGGGGCGATCGGGCTCGTGCGCGAGTTCTCGCAGCGACGCGATCTTGTCGTCGGCGCCGGCACCGTGCTCACCGTCGAGGACGCGCGGGCGGCGGTCGACGCCGGTGCGCGGTTCCTCGTCTCGCCCGTCTTCGATCCGGCGATCGTCGAGGAGGCCTCGCGGCTCGGCGTGGCTTCGATTCCCGGCTGCGCGACGCCAACCGAGATGCTCGCGGCGCATCGAGCGGGAGCGACGCTCCTCAAGCTCTTTCCAGCGCAGCCTCCGTCGTGGATCGCCCAGACGCTCGGACCGATGCCGTTCCTGCGAATCGTGCCGACGAGCGGCGTCACGCTCGAGAACTGCCGCGACCACCTCGCCGCCGGCGCGTTCGGCGTCGGCTTCGTGAACAGCCTGTTCGTGCCGAGCGAGGTCGCGGCGGGCGATGCGGCGTCGATCGAGGCGCGGGCCCGGCTCATGCTGGCGGCGGTGCGGGCATGAGCATGCTCCCGCCGATCCAGGCGTTCGCGCCGCGACGGCCGTGGTGGCAGTCGGGGCTCGCGCTGCTGGGACTCGTGGTGTTCTCGATGGCGGCGGGCGCCTCGGGAGCGATCTGGCCGGTGAGCGCGTGGTACTTCGAGATCGTGCGGCCGAGCTGGACGCCGCCGCCTTGGGTCTTCGGTCCCGTGTGGACGCTCCTCTACATCCTGATCGGCGTGAGCGTGTGGCGGATCTGGCGGCGCGGCGGGTTTCGTCGCGATCGAGTGGCGCTCGGGATCTTCCTCGTGCAGTGGGCGTTCAACTTCGCCTGGACCGGCCTCTTCTTCGGACTGAAGGCGCCGGGCGTGGCGCTCGTCGAGATCGTGGCGCTCTTCGCCCTGATCGCCGCGATGATCGTGCGCTTCAAGCGACACGATGCGCTTGCCGCGGCGATGCTGCTGCCCTACCTCGCGTGGGTCGGCTACGCGACGAGCCTGAACGCCGGCTTCTGGTGGCTGAATCGGTGACGGTCAGCGCGGGCTACGTGACGCGCCGAACGCTCGCTTCGCTCGACGGGCGGTGACCCGGACGCGATGGACTCGATGGACGGGTTGGACTCGAGACCGCGAAGCGCCGCGCTTGCGGCGAGCGGCTGCGCGGAACCGCTGGCGGGCGCGGGAAGCGCGAGGCGCTCCTGACGCTACTTGCCGCGACGCGTCGACTTCTTCGCCGCCGGCTTCGCGGCAGCGCGCTTGAGGTTGCCGACCCCGCGGCCTTCACGCGCGTGGCTCTTCGCCTTGCCGGCAGGCTTCTTGGCCGGTGCGGGCTTCGCCGACGACGGCGTCTCGCTCGGCGCCGTCTCCTGCTTCGCCGGCTTCGTCGCGTCGGTCTTCGTCGCGGCGTCGGTCTTGGGTCTGGTCGCGTCGCCGTCGGACTTCGCTTCAGGCTTGGCCTCGCCGGACTTGCGCTCGGCCTCTTCGGCCTTGCGATAGCCCTCGCTGCGGTAGTCGGTCTCGTAGAAGCCGCCGCCCTTGAAGATCACGGCGCCACCGAGGCCGATCAGCCGCCGCAGCTTCTGCCTGCCGCATTTGGGGCACTTGCGAAGCGCACTCGCGGTGATCGACTGGAACTGCTCGAAGCGGTGCCGGCAGGCGTCGCACTCGTACTCGTAGGTCGGCATGGCTGATGAGGGGCGGGTGATGGGACCGGAACGATCGGACTCCCGCGATCACGCTTCGGGCGCGATCGCCACCTTCGCGGGACGGATCACCATCTCGCCGAGCCGGTAGCCCGGCTGCAGCACCATCGAGATCGCGTCGGGGGCGACGCCTTCGGCGGCCTGGCGCATCACCGCTTCGTGCATGGTCGGCTCGAACTCGTCGCCGAGCGACGGTTCGATCAGTTCGATGCCGGACTTCGAGAGCACCTTGAGGAGCTCCTGCCGAATCAGCTTCATCCCCTCGCGCAGCCGATCCGCGTCGCCCGAGGCCGCGAGCGCCAGATCGAACTGGTCGAGCACCGGCACGAGACTGCGCGCGACCTGCGCGATGCCGGAGGCTCGTTCGCGTGCCTCGTTCTCGATGCTTCGCCGCTTGAAGTTCTGAAAGTCCGCGAGCGTGCGGAGGTACTTCTCGTTGAGCTCGGCGACTTCGCGATCGCGATCGCCGCCTTCGGCGACCTCGGCATCGAGGGCGTCTGCGGCATCGTCGGTCTCGAAAGCGTCGTGCTCGTCGGGTCGGGAGGTCTTGCTCATGACGGGCTCCTGTCGGCTCAACCGCCGAAGGTCTCCTTGATCTTGCCCCAGACGCCGCGCGACTCCTTCTCGTGGACCGGAAGTTCCTCGGTCTTCGCGTAGTCGAGCAGAAGTTCTCGCTGCGCCGCGGTCAGTCGCTTCGGCACGACGAGCTGCAGGATCACCACCAGATCGCCGCGGCCCCCGCCGCGCAGCGAGGGAAGGCCCTTGCCGCCGACGCGATGGATGTCCGAGTGCTGGCTGCCGGGCGGGATGTCGACGGTCACCTCGCCGTCGATTCCCTCGACCGAGAGCGTGGCGCCGAGCGCCGCCTGCGCGAAGGCGATCCGTTCGACGACGATGAGGTCGTCGCCGTCGCGTTCGAGGCGGTCGTGCTCCTTGACCTGCACCACGACGTGCAGATCGCCGCGGATGCCCTCGCCGGTCGGGCTTGCCTCGGGCGGCGGAGGCTCGCCCTCGCCCGAGACGCGGATCACCTGGCCCTCGCGGATGCCGGCGGGAACCTTCACTTCAAGCGTCCGCGAGACGCCGACTCGTCCCTCGCCGCGGCAGGCCTTGCATCGGTCGGTGACGATGCGGCCCTTGCCTCGGCAGCGCGGGCACGCGGTCACCATGCGGAACATGCCGCCGAAACCGACCTGCGCCACCTGCCCCTTGCCGCCGCAGTCGGTGCAGGTCGCGGGCTCGTGGCCGGGCTCGACGCCCGAGCCTGCGCACTCCTTGCAGACGTCGAGCCGCGTGAACTTCACTTCGCGGGTGCAGCCGGCGAGCACTTCCTCGAGCGTGATCTCGACGGTCGTCTCGAGGTCGTAGCCACGCGCCGGTCCGCGGCGTCCGCCGCGACGTCCCCCGCCGCCGGGAATGCCGCCGCCGAAGATGTCGCCGAACATCGAGAAGATGTCGTCGATGTTCATCGACCCGAAGTCGTGCCCGGGCGTCTCGCGAAGCCCCGCATGCCCGTACTGGTCGTAGCGGGCGCGGCGTTGCGAGTCGGCGAGCACCTCGTAGGCGCGGGCGCACTCCTTGAAGCGCTTCTCCGCCTCGGCGTCGCCGGGGTTGTGGTCTGGATGGTGCTTGAGCGCGAGCCGTCGGTACGCGGCCTTGATCTCGTCGCCGCTCGCGGTGCGAGCGACGCCGAGGACCTCGTAGTAGCAGCGTTCGGTGGGCATGGCGTCTCTTCAGTCGAAGCGGCACATCGCATCCGCTCCGGGTGGGAAGGCGGACCGGGCTGCGGGCGAGGACGAGCCTCCTCCCGCAACCCGGTCCGCGCCGGGCTGGGTCGCTTCCGCGGGACGGCTCAGGACACCGCGTTCGCGACCGGCTTGTCGTCCTCCTTGAGCTCCGCCACGATCACGTCGGTGGTGAGCATCAGGCCCGCGACGCTCGCCGCGTTGAGCAGCGCCGTGCGGGAAACCAGCGCCGGATCGATGATGCCGGCCTTGACGAGATCGCAGTAGGCGCCCGTCGCGGCATCGAAGCCCTGGGATCCCTTGGACTCGAGGACCTTCGAGACGACGAGGTCGCCGTCGGCGCCGGCGTTGTCGGCGATCCGGCGGCACGGCTCGGTGAGGGCCTGCTCGATGATGTCGAAGCCGTACTTCTCGTCGCCCTTGGCCTTGCGGCGAGCGTCCTGCACCGCGGGGATCGCCCGCAGGAAGCTGACGCCGCCGCCGGGCACGTAGCCCTCCTTGGCCGCGGCGCGGGTGGCGTGGAGCGCGTCGTCGACGCGGTCCTTTCGCTCCTTCATCTCGATCTCGGTCATGCCGCCGACGTTGATGACCGCGACACCGCCGGTGAGCTTGGCGAGGCGCTCCTGCAGCTTCTCGCGGTCGTAGTCGCTGGTGGTCCGCTCGATCTGGGCGCGGATCTGCGCCGCGCGGGCCTCGACGTCCTTCGACTTGCCGGCGCCCTGCACGACGACGGTCTCGTCCTTGTCGACGACGATCTTCTTCGCCGAGCCGAGCTCCTTGAGCTCGACGTCCTCGAGATTGCGGCCGAGGTCCTCGCTGAAGAAGACGCCGCCGGTGAGCGCGGCGATGTCGCCGAGCATCGCCTTGCGGCGGTCGCCGAAGCCGGGAGCCTTCACCGCGCAGACCTGCAGCACGCCGCGAAGTCGGTTCACGACGAGCGCCGCGAGGGCCTCGTTCTCGACCTCCTCGGCGATGATGAGCAGCGGCTTGCCCGAGGTGACGACCTTGTTGAGCAGCGGCAGCAGGTCGGCGAGGTTCGCGAGCTTCTTCTCGTAGATGAGGATGAGCGGATTCTCGAGGACGCACTGCGCCTTCTTGGGATCCGTCATGAAGTACGGGCTGAGGAAGCCCTTGTCGAAGGACATGCCCTCGACGTACTCGAGCGTGGTGTCGGCGGTCTTGGACTCCTCGATCTCCGCGACGCCGTCGTGGCCGACCTTGTCGATCGCCTCGGCGATGATGCGTCCGATCTCGGCGTCGTGGTTCGCGCTGACGGTGGCGACCTTCTGGAGATCCGCCTTGCCCTTGCAGGGCGTGGCCATCTCGGCGATCGCGTTCGCGGCGGCGTTCGCGGCGGCGTTGATGCCCCGCTGCACCGCGACGGCGTTCGCGCCGGCGGCGATGTGCTTGAGACCGCCCTCGAAGATGCGGCCCGCGAGCACGGTGGCGGCGGTGGTGCCGTCGCCGGCGACGTCGGCGGTCTTCTTGGCGACCTGCTGGACCATCTTCGCGCCCATGTTCTGGAAGGGCTCGGGCAGGTCGATCTCCTTGGCGACGGTCACGCCGTCCTTGGTGACGGACGGGCTGCCCCAGGACTTCTGGAGGATCACGTTGTGGCCCTTGGGACCCATGGTGACGCCGACGGCGTCGCAGAGCTGCTGCACGCCGCGGCGCAGCTCCGCGTGGGCGGCGCCCGCGAACTTCATCTGCTTGGTGGACATGGAAAGGTTCCTTGCGGAAGGCGAGTCGGTGAGGGACGCGTTCGGGGCGGGATCAGCCCTCGATCACGCCGAGCAGCTCGCTCTCGCGGATGATCAGGTGCGGGACGTTCTTGATCTCGACCTCGGTGCCGGAGTACTTGCCGAAGACGACGGTGTCGCCCTTCTTGACGGCGGGCTTGGTGCGCTGCCCGTTGTCGAGCATCTTGCCCGGGCCGAGCGCGACGACTTTGCCCTGCATCGGACGCTCCTTGGAGGTCTCGGGCAGGAAGATGCCCGACGCGGTCTTGGTCTCGGGCTCGAGGGGCTTGATGAGGATGCGGTCTTCGAGGGGTCGAACGGACATGTCGGTTCTCCGATGAGGCCGGCTGCGGCCGGCGTGCGTGTCTGATGAATGCGTGCGTGATTGCGAGTTGAACGAACGATGCGACGTCGAGGCGGCGAGGCTCAGAAGCCCATGCCGCCCATGCCGCCCATGCCACCCATGCCGCCCATGCCACCCATGCCGCCCATGCCGTGGTCGTGGTCGTGACCATGGCCGCCGGCGGCTTCCTTGGGCTGGGGCTTCTCGACGATGGCGCAGTCGGTGGTGAGCAGGAGACCTGCGACCGAGCAGGCGTTCTGCAGCGCGACGCGATCGACCTTCGCGGGCGTGATCACGCCCGCGGCGACGAGGTTGCCGTACTCGAGCGTGAGGGCGTTGAAGCCTTCGTCGTTCTTCATCTCCGAGACCTTGCCGACGACGACGGTGCCCTTCTCGCCGGCGTTCTCGGCGATGGTGCGAAGCGGCACCGCGAGCGCCTCGAGCACGACGTCGAAGCCGTGGGCCTCGTCGCCCGAGACCGAGGCCTTCGCCTTGCGGACCGCGGGCATCGAGCGGATGAAGCTGGTGCCGCCGCCGGCGAGCACGCCCTCGGCGACCGCGGCGCGGGTCGCGTGGAGCGCGTCCTCGACGCGGGACTTCTTCTCCTTCAGTTCCGCCTCGCTGCTGGCCCCGACCTTGATCTGGGCGACGCCGCCGGCGAGCTTGGCGAGCCGCTCCTGGAGCTTCTCGCGGTCGTAGTCGGAGTCGGTGTTCTCGATCTCGGTGCGGATCGTCTCGCAGCGGGCCTTGATCGAGGCGGTGCTGCCTGCACCTTCGACGATCGTGGTGTGGTCGGAGGTGATCTCGACCTTCTTCGCCTGGCCGAGCTGGGTCAGGGCGACCTTGTCGAGCTCGATGCCGAGGTCCTTCATGATCGGCGTGGCGCCGGTGAGGACCGCGATGTCCTCGAGCATCGCCTTGCGGCGGTCGCCGTAGCCGGGGGCCTTGACCGCACAGACCTGGAGGACGCCGCGGAGCTTGTTGATGACGAGCGTCGAGAGCGCTTCGCCGGTGACGTCCTCGGCGATGATGAGAAGCGGCTTCTTCGAGGCCATCACCTTCTCGAGCAGCGGGACGAGCTTCGAGACGGAGTCGATCTTGTCCTCGTGGATGAGCACGAGGCACTTGTCGAAGGCGACCTTCATCGCCTCGGCGTCGGTCACGAAGTTCGGCGACAGGAAGCCGCGATCGAACTGCATCCCCTCGACGACCTCGACCTCGGTCTCGCGGCCCTTGCCCTCTTCGACGGTGATGACGCCGTCCTTGCCGACCGCGTCGAAGGCCTTCGCCATGATCTTGCCGACCTCGGCGTCGTTGTTCGCCGAGATCGTGGCGACCGCCGCGATGCCGCCGGAGACGTTGGCGACCGGGCGGGACATCGAGCCGATGTGGCCGGCCGCGGCCTCGACAGCCTTCTTCATGCCGCGAACGAGGGCGTTGGCCTCGACTCCGGCGGCGACCCGCTTGAGGCCGGCCTTGAAGAGGGCCTCGGCGAGCACGGTGGCGGTGGTGGTTCCGTCGCCGGCGTCATCGGAGGTCTTGCTCGCGGCCTCGCGGACGAGGCGAGCGCCGATGTTCTCGACCTTGTCGCGAAGCTCGATCTCCTCGGCGACGGTCACGCCGTCCTTGGTCACGTTGGGGCCGCCCCAGCTCTTGTCGAGCAGAGCGTTCCGGCCGCGGGGGCCGAGGGTGCTCTTGACGGCGGCAGCGAGCTTCTCGACTCCCGCGAGCAGGCTCTTGCGGGCTTCGATGTCGAAGGTCAGTTCCTTCACGGCCATGTTCGAGTTCTCCTGAAAGGGCGTTCGCCCGAGGGCGTCTGAGGGGACCTCCGGAGGCTGCGGGCCTCGGCGACGAGGCGGGGCGGCGACGGAGAGCGAGCCCCTTCTTCAAACGCCGCGCCAAAAGGCCGGTTCCTCCGGCACAACCGGCAAGAAGCGCCGGGGCGAGGGTTCGCGGGGGAACTCGCCGCCTGAAGAGCGTGCCGGATCGGCCTCGGAGCCCGCACGATTCCCGACGGATCCGAGCCGTCCTGTCACCCCTTCGCGACGAACGCGCGGATCCCTGCCGATTCGGCAGTCAGGGCGACTTCGCGGCGTCGATCACCTCGCCGATCGCCGGGCGGCGGCGGCGGAGGTCTCGCGCGATCCACCCGAGGTTCACCGCGAGGTAGATCGACCCCACCCCCACGAGCAGGATCGAGATCGCCGAGACGAAGGCGGCCACCAGCCAAAGGCCTTCCGCAAACCCAGACGCGAGGGCGTTGCCCGCTCGCCCCCCCACCGTCTCGACCGCCCCGCGGACGCCAAGGCTCGCCAAGCCGATCGCGATCGCGGCGATCAAGGCCCACGGCCGCTGGATCGCGACCCCGCCGGTCCGCCATCGGCGACTGATCGGACCCAGGCGCTCCGCCGCGAGACTCGCCGCGAGAAGCACGACGCCGAGCGAGGTTCCCGCGAGGGCGGTGATCGCGATGGGCGGAAACAGCCCAGCCTGCAGGGCGACCATCGCGAGTCCCCACGGCACGCCTCCGAGAAGGAGCAGGCGGCGCGGCAAGGCGAGCATCGCCGAGGCGAGAGGCGACCCGCGGCCACCCCACCAGAGAAGCGCCGCGGACAGAACCACCGCCGCGAAGCCGAGCGCGGATCCTGATCGCGCGATCACCACCAGAACGGGCAGCCACGGCTCACCGAGCAGGCCGGCGATCTCCTCCCACCAGGCATTCGGAAGCCAAGCTGCCGGCGGCACCGCGGTCGCGATCGTCGAAGTCAGGACGCTCGCGGCGATCGCCGTGAAAGGCCACGAGATTCGCCGCGCCGTGGGCTCGTCGATCGGGACCGGCACGAGATCGACCGCCTCCGCGATCGATCGCCACACCGGCTCGCCGCACTCCGGGCAGACCGCCGTCGGATCGAGCCCTCGCATCTCGTACCCGCACCGATGGCACGGCAGCGAGATGCCGATCGCCGGCCGCGAAGCCGAGGACGCCGTCGGGCTTGGAGATTCGTCCACGCGTCGGTCCATCGGGAGGAGCGGATCCGTCGCAGGTTTATACTCGCGCGACTCTCGACACCCCGGCGAGCCCGATGCTCGAATCGATCCAACGACTCCGCCAGAACATCGCCTCGGTCTACATGGGCAACCTGCAGGCGGTGGATCGGGTGATCCTCTGCCTGCTGTCCCGTGGACACCTGCTCATCGAGGACGTGCCGGGCGTCGGCAAGACGGTGCTCGCCAACGCGCTCGCCCGATCGATCCACTGCCGCTTCAGCCGCATCCAGTGCACGCCGGACCTGCTGCCGTCGGACATCACCGGCGTCAGCATCTTCGACCGCGAGTCGAGCGGCTTCGAGTTCCGCCGCGGACCGATCTTCGCGAACGTCGTCCTGGCCGACGAAGTGAACCGCACGACGCCCCGCACGCAGTCGGCCCTGCTCGAGGCGATGAGCGAGGCGACGGTCACCGCCGAGGGCGAGGTCTTCCCGCTGCCGAAGCCGTTCATGGTGGTCGCGACGCAGAACCCCTACGAGTTCGAAGGCACGTACCCGCTGCCGGAGAACCAGCTCGACCGATTCCTCATGCGGATCAGCCTCGGGTACCCGGCGCCCGACGACGAGGGCCGCATCCTGCGCCTGCAGCCCGCGCGGACGAGCCTGCTCGACCTCAAGCCGGTGATGACCGCCGAGGAAGTCGTCGCGCTGCAGGATCGCGTCGATTCGGTGCGACTCGCCGATCCGCTCGTCGACTACGTCATCGCGATCGCCGCTGCGAGTCGGCAGGCCGAGGATCTGCAGGTCGGGATCAGCCCGCGCGGTGCGCTCGCGCTCGCCCAGGCCGCCCGCGCCACCGCGCTCATGGACGGACGGGACTACTGCGAGCCCGAGGACGTCGTCGGCAACGTGCTTGCGGTGTGCGCCCACCGCGTGGTCACGCGAACGCCGCTGCACGCCGGCGACACCGCCAGCGCCCGGCGCATCGTGCAGCGCGTGCTCGAGAGCGTGGCGAGCCCGGCGTGAGCGGCGACCGGACCGCGATCGTGCTCCTCTCGGGAGGGCTCGACTCCACGGTCGTGGCCGCATGGATGCGATCGCGGGGATTCATGCTGATCGCCCTCTCCTTCGACTATGGGCAAAGGCATCGCGTCGAGCTCGAATGCGCCGCGAAGGTCGCGGAGAAGATCGGCGCGATCGAGCATCGCGTCGTCTCGCTCGACCTTCGCAGCTTCGGCGGCAGTGCGCTCACCGACGAGATCGCGGTGCCGAAGAACCGATCGATCGATCATGCCGACGGGATCCCCGTCACCTACGTGCCCGCCCGCAACACGGTGTTCCTCTCGATCGCGCTGGCGCTTGCCGAGGCCCGCGGATCGCGCGACCTCGCGATCGGCGTGAACGCCCTCGACTACTCGGGCTATCCCGACTGTCGCCCGGAGTTCATCGAGGCGTTCGTGCGCCTCGCGAACCTCGCGACGCGCGATGGCGTCGAGGCCGCCGCGCGCGGCGAGGCGGCCTTCCGCGTGCACACGCCGCTGCTGGCGATGACCAAGGCCGAGATCGTGCGCCTCGGCGTCGAGCTCGGCGTCGACTTCTCGATGACGACGAGCTGCTACGACCCCGATCCCAAGGGCCGCGCCTGCCGCCACTGCGACGCCTGCCTGCTGCGGGCGAAGGGCTTCGAGGAGGCGGGGCGGACCGATCCGGCCGCGACTTTCTGAAGTCGCGGCTTCGTGAGACGGAGGCCACGGTGAGCGGAATCGGGCCAAGGGCGCCCGACAATCTTGCGCCCGCGGTTCGCCGGCGCCATCGAGCGATCATCCGGCTCGACGTCGTCCCTCCTGCGCGGCGTCGATGCGATCCGCAGCGTGCTTACGGATCGCGCCGCCGATCAGTCGCGCGTGAACGATCGCTTGTCCGCATCAATCCCGGACCGTGCGCAATGGCGGACGATCAGCCCGACTGACGATCGTCTCGAGGCCGGAGCACTCGCGCTTCAATCGCTTCGCAAGCAGCGGCAGGTAGCCTCGCTCGCTCTCGGTGTGGCCGACGAGCAGCACCGCCACGCCGCGCGCGGCCGCGTCGAGCACGCGGTGATGCGAGAGCTCGCCGGTCAGAAAGGCGTCGCAGCCGGCTTCGATCGCCGCGTCGAGCAGCGATCCGCCGGAGCCCGCGCAGACGCCGACCTGCCTGATCTTCCGCTTCGACCCGCCGCTTGCCGCCTCGGCGACGTCGATGCGATCAAGGCCAAGGCCGCGGCGAAACGCCTGCGCGAGCGAGGCGAGATCGGTCGGCGCCTCGAGATGGTTGACCCGACCCGCGCCGGCATCGAGGCGGGGAACGGACTGCAGTGCGTGGATTTCGATCGGCGGCTCCTCGTAGGGATGGCTTCGCCTCAACGCCGCGATCGCTGCCGCGAGAGCGCGGCTGCCGCAGACCATCTCAAGCCGCGTTTCCTCGGCACGCTCGAGGCGACCGCGTCTGCCTGTCGCGGGGTTCGTCGTGTCATCGCCGTGAAAGGTGCCGATGCCGTCCGTTGCGAAGGAACACTCGGCGTAGGCGCCGATCCGGCCGGCACCAGCCTGCGACATGGCCGTGCGGACCGCTTCGACCGCGCCACGCGGCGCGAAGGTGACGATCTTGAACGCCTCGGAAGGTCGGCTCTCCGAGGCTTGCTGCAGCGGCTCAAGGCGCCCGGCCCCCGCAAGACCGGCGAGCCAGTCGTTGAGTCCGCCGGGCGCTGCATCGAGCGCGGTGTGCGGCGAGGCGATCCAGAGGTCTGCCGCCGCAGCGCGACGGATCGTCCGTTCGACGCGGTCGCGATCAGCGAGCCGCTTCAGCGGCGAGAAGAGCGGTGGGTGGTAGGCGACGATGCCGTCGACTCGCTTCGAGATCGCCTCGTCGAGCACCCGCTCGGTGAGATCGATGGTGAACAGCAGCCGTCGAAGCCGATCTCGCGACGTCGCAAGCAGCACCCCGACGTTGTCCCACGACTCCGCGAGGCGAAAGGGCGCGAGTCGATCGAGCGCCTGCTCGACCTCGAAAGGCGTCGGAGGCTGGATGCGTCGGCTCATCCGCGGAATTGTGGGTCGCGAACAGGGCGATGTCGAACGGTGCTCGCGGCGGACGAGGCGCGACTAGGGCGATCGGCGGTTCCAATGCAGCGACGCCCCGGAAAGTCCGGGGCGTCGCGAAGGTCTGAAGAGGACGCGATCGGTCGGAGTCCGACTCGATCAGCCGGTCCAGTTGCCGAGCAGGATCGCGAGATCGCTACCTCCCACCGTGCCGTCACCATCGAGGTCGGCGCTGCCGCCCTTGGTGCCCCAGGCGCTCAGGACCGCCGCGAGGTCGGCACCATTCACCTGTCCGTTGCCATCGATGTCGCCGATGAGTCCCGGATCGCAGCCGTTCGAGCCGTCAGCGGCCACGATCTTGAAGATCTGCCCGCTGGTGCCGGAACCCTGATCGACGATGTAGAGCTCGCCGTTCGCATCCTCGCCGAACGACGAGATCTGGTTGACCGTGAAGCCTTCGCTTGAGGGCGTCAACTGCGTCGTGCGGACCTGGAAGTCCGAGACCGTGGTGCCGTCGTACCGCAGCGACCAGATGCGGCCGCTCACGTAGTCGGCGAAGAAGTAGGTTCCCTGCAGCCCTTCGATCGCGCAGCCTCGGTAGACGAATCCGCCGGTCAGCGAATAGCCGCCCGAGGAGTTGTGTGCGTAGACGTGGATCGGGCTCGTCAGGCTCGGGCTGTTGCAGGTGCAGCCGGAGAGACCCGTGCAGGCGTTGCCTTCCTTGCAGCGCCATCCGTAGTTCTGGCCGCCAACGCCCGCGGGCTGGAAGTTGATCTCCTCCCAGGCGTTCTGCCCGACGTCCGCGATCCAGAAGTCGCCGGTCTCGCGGTCCCAGGAACACCGCCACGGGTTGCGAAGTCCCCATGCCCAGATGCGGTTGTCGCCACCGCCGTTGGCGAACGGGTTGTCCGCGGGGATGCCGTACGGCGTGCCGCCGTCGACGTCGATCCGGAGCATCTTGCCGAGCAGTTGATTCGCGCCAGTGTTCTGGGCCCGGTTGCCCGGATCGTTCGCGCTACCGCCGTCGCCGGTCCCGATGTAGAGATAGCCGTCGGGGCCGAAGCCGAGCCAGCCACCGTTGTGGTTGGAGTAGGGCTGCGAGATGGTCAGGATCGTGAGGGCGCTCGAGACGTTCGCGACGTTGGGATTGTTCTCGCTGACCGAGTAGCGCCGGATGGTGGTCGCCCCGCCCGAGCCGGTGTAGTTCACGTAGAAGTAGCCGTTGTTGGCGTAGTCCGGATGGAAGGCAAGTCCAAGGAGCCCCTGCTCGCTCCCGGTGCTGGTGCCGCCGGTGACGAGCGG
>CAZTMB010000065.1:0-15756 GCA_964614695.1 uncultured Isosphaeraceae bacterium | reverse complement strand
GTGCCGCCGACCACCGCCCGCACGATCGCCCGATCGGCCTGCGGCATGTTCTGCGCGTAGGGATGCGAGCCGGTGATCACCAGGCTGTCGTTCGAGCCGTGCCAGTCGAACTCGACCTGGGTCATGCGGTGCTCGCGGGCACCGTCCTCGCCGACGAGCGGCTCGCCGCCGCTTCGGACGACGATCATGGTGCCGGTGCAGAGGCCGATCTCGACGTCGGGCGCGTCCTTGGTCGGCAGGGCCTTCGCGAGCGGTGCGTGCCACACGATGATGTCGCCCGCACTGCCGCCGGGGAACCCGTAGTCGAAGACCTCGATCATCGGCGGCGCGTTGTAGAGGGTCATCTCGCGCACGTTCGGCATCGCGTCGCCGCCCGTCGGCGAGACGTCGTAGTGGCGGGTCGGGTTGCAGCCTGCTGCCGCCGCAAGGGCAAGGGCGAGAGCCGCGGTCAAGCACAGGGGGCGATGGCGGATCATGCAAGGTCTCCTCGCGCTCGACGCGCAGGGTGTCTCGGGCCGTTGGCGATTCCCCGCGCCGACCGCAGGCTCATGGCTCGGCGGAGCGCGACGAATCGGTGAAGTCGGGACTCTCGTTTCTTGTCGAGGAGAACGCAACTGCGCCGGCAGGCGAGGCGTCAGCCTGCGGGACGCGGCCCGCGCGGCGAGGCTTCCTCACAGCGTCACGCGACGGCCTTCCGCCGCGCTTCGGTACGCCGCGTAGACGAGGCGCACGACCTCCGCGCCGAGCGATCCGTCGCAGCGGGGTTCGCGATCGAGCCGCAGATCGTCCGCGACCGCCTGCACCAGCCCCTGCTGACCGCTGGCGAGATCCTCGTCGGGCATCGGCGTCGACCATCCGACCGCCGGCCCGGACTTCTCCATGACGTAGGCGTCTCCGAAGACCGAATCGCTCGGCGCGAACGCCCGCAGCGACTCCTGCGGCGAAAGCGCGCACTCGAAGCGATGGTCGCTCGCGAGGATCGTCAGATGGCTCTGCATGCCGCCGAGCATGGCGTCGGAACCGAAGGCGACGCCGCGGCTGCCGTCGTCGAAGGCGATCGTGCAGACCCCGAAGTTCTCGACCCCCTGCCAGCCCGTCGCGACGGCGCACGCGTCCGGGCCTGCCGCGACGGTCGTGTCGGCGATCTCGGCGGAAACCGCGATCGCCCGCGTCGCGCGTCCGCGCAGTCGCTCGCCTTCGCGGCGCTTGAGCCAAAGCATCGCGCCGATCGGATGGCTCGCGAGGCGAAGAAGCGCGCCGCCGCCGGCATGCCGCCAGTCGCGGGCGTAGGGCGAGTGGCTTCCGGAGTGGCTCTCCCAGCCGCGCAACTCGAGGATCGCCCCGCGGCTTCGCGCGGCCATCTCGGCGGCCCGTTCGATCGACGGCGCGAAGATCCAGTTCTCGCCGTAGAAGAGCCGCACGCCGGCCTGCCTGCAGGCGGCGACCATCGCGTCGGCGTCCTCGACCGCGCGGGCGAACATCGTCGCACGATCGACGCCCGCGACCTCCGCCGCGCTCGCGGTCTCGTCGAGTCCCTGCCCGCAATACGCCGCGAGCGGCTTGGTGCAGAGGACGTGCTTGCCATTCGACGCGCTGCGCTCGCACAGTTCACGGTGCGCTCGGTTCGCGACGCACAGGTCGACGAGCGCGACCTTCGGATCTTCGAGCATCGCGTCGATCGAGAGGGCCCCGTCGAGCGCGTGCTCCTTCGCGAACGCCGCGGCCTTCGCCTCGTCCCGCGCGGCGACGATCAATTCGACCTCGCCGCCGTGCACGCGGCGCCAGCAGCGCACCCGGGTGCGGGCGAGGAATCCCGTGCCGACGATCGCCACCCGCTGCGCCCTGCTCACGAAGCGGCCTCCGGAGTCGGCCGAAGCAGTTCGAGGAAGCCCGGCCCCTTCTCGAGGAGATACCAGCCGAGGAACGCGACGAGGACGAGCGTGGCCAGCGCCATGCCCGCAAGCCAGAGCGTGCCGATGGCGCCGCGCGGGCGATCGTCGCCGAGGTAGCGGCGGCTCGCCTGCAGACGCATGAAGCCGACGTAGGCAAGCGGCAGCAGGAAGCCCGCGACGATGCTCGTCGGCACCGCCACCCAGATCGAGAGGCTTGTCCAGTAGACGCTGCCCAGCACGCCCGGGGCCGGAAGCAGCGTGGCGATGCGGTAGCCCGGCGAGCCGACCCGCAGCTTGAACATCTCGCCGCACGCGAGGCCCGAGCAGACCATGTGCAGGGTGATCGTCGTCAGCAGCATCGCGAGCAGGCCGAGGTCGAAGAGCACCCGACCCCACACCGGCCCGAGCAGCGAGCCGAGGGTGTTCGCCGCCTCGACCGGCGAGATCGACTTGCCGCTGAAGCCCTCGTGGAGCGTCGCCGCCGAGACGACGACGAGCAGGCTCGTGACGATCACGAAGGGAAGCACCATGCCCATCACGAGATCGGTGCGGGCGAGCTCGCGATGCTCGCGGCCCCAGCCTCGTGCGAGCAGCGAGTAGGGATAGAGAAAGGTCATGTTCACGCCGACCGCGGTCGCGAGCCCCGAGATCACCACCGCGACCGCCGAGACCGAGCCGCCCGGAAGATCGAGGTCCGCGGGCACGCTCGGCACGAAGCCCGCCGCGATCGACGCGGGATCGCCGAAGCCGACGCGGATCGCGACCACCGCGAAGAGCGCGACGATCATCCAGACCATCGCGCGGATCAGTCGCTCGAAGCCGCGCTGGAATCCCGAGCGCGATCCGAAGGAGAGCGCCGTCGGCACCGCCCACGCGAGGATGAGAAGCCCCATCGCCCAGCGCGGGACTTCCCAGCCCGCGACCGCCGCGAGATCGACGAGCACCGCCGACGCGAGCGAGTACTGCGCGAAGTGCCAGACCACCGAGGCGATCACCGTGCCGATCGCCCATCCCCACGCGAAGAAACCGCCCGCGTAGGTCCGCATCGCCTCGAAGGGACGAAGCCCCGTCGAGAGGGTCTGGTGCGCAATCGCCGCGAAGACGATGCCGCCGAGAATCATGCCCAGCGGCGCCACCCAGAGAAGTTCGTAGCCGAAGGCCGCGCCCGCGAGAATGCACGCCGACGCGCTGCCGCCCCCAAGCGTGAGCGCGCTCTGCAGATACCCCGGCCCGCCTCGGGCGAGATACGCGATGTGCCGCGCGAGCCACGGCTTGCGCGAGACCTCGGCAAGCCACGCCCGCTCGGTCGCGAGCCGCTCGGGATCCGGCGGATGGACCATCGGAAGCCCGCGGGCGTCGGGGCGATACGGGGTCTCGCGAGTCACGGTGGCGAGTGTACTTGCCCGGACGAGCGGCCCTCGGGATCGCCTCGCCTGCTCGACGAGGCGGCTGCGCTTCGCGGTGCCGCGGCGCCGTCAGGCGTGCGGAGGCGCCGGCCCGCGGCCGACGCGAAGCGGGTGGAGACGAATCGTGCCGCGGCGCGAGTCGCGCCGCGACGCCGGATATGTTCGTGCGATGACTCTCTCGGCCCACGCTCACGCCCGCGTCGGACTGCTGGGAAACCCGTCGGATCTCTACGGCGGCAAGGGCCTCGGCTTCGCGGTCGAGGAACTGGTCGCGACGGTCGAGCTGCACGACTCCGAGTCGATCGCGATTCCCGACGGCATCCTTCGCGGCGGCTGGGCGCTCTTCGAGGGCCTGCTGCTCGAGCGAGGCGTCGATCCAGTGGCGCGGCCGTTTGCGCTCTCCGCGACGAGCGACATTCCCTTCCAGGCCGGGCTCTCCGGTTCGAGCGCCCTTCTCATCGCCGCGATCCGCGCGTGGTCGCGCTGGTACGGCATGCCTTGTTCGCGAAGCCGCGTGGCCGAACTCGCGTGGCGCACCGAGAACGAGGTGCTTGGGATCCGCGCGGGACCGCTCGATCGCCTGGTGCAGTCGCACGAGGGGCTGCTCGCGATGGACTTCGCGCATCCCTTCGCGGCGGCCTCGGTCGAGCGGCTCGATCCGGCGCTGCTGCCGCCGCTCCTCATCGCGTGGCACGGCCGGGGCAGCGCGAGTTCGGGCGACGTGCATGCGCCGATCCACGCGCGTTGGCGGGCGGGCGACGAGTCGATCGCCCGCGTCATGGCGGCGCTGGCGGAGAACGCCGTCGAAGGACGCGAGGCGCTCGAGTCGGGGGCGTTCGAACGCTTCCGGCAATGCATCGACCGCAACTTCGACCTGCGAAGCGAGGTGTTTCCGATCGATCCGATCGATCGATCGCTCGTCGACCTCGGCCGCAGGCTCGGCGCGGGCGCCAAGTTCCCCGGCTCCGGCGGGGCCGCGCTCTTCGCCTGCCGCGACGAAGCGCATCGGGCCGAGGTCGAGTACGCCTGCCGCGAGATGGGGCACCGGACGCTGCGGCCGACCGTCGCACTGCCGACGATCCGCACACGGGCGGTGTTCCTTGCCGCCGGCTTCGCGACGCGACTCCATCCGATCACCGCCGATCGCGCGAAGCCGCTGCTCTCGATCGACGGCACGCCGATCCTGACCCGGCTGCTGCGTCAGGTCGAGTCGATGGGAACGGTCACCGACGGCGTGATCGTCTCGAACCATCGCTTTGCTCGCGACTTCGAGGCGTGGCGCGCGGAAGCCTCACCGGCGTTTCCGATCGCCGTCCTCGACGACGGCGCGGTCTCGAACGAGACGCGGCTCGGTGCGGTGCGCGATCTTGCGCTCGGGATCGAGCACGCCGACGCGGCCTTCGGATCCGCCGAGGACGTCGACGCCTGGCTCGTGCTCGCCTGCGACAACCTCTTCGAGTTCGAACTCGCGCGGCTGGCGCGCGGATTCGCGAGCCGCGGACGCGGGCAGCTGGTGGTGCGCGAGGTTCCCTCGCCGGTGCCGGCGGGTCGCTACAGCGAGGTCGTGCTCGACGACACCGGGCGCGGCATCGCCCGATTTCGCGAGAAGCCCGCAAAGCCGGAGTCGGACCTGAGCGCGATTGCGGTGTACCTCCTCACCGCGGAGCTGCCGGACCAGGTCGCGGCATACCTCGCCGATGGCGGCGATGGCGATGCGCCGGGGCACTTCCTGGCGTGGCTCGCGAATCGAGTGCCCTTGGAGGCACAGCGGCTCGAAGGCCGCTGGCTCGACATCGGAAGCCGAGAGGACCTCGAGCGGGCCGGGTGGACGCCGGAGTGAGTCGCCTTGGCTCAGGGGCAGCGTGGCGAACCCATCCGCCTCTTGCGGAGGGTCTCCGCCCCCGATAGCGTCCCCCCCATGAAAACCATCTCGTTGACCATCGTCGCCACGATCCTTTTCGGCGCCTTCGGCTGCCAGCACACCCCGACCCCGCGGCCGCGCATCGAGGCGGGCAATGCGAAGCAGGATCTGCTTGCGGGCAACCAGCGGTTCCTCGACGGCAAGCTCGAAGCCCACACCTGGGCCGACGAACGGGTGATCAGCACCGGAACGTACGGGCAGACGCCGTCGATCGGCGTGCTCAGCTGCGCCGACTCGCGAGTGCCGCTTGAACTGATCTTCGATCAGGGCGTGGGCGACCTCTTCGTCGTGCGCGTTGCGGGCAACTTCGAGGACGCCGGCGCGGCCGGGACCTTCGAGTACGGCGTCGAGGCCCTCGGCGTGCACACGCTGCTCGTCCTTGGACACACCAAGTGCGGCGCGGTCGAGGCGACCCTTGCGGGCAAGGCGCTGCCGGGCAACATGCCGACCTTCGTCGCGGCGATCGAGCCGGCGATCAAGGCGGCCGGCGGCGAGATGACCCTCGACGCCGCGGTCGAGGCGAACGTCCGCTGGCAGCAGAACGCCTTGCTCGAGCGGAGCGCCATTCTTCGCAAGGCCGCCGACGAGGGCCGCCTTCAGATGATGGGCGCGATCTACGACGTCGACACCGGCCGCGTCCGTTTCATCGACTGAACCGGCTCGTCTCCCCATTCGGCGACGCGATGAACGCGACGCCATCCCGCCACTCCATTCAGGATTCATCACCGCCATGCGCTCCTCCAGTCGTGCGATGCTCGCCTCGCTTCTTCCCGCCGCCCTGCTCGCGCTCTCGCTGACCGGCTGCCGAGGCTCGACCGAGGTGCCGCGCATGGGCTTCGTGCCCGACTCGATCCGGCTGAAGCCGATGTCGGGCGACAAGCTGACCCGCACGTGGGCCGCCCGGTCGATCAAGCCGCTCTCCTCCTACAGCTCGATCCAGGTCGAAGCGGTCGAGGTGCCCGCGTACGCCGACATCGAGTGCTCCGACGAGCAGCTCGAGAACGTTCGCACCACGCTTCGCAACGACCTGCAGAACAATCTCGGCACTGGCGGCGGGAGCGGCCCGGTGCTCGTGGTGCGGGCGGCGATCACCGCGATCAAGCCGAACAATCCGCTGCTCAACATCGCCCCGCAGACCCAGATGCGCAAGCGCGGCTACGGCTACGGCGCGGTCGAGATCTACGCGACCGAAGGCGTCGGCGGACCCGTCGTCGCCGCGATGGCCTCGACCGTCGACACCGAACGGTTCTCTTCGGAGAAGCTCGACGAGATGGGCACCGTCGAACGCGGCTGCCAGCAGTGGTCGCAGGCGTTCGCCGGGCTCTTCGACTGACGCACTGGCGATGTCCTCCGCCTGCGATCGACTCCGATCGGCCTTTTCAGGGCCTCGCCCACGCCGGGCGAGGCCTTCTTCATGCGCCCGCGACGACCATCGCGACGCCCTGCACATGCTGCGGCGCCTCGCGACCGTCGCGTTCGCGCTGGCCTGCCTCGCGGCATGCGCCGCGCCGCGAAAGGAGCATTCCGTGACCGCTCCCCCAACCGATCGCCCCTACACGGTCGTTCTCGGCATCGCGCAGGACGGCGGCGTGCCGCAGGCCGGGAGCTTCCTCGATCCGCGATGGGACGACGCATCGCGCCAGCGCGAGGCGGTGAGCCTCGGCCTCGTGGATCCACGTGCGGGCACGCGCTTCATCGTGGATGCGACGCCGGACTTCAGGCGCCAGTCGCTCGAGCTCTACCGAATCGCCGGCGGTCCGGTGAAGCCGGTCGTCGATGGCATCCTGCTCACGCACGCGCACATCGGCCACTACACCGGGCTGATGTTCCTCGGGCACGAGTCGATCGGTGCCAAGGGCATTCCGGTGTGGGCGATGCCGAGGATGGCGGAGTTCCTGCGCACGAACGGGCCGTGGAGCCAGCTGGTCGCCTTCGGAAACATCGACCTGCGGCCGCTCGCCGCGAACGAGCCGGCGCCCTTGGGCGAAGGGCTCGCCGCGGTGCCGATCCTCGTGCCGCATCGCAGCGAGTTCTCCGAGGTGGTCGCGTTCAGGATCGACGGACCGAGCCGATCGGTGCTGTGGGTGCCCGACATCGATTCATGGCGCGAGTGGGACGAGTGGGGCGTTCGAATCGAGGACGTGCTCGGCGAGGTCGATGTCGCCTACCTCGACGCGACCTTCTTCGCCGACGGCGAGATCCCCGGGCGCGACATGAGCGGGTTTCCGCACCCGTTCATCCGGACGACCATCGAGCGACTGAAGGGCCTGCCTGCCGAGGAACGCGCGAAGGTCCGCTTCATCCATCTCAATCACACGAACCCGGCGCTCAAGGCGGATTCCGCGGCGAGGCGCGAGATCGAGGCTGCGGGCATGGCGGTCGCCGAGGAGGGCGAGATCGTCGAGTTGTGAGCGGTGCTTCGCGCGCTGCGACGTCACACGGAGTTCGCTCGCGGCGCTCGGCGGGCCGTGATTGGGGCCGGCTTGACAGAGTGAACGGATGGCGACGGAGCGCGAAGCGCTGCCCTTGCCTCGGACAGCCGAGGTTGAATCGAAGGGCAGCCGTGATCGGCTGCCGACGGCGGGTTGGGGCGCTGGTGCTTCGGACAATTCAGGTTGTCCCAAGCCATCAAGTCCATCCGGTCCATCGCCCACCTCCGCCCTACGGCTCCACCCACGTCGCGGCGGGTGAACCCTCGCCTTCGAGCACGAACCGTGCCCGCCGATGGCCGCTCGCGCGAAGCAGCAGCCAGTCGAACGCGATCGGCCGGGTCGCCACGACCGCGAAGTTCGCAAGGCCCGGCAGGTCCTCGCCCGGCACCGGTGAACGATCAAGCAGCCCTTCCGGGAGGTTCGCCGACGGCGCCTCGCTCGCCGCGCCGGGCGCGTGCGGGGCGAGGTAGCAGCGGCGGCTCGACAACGAGGTCCGCTCCCAGCGCTCGAGGGCGATCGGATCGTCGTGGCGGGCGAGATGCACCGTCGCCATCGCCCGCACCCGCAGCTGCACCTGCTCCTGCGGGTCGTAGAAGGTCCACGAGACTCGGGGCTCCGACGCGATCTCGGCGACCTTGGGGCTTCGCGCGTCGGTGTGGCAGGCGATCGACGGAGCCGCGCGATCGACATGGCGAAGGACCACCGTCCGCGAGGCCGGCGAACCGTCCGCGGCCAGCGTCGCGAGCACCGGCAGACGCCACGGATGGCGGCGATCCCGCGCTGCGAGGTCGAGGCCATGCCAGCACGAATCGAACACGTCGGCGAGATTCATGGGTTCATTGTCACCGATCTCGCGCCGATTCCAACGAGATCCCGACCGGGCCGGCGATCGAGTTCCGCTACAACTTCGGCCCGAACTTTGGAGACTCCGCCGATGCCTTCTCACGCCGCGTTCGCCCTCGCCGCCGCCATCGCTTCGTTTCCGCTGCTGGCCGGATGTGTCGGGGCTCGCAAGCCCGCCGACTTCGTGGGCACCTGGACCGGCGAAGCGTGGTGCATCAACGCCAACGGCGATCCGCATGTCGAACAGGTGCTGGTGATCGAGGTCGCCGATCAGGGCCACATTCGCGGATCGATCGGCTGGAGAAGTCTCGACGGCGACCATGGCCACGACCACGAAGGCAGCGTCGTGCTGTCGCACGAGGAGAAGGTCATCGGGCTTGCCAGCCTTCGCGACGGCACGATCGCCCTTGTCGAGATGGCCGAGAACGGCACGCTGCTCGGCAGGCTGATGCCCGATGGAAGCCTCGAACTCCTCAGGACCCAGCCCGGCGAGAAGCCCGTCGTCACCTTCGCGATCCTCTCGCGCACCGATCCGAAGCCCTGAGCGTCGGCTCGCTCAGCCCTTCCAGACGAACTCGATCGCCGCGTCGATCTCCGGATGCAGGCTCTTGTGCACCGGGCAGGTCGCCGCGGCGTTCTCGAGATGCGTCCGCTGCGGATGATCCGCCGCGAGCGGCACCTCGATCGTCGTGCGCAGGCTCGCGATGCGGCGAGGCGCATCCTTCGACATCACCTTCTCGGTGCGGGCGGTCATGCCTTCGATCGCCAGCCCATGCCGCGCCGCGACGATCCCCATGATCGTCATGATGCAGCACGGCAACGCCGCCGCGAGCAGATCCGTCGGCGAGAACGCCTCGCCCTTGCCGTGGTTGTCGACCGGCGCATCGGTGAGAAGCACCGACTTCGAGGGGCCGTGCACGGCCTCGCAGCGGAGGTTGCCGAGATAGCGAGCGGACACTTCGACCATGGGGACGGCTCCTGACCGACGCCGATCATGGCGCGGGGGCAGACATGGTGTCCGAGCCGGCGACGTTCGACAAGGCAGGCGTGACGCCTCGAGATGGATCGGGGGCCGCGCGTGGTCCACGCTGATCTCGGGTCGGGTCGCGGGTGCCGCGGGCAAGGGGCATGTCACGCGGCAAAGCCTCGCGTCGCTCGTCGGGCGATCACGTGGACGTGATGGCCTGCCTCGCCCCGATCGGTCCGGAAGGCGACGCGCTGCCCGTGCGTCGGACGGCCTCGGAAGGAAGGCGCCATCGGCGCCCGCTCAGTCTCGGTCGACCAATCCCAATGGCCCACGCTTGTCCTTCCGTCAGCCCGTGTCAGACTGGAGTCCATCCACAAGGATCTCCCATGACACGACGTCTGGCGTCCGCATCGCCCCTCGCCCCGCTGCTGCTCGCAACCTCGCTGACAGGGCTTGCGTCGGCTCAGGTGACGAGCGTCACCTTCGACAACGGCCCCGAAGGCTGGTCGGGTCCGCAAGGCCCCGGCGGCACGAGCGGCGTGGTTCCGACCGGCGGCAATCCCGGCGCCAACCTCCGGACGGTCTTCAACAACTTCGGGATCACCTTCATCAACTCGACGAACCCCGCCTTCGTCGGCGACTACACGACCGCGACCGAGGTCACGATCTCCGTCGACCTCAAGGTCGACCAGATCGCCTTCTTCGGGCAGAACGTCTCGCGACCGTGGCTCGTCGAGATCCGCGACTACGACGGCGCGACCGGCGGCTATCCGTGGAACAGCGTGTGGTTCCTGTTCACCGACATCTCCGCCGCCGCGAACGGCAACTGGACGACCTACAGCGTCAGCTTCGATCCACGCTCGGCGACGCTTCCGCCAGGCTGGGGAGGCACCGGCGCGGAGGACCCCACGACCTACGAGCCGATCCTGCCGCCGGGGGTGACCTTCGCCGACGTGTTGGCGGGCGTCGATGCGATCACGTTCACGACCTTGCAGCCGGGCTACTTCTTCGGCTTCACCGACTTCGACGTGCGCCTCGACAACATCTCGATCGCGCGGACGACGGCGAACCCCGCGGACCTCAACGGCGACGGCGTCGTCAACGGCGCCGACCTCTCGATCCTGCTCGCGGCGTGGGGCGCGTGTCCGCCGAAGGGCGCCTGCGAGGCCGATCTCGACGGCAACGGCGCGGTCGACGGCGCGGACCTCGCGACGCTCCTCGCCGCGTGGGGCTGAACGCTCGCGTCACAGCGCGAACGGGAAGGTGTCCGGATCGCCCGCGACGCCCGGCACCGGGATCGGCTTCACCGGCGAGGTCTCGTCGAACCAGATGTACTCGTCGAACTGCCGCGGCAGCGAGCTCTGGAAGTAGTGGCTGGCGAGCTCGGTGTCGGGCCGGTAGATCACGCCGATCGCCCTCGTGAGCCTCGGGGACAGGAGCTGCATGCGAAGCGACTTCGAGTACGGCTCGCGTAGCGGCAGCGTGAACGCCGGCACGCCGCTGTCGTGGCAGATCCGCTCGTAGCTGTCCTCGTGCGAGTCGCGGATCCGCATGAACTCGACCGGATCGCCCCAGTTGTTCGCCGCCGCGACGCGTCCGCAATGGGTGCCGAAGCCGACGATCCGCACCGCGGATCCCCAGTGGCTTCGGCAGAGCTCGCCGAGATTCGTCTCGCCGCGGGCGCCCATCTCGGTCGCCGAGGCGTCGCCGACGTGGGAGTTGTGCGCCCAGACGATCGCCTTCGCCTGCGGCCCGCGATGGGCGAGCACGGCCTCGAGGGTCGAGAGCATGTGGCGATCGCGCAGGTTCCAGCTCTCGGCGGAGGACCGGTACATCGCGCGGTAGTACCGCTCGGCCTGCTTCACGACCTCGGCGTTGCGGGTCGCGTCGAACCACGACTCCGCGTCGCGCTCGAGATACTCGAGACGCCTCGCGAAGAGGTCGCGCACGATCGCGATCGCCTCCTCCTCGCAGCCTTCGAGCCTGCCAGCCGAGACCGCGCGGCCGTAGGTGGCCGGATCCTGCTCCCAGGGCGAGAAGCAGCTGTAGCGCACCCGCGCGGTCTCCGCAGCTACGGGGTCGGTCCGGTCGAGGTAGTCCAGCACCGCCCCGATCGAGTTGTGCAGGCTGTAGAGGTCGAGTCCGTGCAGGCTTGCCTGCTCGCCGCGAGACTCGATCGCGCCGTTGCGCTCGGCAAGCCACGCGACGAAGCACCGCATCTCCTCGTTGCGCCACATCCACTGCGGGAATCGCGCGAAGGCGCGTTCGCGCAACTCCCGCTCCGGGCCGCCACGCACGCGGCGATCGAGCATCGCGACGTCCGGCCAGTCGCCCTCGAGGCCGATCGCGAGGAATCCGTGCCGCTCGACCAGTTCGCGGGTGATGCGGGCCCGCATGCGATAGAACTCGCTCGTGCCGTGCGTCGACTCGCCAAGCAGCACGACCTTGGCGTCGGCGAGACGAACGATCAGGCCATCGATCGATCCTCGCTCGAGATCCTCGAAGGGCTCGCAGTGCTCGGCGACCATCGCCGCGAGATGCTCGCGCTGCGAACCGCGCAGCCTCGCCGGCGCGGCGGCTCGATGCAAGGGAAGCGGCGTCCCGTCCGCCGCCCAGCCCTCCGTTCCGATGAGCGGCACGAACTGCACGCGGCCGAGCGACTCGCGATCGAAGTGGCCTTCGCTCGTTCGCACGACCCGCAGCAGCTCCTGCGAGCGAGGCTCCCGGCCGACGGGGATCACCAGGCGTCCGCCGTCGGCGAGCTGGTCGAGCAGGCTCTCGGGGATCTCGGGGCCGCCGGCCGACACGATGATCGCGTCGTAGGGCGCATGCTCCGGAAGCCCCAGCGTGCCGTCGCCGCAGACGACATGCACGTTCGAGAAGCCGAGCGTCCGCATCCGCTCCTTCGCAAGCGAGGCGAGCGTCTCGTGCCGCTCGATCGCGTGGACCTCGCGTGCGATGAGGCCAAGCACCGCCGAGGCGTATCCCGATCCGGCGCCCACCTCGAGCACGCGATCGCCCGGCCGGAGGCGGGCGGCCTCGGCCATCGCCGCCACGATGAACGGCTGCGAAATCGTCTGCCCCGCCTCGATCGGCAGCGGCGTGTCGTCGTAGGCGAACTCGCGCATCGACGCCTCGATGAACGACTCGCGCGGGACGGTGCGCATCGCATCGAGCACCCGGACGTCCCGGACCCCCCGCGAAGCGATCTGCAGTTCGACCATCTCGATCCGGCGTCGTGCAAGCTCTTCCATGGGCCTCGACGCTAGCGGTCGATGCCTGCCGGTCGCGCCTCGGCGCGGCGGGTCGAAGACCTCAAGCGTCGGTCACCCCGACCAGAGCAGCCGCGCCGCGCCGAGGTAGAGCGGAATGCCTACCACGACGTTGAAGGGGAAGGTCACTGCAAGCGAGAGCCCGATGTAGATCGACGGGTCGGCCTTCGGGATCGCGATGCGGGCCGCGGCCGGCACGGCGATGTAGCTGGCGCTCGCCGCGAGCGTCGCCAGCAGCGTGGCGTCGCCGATCGAGAGGCCGGCGACCTTCGACAGCCCCAGCGCGATGGCCGCGGAGACCGGCGGGAAGATCACGCCGAAGGCGACGAGGAACCAGCCCCGCGAAAGGAACCCGCGAAGCCGCCGCGCCGCGAGCAGGCCCAGGTCGAGCAGGAAGAAGACGAGCACGCCGTTGAAGAGGTCCTTGCAGAGCGGCTTGAACGCCTCGAAGCCGCGCTCGCGCGTCACGAGCCCGATGACCAGGCTTCCAAGAAGCAGCAGCACCGGTCCGTTCAGGAACGCCTCGTGCAGCAGCTTGCCCCAGCCGGTCGATGCGCGCGACGCCTCCGGCGACTCGGCCTGCTCGGCCCGGCGAAGGAGGATCACGCTGACGACGATCGCCGGCGACTCCATGAGCGCCATCACCGCGACCATGTGTCCGCCGTAGGGGATCCCGGCCGCGTCGAGGACGCTGGCGGCGGTCAGGAACGTCACCGCGCTTACCGAGCCGAACGCGGCCGCCGCCGCCGCGGCGTCCTGGGCGCCGAGCCGCTTGCGCAGGATCGAGAAGACCACCAGCGGCACCACCGCCGCCATGCCGGTGCCGATCAGGATCGCGAAGATCGCCTGCTGATCGAGACCGCTCTGGGCGATCTTGACGCCGCCGGTGAAGCCGATCGCCCACAGCAGGTAGAGCGACATCAGCTTCGTGACGGCCTTGGGAATCCGCAGCCCGGACCGCACCAGGGCCGCGACCATGCCAAGCACGAAGAAGAGGACGGGTGGACTGATGGACATCCCTGAAGAGGGCTCCTGAAGGTCCGCTTGGCCGAAAGGCAGCAGGCGTCGGGAACGAAACACCCGCCGGGTCGGGCGGGGAAGGTATCGGCGAGCGGTCGGATCCGCCACCCCGGGGAGGCGATCCCTCGATCGCCGCGCGGCGGGCGAACCGGTCGCGAATTGCCGCCGCGACGCGGACGCCTCTCCGCCTCTTGGGTTGATTCCGCTCCCGCGAGTCGGTCTCATGGACGGGTGCTGACGACTTCGCTTCTCGCCGCAGCCTCGATCGCCCTTTCCGGCGAGATCGACTACTCGCGGGACGTGCGGCCGATCCTCGCAGCGAAGTGCTTCGCCTGCCACGGGCCGGATCCTTCGAGCCGCGAGGCGAACCTTCGCCTCGACCTTCGCGAGCATGCCTTGGCCGATCTCGGCGAGGGCTTCCATGCGATCGTGCCGGGCGATCCCGATGGAAGCGAGGCGATCTTCCGCGTGGAGTCGGAGGACGGCGAGCTGCGCATGCCGCCCAAGGGCGAGCCGCTCACGTCGGAGGAGATCGACATCCTTCGCCGCTGGATCGCCGAGGGCGCGGCCTACGCCAACCACTGGGCGTACGAGCCGATGGGCGATCCAGCGCCGCCGACGGCTCCATGGAAGGCGCCCACCGATGCGGAGCCCGGAGCCATCGACGCGTTCGTCGCGCTCGCGCTTGATCGCGCCGACCTGACGCCATCGCCGGAAGCCGATCGCCGCACGCTCGTTCGCCGCGCGACCCTCGACCTGACCGGGCTTCCGCCGACCGTCGCCGAGGTCGAGGCGTTTCTCGCCGACGACGCGCCCGGCGCCTACGAGCGGCTGATCGATCGCCTGCTCGCCTCGCCGGCCTACGGCGAACGGTGGGGACGGCACTGGCTCGACGTCGCCCGCTACGCCGACAGCAACGGCGTCGACGAGAACACCGCGTTCGCGAATGCGCATCGCTACCGCGACTGGGTGGTCGCCTCCTTCAACGGCAACATGCCCTTCGATCGCTTCCTGCGGCTGCAGCTCGCGGGCGACCTCGGCCCGGAGATGCTCGATCCCGCCGAGGCGCCCGGCGCGCTGGCGGCAACCGGCTTCCTGGCGATCGGCCCGAAGGTCCTTGCCGAACCCGACAAGGAGAAGATGGTCTTCGACTTGGTCGACGAGCAGGTCGACACCGTCGGCAAGGCGTTCCTAGGGCAGACGCTCTCCTGCGCCCGCTGCCACGACCACAAGTTCGATCCGATCTCGCAGGAGGCCTACTTCGCACTCGTGGGCGTCTTCAAGAGCACGAAGACGATGTCCTCGCTGCAGACGGTCGCCCGCGCCCTCGAGCGCGGCGCCGAGTCGCGAGGCGAGGCCGACGCGCGTCGAGACCACGCCGAGCGCCTCGCGGCCGCGACGGCAGCACGGGACGAAGCGAACGCCGCGGCGCGTCGTGAGGTGCAGCAGCGCTGGCTCGGTGCGGTCGCGGCGATGCTCGAGGCCGCGAGGGCCCTGCCCGCGGCGCCCGCGTCGCGCGAGGCCGAGGACGGCGGCGAACTCGTCAACCTGCTGGTCGATCGCGACCGCTGGGGCGTCGGAATCGGCGTGGTGCGATCCGACGGCGGCGGCCCGGGACGCGTCGAGTGGACGTTCGCGGTCGAGACGCCGGGCGAACACGAGATCCGCGTGCGCTACGCGAGCGACGAAGCGCGTCCGGTCGCGGTCTCGCTCGACGGCACGGTGATCGCCGAGGCCGCCCTCGGCCGCGACACTGGTTCGTTCTTCCCGACCGGGCAGCGATGGGAGACGGTCGCTCGCGTCCCGCTCGACCGCGGCGAACATCGGCTTGGGTTGGCGAGCGACCGTGCGTTCCCGCATCTTGATCGCGTCGCGGTGGTGCCGGTCACGACGCTCGAGGCGCACGATCGCGCCGCGGCCGAACTCGCCGGTTCGATCGGCGTGCCGAGCGAGCTCCTCGCGGCCTTCGCGCAGACGGTCTCGGAGCATCAGGCCTTCGAGGC